>BCRI01000068.1 GCA_001552515.1 Sphaerimonospora mesophila NBRC 14179 = JCM 3151
GAGCGCCTCGCCGAGCTGATCTCCCAGGCCTGCGACGGCGACCCGGGCGTCGCGGAGATCCTGGCGGCCGACTGCACGCTGCCCGCGCTGGGCGTCACCTCGCTCGCCTATCTGCGGCTGATCGACGCGCTGGAGGTCGAGTTCGACGTCGAGCTGGACCCCGACCCGGCGAGCCTCGACACCCTGGACGGGCTCGCCCGGCACGTCGCCGAGCGGTCGACGGCGGCCGGTCGATGACCGCGCCCGCCCTCGTCCGCCTCGGCTCTGAGACCGTCGAGTTCGCGGCCGACGGCGGTGAGGCGCCCCTCACGTGGGGTCAGCGCGCCATCTGGCGGATCACCAGGTGGCTCGACGACGGCGATCCGTACTTCAACATGACGTGGGTGCTGCCCGTCGCCGGCAAGCCGGACCTGCCGACCGTGCTGCGCGCCCTGACCGGGCTGATCACCCGCCACGAGTCGCTGCGCACCACCATCAGCCCGTCCGCCGGGGCGGCGGGGGGCGGCACGGATCCGGGAGCGCCGCCGGACGATTTCGTGCAGCGGATCGCCGCGCGCGGACGGCTCACCGTCGGCGTCTTCGACGCCGCCGGCGGCAGGCCGCGCGAGGTCGCGGCGGCCGTCGCCGCCGAGCTGGCGGCCAAGGGCTTCGACTACGGCGGGGAACTGCCGGTGCGCTGCGCCGTGGTGACGGCGGACGGACGTCCCAGGGCGCTGGCCTTCGCGCTGTCCCACCTCGCGGTGGACGCCGGGGCCCTGGACGTGATGGCCGCGCAGTGGCGGCCGCTGCTCACCGGCGAGCGGCTGCCGCCGGTCGCCTGGCAGCCACGCGACCAGGCCGCCCACGAGCAGAGCGCGGCGGGCCGGGCCCGCGGCGAGCGGACGCTGCGCCACTGGAGCTCGGTGCTGCGTGACGTCCCGGCGACGCTTTTCGACCACCCGCCGGGAACGCCGGAGGACCCGAGGTTCGTCCGGATCGGCATGGAGTCAGCCGCCGTGGCCGCCGCCACGGAGACGCTGGCGGCGCGCTGGTCGGTCAGCACGACCAGCGTCCTGCTGTCGGCGGCGGCCGCGCTGCTGACCGCCGTCACCGGCCGCCGGAAGGCCGTCATGCAGTTCATCGTCGGCAACCGCCACGACGCGCGCCTGCGCGACATGGTCGGCACCGCCGTACAGGACGGGCTGTTCACGCTCGACCTGCCGGACGGCACGTTCGCCGACGCCGCCAGGGCCGGACACCGGCAGGCGCTGATCACCTACCGGCACGCGCACTACGAGCCCTACGCGATGATGCGGCTGCGCGACGAGGTCGGCCCGGCCGACCTGTCGGCGTACTTCAACGACGTGCGTACCGTGCCGACCTGGCCCAACCGGCCGAGGGGCGAGCCCGCCGAGCTGACCGGGCGCACCCGGACGTTCTTCGTGGGCGCCTGGTCCGAGGTCGACGCGAAGGTGTTCTTCGCCACCGGCCCCGCCACCCACACCTGCCAGCTCTTTCTGCTGACCGACACGGCCTACCTGCCCCGCCCGACCGCGTACGCGATGCTGCGCGGCGTCGAGACGCTGCTGGTGCGCAGCGTGACCGAGGACGTGCCGCTCGACCGGTTACGCGAGATCTGCCTGCCCGAGCCCTCTTCGCCCGAGATCTGTTCGCCCGCCGTCTGTTCACCTGAGAACTGGGGGCGCGGGGACCTGGCCCTTGCCATCGAGAAGGAACTTACATGAGCGAAAACATCGGCCACACCGGCGAACGCGACTCCGAGCCGCCGGGCGAGGGCTCGATGCGGGTGGTCGTCAACGACGAGGAGCAGTACTCCATCTGGTGGGAGGGCAGGGAGATCCCGGCCGGTTGGACGCCGACCGGGTTCTCCGGCACCCGCCAGGAGTGCCTGGACCACATCGCCGAGGTCTGGACCGACATGCGGCCGCGCAGCGTACGGGGCGGGGTGTAGGTGACCGCGCCGGACACGCGGGAGGCGCTGCTGCGGCGGCTCGCCGCGCTGCCCCCCGCCCGCCGCGAGGCACTGCGCCGCTCCCTGGCCGACCGGGCCGCGGATCGGCTGCCCTCGGGGCCGCTGTCGTCCGGTCAGGAGCGGCTGTGGTTCCTCAGCAGGTTCGACCCGGACGACAGCGGCAACCACATCCTGTGGTGCGTACGGCTGCGCGGCCCGATCGACGCCGCCGCGCTGGCCTGGGCGTTCACCCGGGTGGCCGGGCGGCACGACGTGCTGCGCGCCCGGTTCCGCCTGGACGGCGACCGCCCGGTCCAGGTGGTCCCCCCGCCCGCCCCCGTGGAGTTGGAGCGCATCCGGCCAGGCGGCGGCGAGCAGGCCGTCATCGACGAGGCCGTGGCCGCGTTCTTCAACCGGCCGTTCCACCTGGAGCGCGAGCCGCCGATGCGGGTCGCCCTCATGGAGGTCGACGGCGAGCACGCCGTGCTCTGCATCGTGCTGCATCACATCGCCGGTGACGGATGGTCGCTCGACGTCCTCATGCGCGAGCTCGCCGAGTGCTACGCCGCCCGCCGTGAGGGCCGGGAACCGGTGCTGGCGGAGCTCGCGGTCACCTACGCCGACTTCGTCGCGGCCGAACGCCGCGAGGCCGAGACGTCCGGCCGGGAACGGCTCGACTACTGGACCGGGCGGCTCGCCGGGGTTCCCGCGCTCGACCTCCCCGGCGACCGTCCGCGCCCGCCCCGGTGGAGCGGACGCGGCGCGAAGGAGCCCCTCGCCGTGCCGGACGAGGTGATCGCCGGGCTGGAGGGGGTGGCCAGGCGGGAGCGGTGCACGTTGTTCATGGCGCTGCTCGCCGCTTACCAGTGGACGCTCGGCGCCGCGGCGGGACAGGACGACTTCTGCGTCGGCGTGCCCGTCGCCGGGCGCGGCCGCTCGGAGTACGCGCCGGTGATCGGCTACTTCTCCAACACCATCGCGCTGCGCGCCGACCTGTCCGGCGATCCCACCTTCCGCGAGGTCCTGGCGCGGATCCGGCCGGACACGCTGCGCGCGCTGTCCCGTGCCGACGTCCCGTTCGAGCGGATACTCGGGGCGCTGCGGCTGCCCCGCGACCTGAGCAGGCCGCCGCTGTGCCAGGTGATGTTCAACCTGCACAACCTGCCCAAGGACGACCTGCTGCGCACCAGCATGGGCGACCTGTCCGTCGAGGTCTACCCGCCCCCGGAGACCGGGCGCACCAAGGCGGACGTGTGGGCGGACGTCTACCGCGGCCCGGAGGGTCTGGGCGGCTACTTCGAATACAACAGCGATCTGTTCTCGGCCGCGACCGCGCGGCGGCTGGTCCAGGACTTCACCGGGCTGATCGCCCGGGTCGGAGCCGACCCCGACCTCCGGCTGTCCGAGTGGAAAGGTTGATGACTCATGAGTTCGACGCTGGACCTCGTCCGGCGCTGGTGCGACCGCACTCCGGCCGCCGTCGCCGTACGCGCGCCGGATGGCGAGCTGACCTACGGTGAGCTGTGGCGGCGGGTCGAGAACCTGGCGGCGGTGCTGCGTGAGCGCGGCGTGGGGCCGGAGGTCCCGGTGGGGGTCTGCCTGGAGCGGACCGGCGGGATGCTCGTCGCCGTGCTTGCCGTCTGGGCCGCCGGCGGCGCCTACGTGCCGCTCGACCCGGCCTTCCCCGCCGACCGGCTGCGTCTCATGCGTGAGGACGCGGGCATCGGCCTCGTGCTGACCTGGCCGGAGGTGAACCGCGCGCTGGTCGAGGGCGTACCCGACGTGCTGGAGCTGACCCCGGGCGGGATTCCGGCGAACGCGCCCGTTCCCGGCGGCCCGGCCGCTGAACCCGTCGCGGGGGACGTGGCGTACGTGATCTACACGTCGGGGTCCACCGGGCGGCCCAAGGGCGTGGCGGTGCCGCACCCCGCGGTGACCAACCTGCTGGAGTCGTTCGCGTCCGACCTCGCTCTGACGAGCGCCGACGCGTGGCTCGCCGTGACCACGCTGTCGTTCGACATCTCCGTACTCGAACTGCTCCTGCCGCTGATCTGCGGCGCGCGGGTGGTCGTCGTCTCGGCGGGGGAGGCGGCCGACGGCCCGGCGCTGCGCGAGCGCGCCGTCGCCGAGGACGTCACGGCCATGCAGGCCACGCCCGCCGGATGGCGCATCCTGGTGGATTCGGGCGGGGTGCCCGACCGCGTCCGCCTGCGCCTGTGCGGCGGCGAGGCGCTGCCCCGCGACCTGGCCGACGCGCTGCTGTCCGGCGGCGCCGAGCTGTGGAACGTCTACGGCCCGACCGAGACCACCGTCTGGTCGACCGCCGGGCGGGTCGCGCCCTCCCCGGCCCCGATCGACCTGGGCGAGCCGATCGCCCGCACGAGCGTGCACATCCTCGGCCCCGACGGCGAGCCCGTGCCGGCGGGTGAGGCCGGCGAGCTGTACATCGGCGGCGCCGGCCTGGCCCGCGGCTACCACGGCATGCCAGCGCAGACCGCCGCCCGCTTCCTGCCCGACCCCTTCTCCGACCGTCCGGGCGCCCGGATGTACGCCACGGGCGACCTGGCCAGGGTCACCCCCGACGGCCGGCTCGAATACCTCGGCCGCGCCGACCAGCAGGTCAAGATCCGTGGCTTCCGCATCGAGCTCGGCGAGATCGAGACCGTGCTGCGGTCCGGCCCCGGGGTACGGCAGGCCGCGGTGGGCGTCCATGCCGGCCCCGACGGCCAGCCCCGGCTGGTCGCCCACGTCGTCCCCGACGCGGCCGCCGGGACGGAGATCGACGCGGCGGCGCTCTGGGCCGGCCTGCGCACCCGGCTGCGCGAGCGGCTGCCCGAATACATGGTGCCCGGCCGGATGAACCTGCTGGACGCCCTGCCCCTCACGCCCAACGGCAAGCTCGACCGCGCGGCGCTGCCGGTGCCGGAGTGGACCAGGACCGTCGGCGTCCCCTACCGCGCTCCGGTCACCGCGATGGAGGTCGAGCTGGCCGGCATGTGGGCCGAGGTGCTGGGCGTCGAGGAGCCGGTCGGCGTGGACGACGACTTCTTCGACCTCGGCGGGCACTCGCTGACCGCCACGCAGATCATCGCCAGGATCCAGGCCGCGTTCGCGGTGGCGGTGCCGATCGTGACGCTGTTCGAGCACCCGACCGTCGCCGGGCTGGCCGAGGCGATCGAACGGCTCGATCCCGACGACCTCGACCTGATCGGGGTGGCGGCCCTGCGCGACCAGCTCGACGGCCTCAGCGCCGAGGAACTGTCCACCCTGTTCGACGAACTGGCGCCGGACGCATGAGGGCGCCCCTGTCCCCGGCCCAGGAACGCCTGTGGCTGCTGCAGCGTCTCGAACCCGACGACGCGACCTACACCGTCTTCCAGGTCCGCCGGCTGCGCGGGCCGCTGGACCGCGACGTCCTCACCGGCGCGGTCGCCGACCTGGTGGCCCGGCACGAGAGCCTGCGCACCCGTTTCGTCGAGGTGGACGGCGTGCCCTGGACGGACTCCGCCCCCTCGGCGGAGCTGCCGATCGAGTGGCTGTCGGCGCGCGACGCCGCGGATCCGGTCGCCGAGGCCGAGCGGCTGGTCGCAGAACGCGTCAACGCGCCGTTCGACCTGGCCGCCCGGCCGCCGGTGCGGCTCGCCATGATCGAGCTCGGCGCCGACGACCACGTGCTGTGCCTGACCCTGCACCACATCGTCGCCGACGGCTGGTCGTTCAACGTGCTCGTCAACGACCTGGCCGGTTTCTACACCGCCCGCGTGCTGGGCCGCGAGCCCCGGCACAGGCCGCTGCCCGTGCAGCCCAGCGACTACGCCCGCTGGCAGCGCAGGCGGGCCGAGCGTGCGGTGCCGTACTGGCAGGAGCGCCTGGCCGACCCGCCGCCCCCGGATCTGCCGTTCGACCGGCTGATCCCCGGACACCGCCCCGGGCACGCCGCCTACCACCACAGCAGGCTCCCCGCGCGGCTGGCCGACGCGCTCGACCGGCTGGCCAGGGAGAACCGGACGACGCTGTTCACCGTGATGATGGCCGCCTACCAGGTGCTGATCTTCCGGCACACCGGCCGGCGCGACATCCTCGTCGGCACCGCCGTCGCAGGCCGCGACCGGGTGGAGCTGGAGCCGCTCGTCGGCTACCTGACCCAGACCGTGGTGCTGCGCGCCGACCTCGGCGGCGACCCGTCCTTCACCGAGTTCCTCGCCCGCACCCGCACCGAGGCACTGGCGGCGATGAGCCGGCCGGGCGTCCCGTTCGAACGGTTCCGGCAGCAGCCGGACACGCTGATGCCCAGCATGTTCATCCTGCACAGCCAGAACGACGGCGTGCCCCCGCCCTTCGGGGAACTGACAGTGGAGGGGTTCACCGACGGCTACCGCCAGCTCAAGGGCGACCTGCTGGTCGAGGCGTGGTGGGAGCACGGCGAGCTGATCGTCTCCTTCTGCCACGACCCGGGCATGGTCGCGCCCGAGACCATCGCACGGCTGGCCGAGCGGTTCGACCTGCTGCTGGAGTCGATCACGGCGGCCCCGGCCACCCCGGTCTCGGCCCTGCGCCTGTGGACGGACGCCGACCTGGCGGACATCGACCGGCTGGCCGGCGACGGGGCGGCCGAGCCCGGCCCGGCCGTGCCCGAACTGCTCGCCGAGACGGCCGCCAGGCTCCCCGGCGCGACCGCGGTGGCCTGCGGCGAGCGGTCGGTCACCTTCGCCGAACTGCACGAGAGCGCCGGCCGGCTGGCCGCCTCCCTGCTGGAGCGGGGCGTCCGGCGCGGCGACGTGGTGGGGGTGCGCCTGCCCCGCTCGGTCGAGGCGATCACCGCCCTGCTCGCGATCTGGCGGGCCGGCGCGGCCTATCTGCCGCTGGACCCCGCCGACCCGCCCGAGCGCCTGGCCGCCTCGCTGACCGACCTGGCCATGACCGACCGGGGAGCGGCCTATCTCGTCACCGACGGCGAGGCCCCGCCGTTCGCCACCGTCATCGTCCCCTTCGCCACCTCCGGCGGCCCGGCGGACGCTCCGCCCTTCGACGCGGTCCCGGTCACGGGGCGGGACGGGGCGTACGTGATCTCCACGTCCGGATCCACCGGCGTGCCCAAGGGCGTGCTGATCGAGCACGGCTCCGTCGCCGCGCGGGTCCGCTGGATGCGCGAGGCGTACGGCCTGGCCCCCGGCGACCGGATCGTCCAGTTCGCCTCGCTGAGCTTCGACACCCACGTCGAGGAGATCTTCCCGGCGCTGGCGGCCGGGGCCACGCTGGTGCTGCTTCCCGACGGCGCCGCCACCCTGCCCGACCTGCTCGCCTCGCCGCAGGGCGCGGGCGTCACCGTGCTCGACCTGCCGACCGCCTACTGGCACCACCTGGTCGACGACATCGACGAGATCGCCTGGCCGCCGGACCTGCGGCTGGTGATCCTCGGTGGGGAGCAGGTGTCGTCCGACGCCGTCGCCCGGTGGCGGGCCCGGTTCGGCGACTCGGTGCGCCTGGTCAACACCTACGGCCCGACCGAGGCCACCGTGATCGCCACGGCGGCCGACCTGGGCGGCGAGCTGCGCGGCGAGCTGGGCGGCGATCCGGAGGACGGCCCGGGCGACGTGGCCGACGCGGCCGAGCGCCGGGTGCCGATCGGCGTCCCGGTGGGGGCGGCCTCCGTCCACGTCCTGGACACGCGGGGCGAGCCGCTGCCGCGCGGCGCCGTGGGGGAGCTGGCCATCGGCGGTGCGGGCGTGGCCAGGGGTTACCTCGGCCGCCCGGCCCTCACGGCCGCCGCCTTCGTGCCCGACCCGTACGGCGCGCCGGGGTCCCGCCGCTACCTGACGGGTGACCGCGCACGCTGGCGTGCCGACGGGCGGCTGGAGTTCCTGGGCCGCCTCGACGCGCAGGTCAAGGTGCGCGGTTTCCGCATCGAGCCGGGGGAGGTGGAGTCGCGGCTGCTGGCCCACCCCGGGGTGAACCAGGCGCTGGTCACCGCGCGCGGCGACGACCTCGTGGCCTACGTCGCCGGCACGGCCGACCCCGCCGACCTCCGGTTCGAGCTGGAACGCACCCTGCCCCGCCACCTGGTGCCCACCCGGTGGGTACGCCTGGCCGCCTTCCCCCTCACCACCAGGGGAAAGATCGACCGGGCCGCGCTGCCGGACCCGGGGCAGGCCGAGCCGCGGGCCGATCACGTGCCGCCGCGCACCGACGCCGAGCGTCTCGTGGCCGCGGTCTGGTCCGAGCTGCTGGGGGTGGAGGTCGGCGTCCACGACGACTTCTTCGCCCTGGGCGGCCACTCCCTGCTGGCGACCAGGATCGCGGCCCGGCTGCGCGCGGCCACCGGGGTGGAGGTCCCGATCAGGACCCTGTTCGCCCAGCGCACGGTCGCCGAACTCGCGGAGGCCGTGGAGGAGCTGCTGATCGCCGAGCTGTCCGCCATGACCGACGAGGAGGCGGCCGCCCTGCTCGACTCATAACCCCCCACCCCATGCCTGTGATCTTGCGAATACTCGCAGGCCCGCTCCGAGAGCAGCGGAAACGGTGTTGGCGATCTTGCACTTCATCGCCGAGTGCAAGATCGGTTAACACATAGGTGCACGTCGGGTGGCTCGCTTGCGAGGAACTGCAAGATCACGAGATTGGTTTGCGCAGGTCGAGGGGTGGGCCTGCAAGAATTCACAAGATCACGGGTGGGGTTTGGGGCCGGGGGGGTGAAACTTTCGGGTATTTATATTTATGGTTTCGGCACCGTGGCTCGTCGTTGTTGCCTATTCTGCCCTGTGATGGATTTACGGTGGTCGAGATGAGGCGTTCTATGGCGGTATACGGTGCGGATTCTGAAGCCTGGGGATCGAAAACTTTCGGATGCTCTCGCCGAAATCCACCGGACAGGAGGCGCCGTTCCTCGGCTGCCTGCGCCGACCACCCGGCGAGGTCGCCGCGATGACCCGGGGATCCTTCTCGGAGTCCGCGACCGTGACGTTCACCGGGGCACGCGCCGGTGAGGCGCCGCTGACGTGGGGACAGCGGCTGATGTGGCGGGCCGTTCACCTCATGGGGGACGGCCAGACCTTCCTCAACTGCCCCTGGGTGCTGCCCGTCTACGGCGAACGCGACCTCGGCGCGGTGCTGGACGCGCTGCGACGGCTGATCGAGCGGCACGAGAGCCTGCGCACCACCTTCGCCGCCACGCCGGAGGGGCCCGTGCAGCGGGTGAAGCGCGACGGCGAGCTGGTCGTACGGCTGGTGGAGGCGGGATCGGAGCCCGCGCTGCGGGTGGCCGAGCGGCTCGCCGGTGAGCTGCGCGGAAGGGTCTTCACCCATGGGGAAGAGCTGCCGCTGCGCTGCGCCATCGTGTTCAAGGACGGCAGGCCGAGGGCGCTGGGGCTCGCCTTCACCCACCTCGCGGTGGACTTCCAGGCGCTGAACCTGCTCGCGGTCGAGTGGCGGGGGCTGCTCAGGGGCGAGCGGACGCCGCCCCCCGAGTGGCAGCCGATGGACCAGGCGGCCCTGGAGAGCACGGAGCCGTTCGCCGCCCGCTCGGCGAGATCGGTCCGATACTGGCGCTCGGTGCTGGAGGAGGCGCCGCTCGACGTGTTCGACCACCTCCCGCGCGAGGCGGACGACCCCCGGTTCATCGAGGTCGGCATGGAGTCCGTCGCACTTCCCGTCGCGGCGGAACGGCTGGCCGAGCGCTGGTCGGTCAGCACGACGAGCGTCCTGCTCGCCGCCTGCGCGACGGTCCTGGCCACGGTGAGCGGCCGCCGGAGGGCGGTCATGCAGCTCGTCCACAGCAACCGCCGCGAGCCGCGTACCCGGGCCATGGTCGGCACGGTCGAACAGGACGGGCTGTTCGCGCTCGACCTGCCCGGCTCCGACTTCGCCGCCACCTGCCGGGCGGCGCATCACGGCGCGCTCGCCGCGTACCGCGGCGCGCAGTACGACCCGTTCGCGATGCAGGCCATGCGGGAGGAGATCGGCCGCCTGCGCGGCCGGGAGCCGGACCTGGACGCGTTCTTCAACGACCGGCGGACGATCGCCACCTGGCCGGGCCTGCCCAGATCCGTCCACGACGAGGATCCGGCCCGCCTCGCCGAGCGGACCAGCACGCACGTCACGGACACCTGGCCCGGGGTCAGGTTCAAGGTGTTCTTCACCGTGGGCACGGCCCTGCACACCGGGCAGCTCGGCCTCATCGTCGACACCGCCTACCTGTCGCAGGACACGGCGCGGGCGATGCTGCTCGGCGTAGAGGCGCTGCTGGTCCGCGGCCTCACCGAAGACGTCCCGATGGCCGCGGCCGCGCAGGTGTGCGGGATCAGCGCGTACGACGGCACGGCCTGATCTTCAAGCCACCGGCCGGTCGAGGCCGAACGCGCCGGTGTCACCGCATGGCCTCGCCGTACACCGCCAGCGTGCGCTCTCCCGTGAGCGCCCAGCTGTAGTGCCGCCGGACGTGCTCGGCGCCCCGCCGGGCGAGCCCGGCCGCCTCCCGGGGATCGTCGAGGCAGTGCAACAGGGCCTCCGCCAGCTCCTCCGGGTCGTCGTGTACGCAGCGCAGCGCGCCGTCCCCGACCACCTCCGGCGAGAAGCCGGGTCCCACCACGACGGGCCGTCCCAGCGCCATGGCCTCGACGGCGACCAGGCCGAACGGTTCGTACGTGGAGGGGAAGACGCACACGTCCGCGGCGAGGAAGTGCGCGAACACCTCGGCGGACGGCAGGAACCGGTTCTCGGCGACCACGTGGGCGGCGGTGCCCGTCTCCTCGATCGACCGGGCCAGCACCGCCGCGTCGTCGGTCTGTGGGAGTTCGGCGCCGACGAGCACGATCCGGGTGCCGGGGTGTTCTTCGACGAGCCGGGGCACGGCCCGCACGAGTGTGTGGACGCCCTTGTGGGGGGCCAGGCGGCCCGCGAAGACGATGAGCCTGCCCTCGCCGCCGGGTAGGTAGCGGCGTCTGATCTCCGTACGGACCCGGTCGCGTTCGTCGTCGGGAAGCCCGGTCAGGCGCAGGAGCTCGGGGGCCTCGAAGCCGTGCGGCACCAGGCGTATCCGGTCGGCCGGCCAGCCCCGGGCCGTCAGTTCGTCGCGCATCGTGGCGCTCGGCACCACGATGAGACGGGCCATCCGGGCCTGTACGGTCTCCAGCGCGTCGAGCAGGGCGGCATGAGGCGGGCGGCGCCGCCCGGGGGCCGCGTTGAGCTCGCGGGTGTGGACGTGGAAGACCACCGGCACGCGGCCGAGCAGCCCGCACACGATTCCGGCCGGGCAGCCCATCCAGTCGTGCACGGCCACCACCGTGCCGTGCCGTTCCGCCCGGGTGCGGCCCGCCTCGGCGCGCAGGACGCGTACGGCCGCGCGCAGGTTGAACACGAGCAGCCCGGCCGTCCTGGCCGGCAGCCGCAGCCCGCGCGGCAGACGGGGATTCCCGGCGAGGCCGAGGCCCGCCGCGGTCAGCCGGTGCAGCGTGACGTCGCCGAAGCGTTCGGTCCGCCGCGCCCGCCCGCGGCCCGCGGTCCCGAACACCACGACGGGGACGCCGCCTTCGCCGAGGACCGGCATCATCCGCTCGGCGTACCGCCCCAGGCCGCCCACGACCTCCGGCGGGACCTCCGAGCAGACGGCGTAGACCCGGTCAGGAAGGCGCATCGGCCGACTCCCCACTGGAAAGGCCGGCGACGGACTCGGGGTGCATGCGGGCACTGTACTCGGGCGCGTCCGGCTGGCCGAGCGGGGCGTGGTCTTCGGTGGCACGGCGGCGCGGGTCTATCGGCTGAGCGCGCCGCCGACGTACGGCTCGCTCACGCGTCCGCAGGGGTGAGGCCGGGGGCTCCCTCCCCGCCGAAGGTGATCACGATGTACCTGCCGTTGGCGTAGCTGACCACGGGCCGCCGGAGCAGGTCGCCCACCCTGCGGGCGACCTGCTGGAACAGCTCCACCATCTCCGGGGTGTCGGCGCTCACCCTGAACCGTCCCTCGGTGACGAGATGCCGGGCGACGAGGGTGGAGAAGGTCTCCTCGGCCCGGACCCGCTCCTCCGCGTCGAGAGGGGTGCGCCGAGGTGCGGGCGGCATGCCGAGGGGGTGGGTCATCGCCGGTCTCCCAGTTCCATGTGGTCGCGGTTCCTTGTGATCGGGGTCGGTCCAGCATCCCATGAGCCGCCGTTGACATGTCCGTCCGCTGGCCAATAGGTTCCTCGTTTGAAACAGCGTTCTAAATAGAGGAACAGCAATGCGACCGGGATACGTCGATCTGCCCTCGGGCCAGCTGCACCTGCGCCAGGCCGGGACCGGTTCACCCGTGCTGCTGCTCCACGACGCTCCCGGCTGCTCGGCGGGCTGGGACCCCGGACTGATCGACGCGGTGGCGCGCCGCCGCCGGGTCATCGCGCCGGACCTGATCGGCTTCGGCGGCACCACCGTGGCCGATGACGCCGCCGGGGACCTCGACGCCCAGGCCGACGCGCTGGCCGGGGCGCTCACCCGGCTCGGCGTGCGCCGGGTCCCGGTGGCCGCCGAGGGGGCCGGGGCCGCCGTGGCCGCCCGGCTCGCCCGGCGTCATCCCGGCCTGGTCGGCGGTGTCCTGGCGCTGAGCGTTCCGTACGCCGGGGCCGAGCGTCCGCCGGCGCAGCCCCAGGCGGACGGCAGCGGCGGCCACCTGCTGCGCCTTTGGGACGAGGTGCGCGACAGCCTGGTCTTCAGCCCGTGGTGGCGCCCCGTGGCGGCGAACCGGCGCAGGCGGGGGCTGCCTCCTCCGGAGGTTCTGCACGCCCTCTTCCTCGACACGGCCGGGCACGGCGACGCGCACCGGCGGCTCGCGTCGAGCGCGGCGGAGGCCTGGTCCGGCCTGGCGGCGGCCGCCGGCGTGGTCGTCGCGGGAGACGACCCGGTCGCCGACATCCTGGCCCTTCCCGAGGGGGACGGGCCCGCCGAGCAGGCGGATGCCGACCAGGGGGAGCGCGCGTACGTCCGGGTGGGCACGGGCGTCGTCCACGTCCGCCGCTTCGGCGACCGGTCGTCCGGCCGCCGCCCGGTGCTGATGCTGCACGCCAACCCCGGATCCGGGTCGGGCCTGGAGCCGCTCGCCAGGGCGCTGGGCGAGTCCCGGCCGACCATCGTGTGGGACACCCCCGGCCACGGCCGGTCCACTCCGCCGCCCGACGCCGCCGGGGAGGACGCGACGACCCTCGCCGGCACCTACGTGCCGCCGCTGGTCGAGATGCTGGACGCGCTGGGCGTCGAGACGTGCGACGTGTACGGCACCCACACCGGCGCCGGGCTGGCCGTCGAGCTGGCCATCGCGGCACCGCATCGGGTGGGCGCGCTCGTCCTCGACGGGGTGCCGCTGTTCGACGATCAGCCCGATCTGGTCGCCTCCGTCATGGCGAACTATTTCGTGGACCTGACCCCCGACACGCACGGCTCGCACCTGCGCCGAGCCTGGGGAGCCAGCGCCGACATGGCGCTATGGTGGCCCTGGTTCAACCACACCCCGTCCGGCGTCCGGGACGTCGACGCCTACCGGCCGGAGTTCCTCCAGCGGATCGTGCTCGACATGCTGCGCTCGGCGCCCCACTATCACCGCTGCTACCGCGCCGCCTGGCGGTGGCCCTGCTCGGAACGGCTGCCGCTGGTACGGCGGCCCGCGCTGGTCGGCAGCACGCGCACCGATCCGCTGGCGCCGATGACCCCGATGGCGCTGCGGCTGCTGGAGCACGCCACCGAGATCACCTTCGCGCCCCTGGGAGATCCCGGCTCGGCCGCTGCCAACGCCGCGATGCTCGCCCGCCACCTCGACGCGATCGCCTGACCGGTCGATCCGCGGGGCGTTAAGACCGTCCTGGTAAGCGTCACCATCACCGCCGCCTACAGGGGTGACGACGCGCGCTCCACCGCACGGCTCCTGATGCCGTGTACCGAGATCTGGGACCGCCGGTCAGCCGGAGCCGGATGCATGCCTTTGTGTCATCGCAGCCGGCGTCCGGCGTTACAGACGAGCCCGGCCTTACCGGGTCGACCTCATCGAGCCGATCTCACCGGGCCGATCTCACCCAGCGGCGAGGCGGCGGCCCAGCAGCCGGCCGAACGTGATGGCGGGCGTGACCAGCATCCCCGAGCAGAAGCTCTGCCCGCAGGTGGCCGCCGCGCCGATCACCTCGCCGATGGCGTACAGGTTGCGCATCGACGAGCCGTCGGTCCTGCGTACCCGGAAGTCCGAATCGATGTCGAGACCGGCGAACGTGACCAGGGAGATGGCGTGGTTGCGTATCGCGTAGAAGGGCGGGCGGGCGAGAGGCAGCGGCAGATGGGTGCGGCCGAAGTCGGTGTCCTCGCCGGCGGCCACCGCCTCGTTGTAGCGGGCGGCCGTCGCGACCAGCCCGGCCGGGTCGATCCCCGCCTTGGCCGCGAGTTCCTCCAGCGTGCCGGCCGAGTGCACGCCGGTGCGCTGGTCGGCGCGGGCGCGCAGGTCCTCGGGAGTCCAGCCCACCACGAGCGGACGGCCCGACCGGGTCGACTCGACCATCGCGTCGTCGAACACGGTCCAGAAGGTCATGTCGTCGATGCGGGTGAGCGCGCGTTCCTTGTCGTCGATCGAGAGCTCGTCCTCGGCGACCCAGCGCCGGCCGTGCTTGTCGACGTAGATCTCGACGGGCGGGCGTTCGGCCGCGATGAGGAGCTGCCGGTCCGACCAGTTGGCCCTTCCCGGCGAGGTCGGATGGGGCAGGCCGCCGAACGTGGGCAGGAACGAACCCGTCCCGGCCACGGCGGCTCCCAGCTCCCTGGCCAGGTGGATCCCGTCGCCGGTGGAGGTCGGGTGCGCCGCCGACACGAGCGGGGCTCCCTCCAGCTCGAGGAACAGCTCCGGATCGGCCGCGAACCCGCCCGTGGCCAGGACCACGTGACGGGCCCGCACCTCCACGTCCTCTGCGCCGCCGCGCAGGACGGTCACCCCGCCGACCCCGCCGTCCTCGCCGGGGGTGAGCCCGATCACCGGGGAGTTCTTCCACAGGTCCAGCCGGCCCGTCGCGACGGCCTCGTCCAGCAGGCGTTCGAACACCTCCAGGATCGACACCGCCTCGTCGACCCCGTAATAGGTCCGTGCCGTGGCGTACGGCTCGTGGCCGTAGATGATGCGCGGCGTCTCCGAGGCGAAGCGGAAACCCCGGTCGTCCAGCCAGTCGACGGTCTCGGCCGCGTTCTCAGCGGTGATGCGGACGAGGTCGTCGCGGGCGGTCCCGGCGCTGATCCGGCGGATGTCGGTCAGGTGCGCCTCGACGGAGTCGGCGATGCCTCGCTCGGCCTGCCGCCGCGTCCCCGCCGCCGCCATGTGTCCGCCCGAGATGTGCAGCGTGCCGCCGATCTGGTGGTCCTTCTCCACCAGAAGCACCCGCGCACCCCCGAGGGCCGCCTCCGCCGCACAGGGGATGCCGGCGGTGCCGGCGCCGACCACCACGAGGTCGTAGCTGTGTTCCACTGGTGGATCTCCTGTAGTGCTTTCCGTCTGTCGCAAGATCACGGGATGGGGAGCGTCGCGTTGGGAGCCGCTCCGGTGGTCATCGCTCCTCCGCCTGGCCGGAGGCGCCGTCGTAATACCAGGGCCGGGGGCCGGTCGCGGTGCGTACGAGCAGGGCACGCCGCCGCAGGAAGCGCCGTACGGAGGGCGGGCCCATCCGGGAGGCGCCGAGACCGGACAGTTTGAAGGAGTTCTTCTCCACGGCGGGGACCATTCCGGTCAGGCAGGCGTCGTTGACGCTGACCGCTCCGACCTCGAGGCGGTGCGCGATCGACAGCGCCTCGTCGGTCGTGCCCGCGAACACGGCGGCGCTGAGCCCGAAGTCGGTGTCGTTGGCGAGCGCGACGGCCTCGTCCGCGCCGTCGTACGCCATCACCGGGATGACCGGCCCGAAGGTCTCCTCGCGCATCACCCGCATTGTGTGGTCGACCTCGGTCAGTACGGTCGGGCGCAGGTAGACGCCGCCGTCGAGGTCTTCGACCGTACCGCCGGTGCGCACCCGGGCGCCCTTCTCGACGGCGTCGTCCAGGTGCTCGCGGATGATCTGCGCCTGCGCGGCCACGATGATCGGCCCGATCTCCCCGTCCCCGAGGCCGGGATGGGCGAGCCGTACGCGCTCCGCCTTGGCGACCAGCGTCGCCACGAACTCGTCGGCGACACGCCGGTCCACGTAGACGCGCTCGATCGACATGCAGGAGTGGCCGGAGTTGATGGTCGAGCCCCACAGGAGCGCGGAGGCGGCGTTGTCGAGGCCGGCCGATGCCGTGACGATCGCCGGGTCCTTCCCGCCGAGCTCGAGGAACGCCGGGATGAAGCGGGCTGCCGCCGCTGCGGCGATGACGCGGCCGGTCCGCACGCTGCCGGTGAAGCAGACGGCGTCGGCGACCTCGATCATCGCGGCGCCGGTGGAGCCGTCGCCCTCGACCACCGCGAACACGTCGGCCAGGCCCGGGGTCTCCTGGACGCAGGCGCGCAGCACGGGAATGAAACGGGGCGTCATCTCGCTCGGTTTGAGCAGCACGGCCGATCCCGCGAGCAGCGCGGGCACCACGTCGATGAGCGCGAGCTGGAATGGGAAGTTCCACGGGGAGATGACCGCGACCACGGGGTAGGCCACCAGGTCGGCCGAGGCCTGGATCTGCGGATCGGGAGTGGGTGCGGGCGCGGCGGGGGCGAAGGCCTCCTCGGCGAAGAGACAGGCCCGGTCGATGCTCCCGACGACCGCGTCCACCTCCATCTCAGACGCCCACCGCCGTCCTGTGTCGGCCTCCAGCCTGGCGACGATCTCCTCCCGCCGCCGGCCGATCGCCTCCTTGAACCGCCGCAGGACGGCGATCCGCCGCTCGACCGGCAGCGCGGCCCACTCCGCCTGGTGCGCGCGCAGCCGCTGCTCGGCGAGGCCGATCTCACCGGCGTCCGCCGCGGTGATCGTGTAGTCCGCCAGGCCCGTACGGGGGTTGCGGACCGAGATCTTCTTCGTCATCTCAACCGTTTCTCAGATCAGGCCCTCGGCGGACAGCCGCTCGATCACGTCACGCTGGGTCGTCGCGAAGTGCCCGCGCGAGGTCTCGCCGGGCCGCACGCTGTTCGGCGGATAGAAGGAGGTGCCGGCGTAGCTGGGCGCGTAGAGCTCGAAGCGCTGGCGGGGGAGAAGGTTCATCATCTCCGGCGTACGGCGCGCCCGGCGCAGCGCGGCCAGGTCGATCTCCGCGTTGGCGGCCATCGACTCGCCCTGACCGGCCTTGGCGATGACGATGCCGCGGTGGTCCACGATCTGGCTGCCGCCGTCGCCCGACTCCGCCGGCAGACCGGTGCCGTGCACCCCGGCCGTGTTGGCGGAGACGACGTACGCGCCGTTCTCGACCGCGCGGGCGAGCTTGGCGACGTTCTTCGGCGACAGCAGCGCGCTGCAGACCTCCGAGGAACTGTGCAGGAAAACCTCGGCGCCGCGCATGGCGAGGCAGCGGGCGACCTCGGGGAAGAGGATCTCCTCGGACGCGATCGCGGCCAGGGTGCCGATCTCGGTCCTGGCCACGGGGAAGAGCGCCTCCTCGCCGTAGACGGCCAGGTAGTCGGTGAGGATGTCGTGCGGGGTCACGGCGAACATCGAGTTGAGCCGCCGGTAACGGAGGACGACCTCGCCGCGCGGGTCGAACACGACCGATGCCTGGAAGTAGACGCCGGGGAAGTGCTCGTCGAGTTCGTAGCCGTTCACGCACAGGAACACCCCGGCGTCGCGGGCGATCTCGGCGAGGCGGGCGTACTCCGGGCCGTCGGGCGCCAGCGCGGCCCGCTCGCACCACTCGCCGAGCGGCTCCCCGATGGGGTGGCCGGTCAGGAGGTATTCGGGCAGGACCACGAGCCGGAGGTCCGGCCCGACGAAGCGTTTCGTCGCCGTAACCTGATCGCGGACCCGGTCGATGGCCGCGCGGATCAGGTCGCGGCTCACCGCGGCGTCGGCGGCCCGGTTGACGGCATGACACGCGGTCTGCAGCGCGACCGCGCGGTAGGCGGTCACCGGCTCACCCGCCATATCTCGACTCACAGGGGCTCCGTTCCACACATCGAAACGCTGTTTCTATCTGGACTATAGGGAAGAGTCTCCCGGATGGGGAAGTCCCGGGGGTTCATTGACATGGACAGGGCCGCCGCTCTAGCGTGAAACGGCGTTCCGTCCCACGGAACATGGGTCTCGATGAAACGGAGGCACGGTTTGTCGCTCGGAGCGGTAGTGGAGGCCGTCATCGCATGCCGGGATGTCGAGGCGTCGGTCGCCTTCCATACCCGGGCGTTCGGCCTCGACGTGATCGAACGGAACGGCGCGGAGGCGCTCATCGGGGTCGACGGTGTCGAGACCGGCCGGATCAGGCTCGTCCCCGCTCCCGACGGCGCGGCGGCGTCCGCCGACCCGCGGATCTGGGACATCGGCCCCCGGCTGCTCGGCATGTACTCCAGGGACCTCGCGCGGACGACCCGGATGATCGACGAGGCCGGCGGCCGGTCCCGGCCGATCGCGACCTATCCGTACGGCTCCGGCTCGATGAGCGAATGCGTCGCCCTCGGCACCGACGGTGTCTGGTGGACGCTGCCGCAGACGGGCGCCGCGCACCGGCCCAGCCCCGCGCTGGAGGGAGACCCGGACCGGCTGCACGGCGAGTTGCACACGGCCGTCATCGTGCCCGCCGACCACGACGAGGCGCTGCGCTTCTTCGTCGACGGCGGCGGGCTGTCCGTCCTGTTCGACGGCGAGATGAACGGGGAGACGTTCGAGCACATGGTGGGCATGCCCGGCGGGGCGAGCCTGCGGCTCTCCTTCCTCGTCTCCGCCGACCAGGCCCCCGCCCGTTTCGAGATCATGTCGTTCACCGGGGTCGACGCGGCCGACCTGTCGGATCGGCGGCTCGGGCTGCGCCGGGTGGCGTTCGCGGCGGACGACCCCGGCGCGATGGCGGCCACGCTGGAGGCGTACGGCGGCGTCCGCCTCGGCGAGCGCGTCCTGCGCGGGCCGGCCGGCCTGGAGGTGGAGCTGCGCGAGCCGCCGGGAGGTGCGCGATGACCGCGGCGAATCTCGGGCATGCGGCGGATCTGGGGCATTTCGATGTCGTGGTCGTCGGGGCCGGGACCGGCGGCCTGTGCGTCGCCATCGAGGCGGCGGACGGGGGCGCGAGCGTTCTCGTCGTCGACAAGCTCTCCGACGTGGGCGGCATGCTGCACATCGCCAACGGCGAGTTCAGCGGAGCCGGCACCCGGCGTCAGGCCGCCCGCGGCATCGAGGACAGCCCAGAACGCCACTTCGACGACGTGATGCGGCTCTCTCACGGCAGGGCCGACCGGGATCTCGTCTGGCAGACGGTGCGGGCACAGGGCGACACGGTCGACTGGCTGGAGAGCCTGGGCTTCGACTTCGACCCGGCGACCCCGGGTCTCGTCCACGGTCACGAGGTCTACTCGGTGCCGCGCACCTATTGGGGCGTCGAGTTCGGCAGATCGGTGCTGCGCGTGCTGCGGCGGCGTCTCGACGACGTCGTCGCGTCGGGCGCCGTACGGCTGCTCCTCGGCACGCGGATCAGCGGCGCCGTGGTGGAGGACGGCAGGGTGAGCGGCGTCACCGGGACCGACGCCGACGGCCGTGAGGTGGTCGCACGCGGCGACGCGATCGTGCTCGCCACCGGCGGGTACGACGCCAACCCCGGCCTGCGCAACGAGTTCCTGCCGCCCGGCTGCGAGAACGCGATCATCGCCTGTCTCGACCACGCCACCGGCGACGGCCTGGTGCTGGCCACCGAGATCGGTGCCGACGTCAGCCGCGACGGGTTCTTCATCCCGGTGATGGGGTTGATCCCCGACCCGGATCGCCAGGGTTTCGCGGTGGACTACCGGGAGGCGTTCGTGGAGGTCGCCCCGGCCTACCGGACCCCCTACGAGATCTGGGTCAACCGCGACGGCAGGCGCTTCGTCGCTGAGGACGGCACCAGCCCCGAGCATCGGGAGCGTGCGCTGCTGCGCCAGCCGGGAATCACCATGTACGTCGTCTGGGATCGGGCGATCGCCGAGACCGCCGAGCCGCTGATCCGCAACGGGGCGGGGGACTGGACCCGCGAACGCATGCTCGCCGAGTGCGAGCGCGGCCGGTGGATCGTCGCGGCCGACACCCTGGAGGAGCTCGCCGAGCGGCTCGGGGTGGACGCCGCCGGCCTCACCGAGACCGTGGAGCGCTACAACGCGGCGGTCGACGCCGGGCACGACCCCGAGCACGGGCGGACGACCCTGCCCATGCCCATCGGGGAACCGCCATATTACGCGCTCACCTCGGTGGCGGCCTCCCTGCTCAGCCGCGACGGCCTGCGGGTGAACGGCGACCTCGCCGTGCTCGATCGCCGGGGCGCCGCCATCCCGGGCCTGTACGCCGTGGGCGAGGTCCTCGGCAACAACGTCTTCGCCGGCGACAACTACGTCGGCGGCATGAGCGTGACCCCGGCCATGACCCTCGGCCGCCGGCTCGGGGCGCGGCTCGCGGCGGAGCGCCGTACCACCGGACAGGGGATTGCGTGATGGCGGCCCACGGCCCCGCGCCGCTCATCGAGAGCGTCACCTCGGCGGTGCTCGGCGTCAGCGACTTCGCCGCCCACCTCGACCTGTACTGCGGCGAGCTCGGGTTCGAGGTGGCGGCCGAGGGCGTCGTGCCGGCGGCCGACGCCGTACGCCTGTGGGGCGACGGACTCGGCGACGTGGAGTGCAGGCTGCTCACCGCCGCGGGCGCGGACACGGGACGGATCCACCTGCTGAAGGTCGCCGATCCGGTGGCTCCCGCCGCGCATCCCCACACGCTGGATCTCGGCCTCGCCGGCATCGACCTCTACACCCGCGACATCCAGGCGTCCCACGACCGCCTCCAGACGCTGGGGCACCGCTGGGGCAGCAGGCCCTCGACCTACGAGGTGCCGCTGGGCGACAAGACCGTGACGGTCACCGAGGGCTTCTGCTTCGGGCCGGACGGGACCGACATCGTCTTCGTGCAGCCCGGCAACGCGCGCGGCACGGTCGCCTGGGCGGCCGACCCCGCCCGGCACTACACCGAGCTGACCTCCGTCGTTTGTCACGTTCCAGACATGGCGGCCGAGCTGCGGTTCTGGGGTCCCGACGGGCTCGGGCTGGCGGTCTGGTACGACGTGACGTTCAGCTCGCCCGGGCTGGAGGCGATGGCGGACCTGCCCGCGGGCACCGAGATCCGGCTGGCCCTCGTCGCCGGAGCCGGCGGCGGGACCACCCGCATCGAGATCGTCGACGTCGCCGGGGCTGAGCGCGGAGTGGACCGCCGCGCGTCGCAGCGGCCCGCCCGCGGCCTCGGGCACACGGGATGGTCGGTGCGCACGCGGGACCTCGATGCGGCGCTGTCCCGCGCGGAGCGCACCGGCGGGCGGGTGACCTGCCGCCCCTTCGAGACCACGACGCCGCTGCACGGCGCCGCCCGGCTCGCCGTGGTCGACACCCCGAACGGCATCTCCATCGAGCTCTGGCAGCCGCGATGAGCCGCTCTGGGCGATTTCAACTGGATTAAACATCAGACTAATTCGTTGACATGGGGCGTCCGGATTCCTAGGCTCCCCGTAACGCTGTTCCGCACAGTGGAATATTCGGCTTGAGATTGAGAAAACAGGAGGTGGTGGCACGTGCGCGGGCCAGGTATGCGATGGGTGGCGGCGGCGGCCGTGGGTGCGCTGGTGCTCTCCGGGTGCGCGAGCAAGGAGGAGCGGGCCGCCACGACGGGTGAGACGAGCGGCTCGGGCTGGAGCGCGGGCGCGGACACCATCAAGATCGGGCTCATCAGTCCCATGACCGGTGCCTACTCGATCCTCGGGATCCTCCAGGAGAACTCGATCCGGGTGGAGCTGGACCGCATCAACCAGGCGGGCGGCGTCGGCGGAGCCAAGCTGGAGCTGGTCGTGCGGGACTCCGCGCTCGACCCGGGCAAGGCCGTGCAGGCGGTCAACGAGCTGGTGGGCGACAGCCAGGTCAAGATGGTCGTCGGACCCTCGCTGTCGGCCTTCTACAACGCCTCCAAGGACATCTACGAGCAGAACCGCCTGCTCAACTGCCAGCCGGGCGTCGGCACCGGCGACTTCAGCGTCCTGAAGTACGGCTTCCGCTCCCAGGAGCCCAACGAGGTCGGCGTCGAGAGGCTGGTGCACTACCTGCAGAGCCAGAACGTCACGTCGCTCGGGCTCGTGTACGAGGCCGACGACACCGGTAAGGCCACGGACGCCTACCTCAAGGAGTTCTCCCCCAAGTACGGCATCACCTACCTGGGCTACCAGCAGACCCGGCCCGATGACCAGTCGCACCGGCCGTACCTCGACAAGCTCAAGGACGCGGGGGCCATCGTGGTCTCCAGCAACGCCGGCGGCGCCAAGACGATGGCCGCGGCGGACGAGGCGGGCTACAAGGGCCTGCTGACCGGCACGTCCGGGCTGCAGAACGTGTCGTTCCTCGACGCGGCGGGCGACCTCGCGATCGGCTCGATCTTCGTGGCGGGCAACCTGCAGTTCAACATCCGCGACCGCGCCACGTGGAAGCCCGGATACCGCGCTCACGTCGAGGAGGTCGAGAAGCGGTTCGGCCTCGTCGAGGGGCCGAAGTCGGGCGCCAAGATGCCGAAGGGCACGGCCATCGCGGCCGACTGCGTCAAGGCGTTCGCGGCGGCGGCGGACAGCGCGAAGTCGGTCGAGCCCGAGAAGCTGGCGGAGGCGATGGCGCAGCTCGACATTCCCGACACCGAGACCCCGTCCGGCAACGGGATCAAGCCGGCGGACCACGAGTTCTACCACGTCGGCGACATCCACATCTACCGCTGGGACAAGGACGCGGACGGCTGGTTCATCACCGACGTCACCCCCAAGTCCTGACAAAGCCTGTTGTTTTTCGCCCGAAAGGATCCCCCGATGACCTTCACCACCGGTCGCAAGCTGACCGCGCTTCTCGGCGCGGCGCTGCTGCTCACCGCCTGTGCGGGAAAGGAAGAACGCGCCGGAGGCACACAGGCCGCCTCCGGTAACGGCTGGAGCGCCGGCCTTCCGGTGGTGAAGGTCGGCCTCATCGGCCCCATGACCGGGCCGTTCGCCGTCGCCGGCATCTCGCTGGAGAACTCGCTGAAGGTCGAGATCGACAGGCTCAACGGCGAGGGCGGCGTCGGCGGGGCCAAGCTCGAACTCGTGGTCCGCGACTCCGGCCTCGACCCGGCCAAGGCCGTGCAGGCAGCCAACGAGTTCGCCGGCGACAACAGCATCGGGCTGGTGGTCGGGCCCGCTCTGTCGGCGTTCTACAACGCGGCCAAGGGCAGCTTCGAAAGCAGCAAGAAGATCAACTGCCAGCCCATGGTCGCGACCGGCGACTTCAGCACGCTGAAGTACGGCTTCCGCGCGCAGGACCCGGTCAGCCTCGACGTCGCCAAGATGATCGAGTACATCAAGGACACCGGGGCCACCTCGATCGGCGTCATCTACGAGGGAGACGACGCGGGCAAGGGCACCGCGGACGAGGTCAAGGCCCAGGCGGAGGCGGCCGGCCTCACCTGGAAGGGGTTCGAGGCGACCCGGCCCGACGACCAGTCGCACCGCGCGTACGTCGACAGGCTCAAGGACGCCGGCGCGATCTGGATCTCCAACTCCGCGAGCGGCGCCAAGACCATGGCCGCCGCGAGCGAGGCGGGCTACAAGGGCCTCATCGTCGGCGGCTCGGGGGCGCGCAACATCTCGTTCGTCGAGGCGGCCGGCGACGCGGCGGACGGCGCGCTCTTCAGCGCCACCTACTACCCCTATCCGAGCCGCGACGCCCGGGACACCTGGAAGGCGGGCTACCGGCAGCACATCGAGGAGATCGAGAAGCGGTTCGGCAAGAACGTGGGCCCGAAGACCGGGGCCGAGTCGCCCAAGGCCGCGGAGATCGCCGCCGACTGCGTGCTCGCGTACGTGAAGGCGGCCGACCAGGCCCGCTCCATCGACCCCGACGCCGTCGCGGCGGCGATCGAGAACCTGGAGATCTCGGAGCAGGAGACCCCCTCCGGCAACTCCATCTCACCCGAGAAGCACGAGTTCTTCGGGATGGACGACATCCACGTCTACCAGTGGAAGAAGGACGACCAGGGCTGGACCACCGTCGAAGTCACCAAGTGACGGCAGCGCGGAACGCGCATGGAACGGCACTTCGTGACGGTCGGCGACCGTCAGGTCCACTACCTGAGAGCCGGGCGAGGCGTGCCGGTCGTGCTCCTGCACGCCTCGCCGGGTGATCATCGCCCGCTGCGCCGCCTGGCCGGGGAGCTGGCCGCCGAGTTCGGCGTGTACGCACTCGACACCCCCGGCCACGGCGGCTCTGACCGGCTCCCGCTCACCGAGCCCGGGATGGCCGACTACGGGGCCGCACTCGGGGAGACGCTGACCGCGCTCGGCCTGGAGCGGGTCCATCTGTACGGCACGCACACCGGAGCGAAGATCGCGCTGGCGTTCGCCGCCGCGCACCCGCACCGGGTCGCCTCGCTCATGCTCGACGGGCTGGGCGTCTCGACCCCGGAGGAACGGGCCGACCAGCTCGCGCACTACCTCCCTCCCGTGCTGCCGCGGGGGGACGGCGCCCACCTGGTCGCGGCCTGGCACCAGGTGCGCAACATGTTCCTGTTCTGGCCCTGGTACCGGGAGGAGCCGGGGGCGCGGCTGCCCGCGGCGATGCCGTCTCCCGGGCGGCTGCACGAGATGACGGCGGGCCTGCTGGAGGCGGGGGAGGCCTACCCGCTGGCGTACCGGGCCGCGTTCACCTGCGACCCGCTCCCGCTGCTCGATCGGCTCGCGGTGCCCACCCTCGTCCTGGCCTCGCCCGACGATCCGCTGCACGCGCACCTCGCTCGTCTCCATACCGGGGCCCGTCTCCGTACCGGGACCGCGGCCGGAGCCCCGGGCGCCCGGATCCGGGTCGAGCACCTCTCGCCCGGAGCCGGTCCCACGCAGGTGGCGGCCCGGCTGCGCGCCCACGCCGCCGATCGGAGCGCGGGCCTGTCGCCCGCCCCGCGGCCACCCGAGGTGCCCGTCACCGCCCGGCCGGCCCGCCGATATGTCCCGACCCGGCTGGGCCGGACCCTGATCAGGTGGGCCGCGCCGCCGGCCGGCGCCAGGCCGCTGGTGGTGCTGCCACCGGCTCCCGCCTCCGGACGCGCCGTGGCGCGACTGCTGGATGCGGTCGGCACGAGCCGCCCGGTCGTCGCCGTCGACCTGCCGGGCACCGGCGACTCCGAGCTTCGCGCGCCCCTCGACCCGGACGCGGACGAGCTGGCCGGGGCCGTGGCGGACGTCCTGGACGCGCTCGGCACGGGCGCCGCCGATCTGTACGGCACGGGCGCCGGCGGTGTGATCGCCGCCGCCCTGGCCCGGCGTCATCCGGCGCGCGTCCACGCGCTGGCGCTGGCCGCGCTGCCCGATCCGGGGAGCCTCTCCGCCGATCTGGCCGCCCGGCGGACGCCCGCGCTCACACCGGACGATCACGGCACGCATCTGCTGCGGGCCTGGCACCTGGTCCGTGACGGCGGGCTGCGGGCGACCCCTCCCGGGGCCTGCGACGGTCCGAGCCGCCTGGATCCGGCCGAGCTGCACCGGCGGGTTCTCGACGTGGTGAAGGCATGGTCGTCGTACGGCTCGGCCTTCCGCGCGGCGGTGGCCGGAGCCCTCGCCGGGCCGCCCGGCGATCCGCGTATCCCGGTGGTCGCCGCCGATCCGATCTGGGATCCGTTCCTGGCCGGGGCGCAGACCGCCCCGGCGTCCCCCGGCTGCGACGGACGCGGCGGAATCGACGTACTGCTCAGCGCTCTGGACGAGGTGGGAAATTGACCCGATACCGGTATGGCGTCATCGACTACGTCGGCGACGACGTCGGCCTGCGCGGCCGCGAGGAGTGGACCCTGACCGCGGCCGAGGACGGCACCCGCACGATGCGGGCCCACTGCCGCATGTGGGACAGCCGGATCGAACGAGATGTCGTGCACACGGTCTCGCCCGAGTTCCGCCCGCTGCGGACCTTCATCAGCCATCGGGTGGCCGGTGAGTTCCTGGGGGAGGGCTGGTTCGTCATGGGGGACGCCGCGGTGGAGTCGCACCTGCTGCTCCGCGAGGAGGGCCGGGTGTCGCAGCGGATCGACCTGGCGGCGCCGCCGCCCTTCTTCGTGCCGCACGCGGTCTGCTGCGACTCCTGGATCGTCCCGTCCTACGACCTGGCCGCCGGCGGGCGGCAGCCCCTGGTGGGCGGGTTCCGGTCCTCGCCCCGGCCCAATGGCGCCACCGGCCCCTACGCCGAGGAGATGACCGGCATCACCGCCGCCCTCCTCGGCGAGGAGACGGTCACCGTCCCCGCCGGGACCTTCGACACCTGGCACTTCCTGCTGACCAGCGACGGCGGCGCGCAGGAGCACCTGTGGACGACCCGCGACGGGGACTGGCTCATGGTGCGGCTGCGCTCCGACCGGCTGTCGTCCACCTATCGGCTCGCCGAACTGCGCGAGGAGCGGTAGCCCCGGCCGCGCCCGCGGCCGGGGCTCAGGCCGGCGGGAGCTGGCCCAGGTCGAGGCGGGTGACCACGGCGGCGCCGTCGAGCGCGAGCAGGTTCCGCACCAGCTCTCCGACGACGGAGGCGTCCAGCCGGTCGGGGTTGAACCGGCCGGACAGCTCGCTCTTCACCATGGCCGCGACCACGAGGTCGGTCACCTTCACCAGGTGGCCGGCCGTCTCCTGGCGCAGCGTGTCGGACAGGCCGAGCAGCCCGAACTTCGACGCGGAATACGCCGCACCGGTCGGGTAGCCGCGCAGGCCCGCGCCGGAGTTCACGTTGACGATGTGGCCGCGTGCGCCCGCGACCGGCTCCTGCCCGATCATCTGCCGGGCGGCGGCGCGGGCGCACAGGAAAGCGCCGGTGAGGTTCGCGTCGAGGGTCTCCCGCCACGCCTCGTCCGTCAGCTCCAGGATCTCGCCCTTGCGGAACACGCCGGCGTTGTTGACCAGCACGTCGAGCCTGCCGTACCGCTCGGCGACGCGCGCGACCACCGCGTCGACCTGCTCCGTCACCGTGACGTCGAGCGGCATGCCGTCGGCGGTGCCGCCCGCCGCCCTGATCGCCTCGGCGACCTCCGACACCCGGTCGGCGCGCCGCCCCGCGCACACCACGGCGTACCCCGCCGCCGCCAGCGACTCGGCGACGGCCCGGCCGATGCCGCTGCCGGCGCCGGTCACCAGTGCGGCGCCCCTGCTCACCGGCATTGGTAGAACTCCAGCACTTCGCCGTCCAGGCCGAAGAAGGTCTGCACGAGGGCCGGGCCGTACGGCGGCAGATCCAGCTCGACGGGGTCGCACACCGGCTCGGCGCCGAGCCCGCCGAGCAGGTCGGCCGTCGCCTTCAGGTCGTCGGTCTCCATCGAGACCGAGAGGATGCCGAGGTTGGGCGGGACCGCCCGGTCGCGCTGCCGCTCGCCGGGGAAGCCGACATACTGCGCGAGCTCCACCCGGCCGTTCAGGCTGCCGCCCGGGACGTACAGGTTGATGTTGTGCAGTCCGGTCCCGGACGGGAGATGGAAGAACGACTCCATGTTCTCGATCAGCTTGTCGTACAGCACTTCGTAGCCGAGCGCGGCATAGAAGGCCGCGGATCTGCGGGCGTCGCCGACGTGGATCGCGACGGTCTGCAGCTCGCTCGGCCGGCCGTCGTAGTCGGCCAGCGGCGAGCCGTCGCCGGGTTCGAGCTGGAACACGTCCAGCAGGACCCCCTCGGGGTCGTAGGACAGCGAGTCCCAGGCCGACAGGTCCGGCGTCACCGTCCAGTGGGTCGGCTCCGACCTGGACCGGCCGCCGGCCGCACGCAGGCGGTCGATGGTCGAGTGGATGTCGGGCACGCGTACGTTGAGCGCGTAATGGCCGTAGTCCTGCGGCCGGGAGTAGTCGCCCCAGTACGGCTCACCCGGGGCGTCGAAGCGGACCAGACGCAGCAGTCCGGTGGTCGCGCCCGGCGGGCCCATGACGACCGCCCGGCCGGTGAGGCCGTCCGGCATCCGCCAGGCGAGCTCCGCCTCCCGGCCGCCGACCGTTCCCTCGCCGAGACGGGCGTAGCCGAACGTGTCCGCGTAGAAGGCGCAGGACCGGTCCAGATCCGCGACGGCCACCGTCGCCACCCGAAGCTCGCTGATCACGACATGCTTCCTTCCGTACGGTGCGCCACGATGTGGACGCGCTCTCCCTCGACCCCGAAGATCATGAATGCCCGGCGGTCGCCCAGTGGGCCGGCCCCGATCACCCGTACGGGCCCGGCGCGGTGGCCGTCCGCCAGTACGGCCGCGTGCGCGGCGTCCAGGTCGGGGCAGGCATAGGTGATCATCGCGGTGCCGCCGGGAAGCCGTCCGTCGCCGCTCGGCGGGTCGATCCCCGCGCCGGGGTGGCCCTGCAACTCGATCGCGCCCCGTCCGGTGCCCTCGCGGCCGCTCTTCAGCAGGCTCATCTCCACCGGTGTGCCCGCCTCGATGCCCCACGCGTCGTGGATGGGCCCCGAGGTGAGCCGCTCGCTCATCAGCGGCGGCATGGCCAGGGCCCGCGCGTACAACCCGTGGGCCGCGGCGTACCGATCGGTGCGCAGGTGGACCTCGAACACGGGGCCGGTGCCGGACTCCGCCCAGGGGAAGCGCCGCCCCTCGGGCTGGGTGATCCCGGTCGTGAGGATGAGGTGGGTGCCCCACGGCATCCGCCACACCGTGGACCGGTGGACGTTGCTGCCCATCGAGGACAGGTCTGCGGTGAACGGGTGGACGACGGGGACGGCGCCGGGCCATTCGGCCAGCCGGGCGGCGGCCGCGTCGACGTCCTCGACCACCAGCTCGACGGAGTCCCAGCCGCGCGGCAGCGTGGGCAGCACGGGCCGGGGCGAGCCGGCGACCAGGCACACCATCCCGTAGGAGAACCCCGGGGGACCGAGCAGCGCCCAGCGACGCTCGGGCACCGCCGGCCGGACGTCCCAGAACGCCTCGAACTCCTCGTTCAGCAGGCCCGTGTCCCGGGGCTGGAGGCCGAGCACCCGCTGGAAGCGCTCGGCCGTGTCGTCGAGATCGGGGACCTCGATCCACACGCAGACCAGTTCCTCGGCCAGCACCGGTCCGGACAGGGCGCCGGTCACGAGAGCGGGGTGGCGCCCTCGGGCCACCAGTCGCCCGCGCCGTACGGATCCTCCAGCGGCTGGGAGCCGTGCTCGTGGATGATCCGCCAGCGACCGTTCTCGCGGCGTACCAGCCAGGTCATCCGCATGCGCAGCCGCCCGGCCTTGCCGTCGCCCGTGATGTCGTAGTCGATGACGCCCACGACCTGGGCCAGCGTGTCGCTCTCCCAGACGAACGGGCCCTCGACCCAGCGGAATCCGTTGATGCGGATCGGCGCCTTGAAGTACGCCTCCCAGCCCGCCTTGATCCGGTCACCCCCGTGGGTGGTCCAGCGCGGTCCCTCGACGAAGACGTACGCGTCGTCGGCGGGGGAGAAGGTCTCCAGCACGCCGTCCAGTCGCCGTTCGATGACGGCGGTGAGCATCGCCTCCGCGGTGCCGAGCGGTGTCGTCATGAATGCGCCCTTCTGCTGCCTCGAGTCGATCTGCGTGTTCCACTATTTAGAACACTGTTTCAATTCCCTGTGAGCCTAATCGTCTGATGTATTGGGGGTCAAGGCTCATGAGGGGTTGCGCGTTCGTGATCTCGCACTCGCGAGTGCGAGATCACGAACGGCGGGGCGCAGGCCGACGGCCTGCGAGAAACTACAAGATCACGAGGTCGGGGTGGTGGGGGTGAACCAGCGCTCCGGCTCGGCTCCGGGGACGCGCTCCTCGTCGATGACGGTCAGCCGGACGAGCCTGTCGTCCTCGAAGTGCTGCCACAGTCGCGTGCGCCGTTCACCCGATCGCCTCGACAGCTCGACGATGCGCTCCTGCGGCCGGTCGTGCCAGCCGAAGGTGAACAGGATGCCCTGGTCTCCCGCCCGTACGGTGGACCCCCACATCCGGGTGTCCTGGAACTGCACCGAGTCGCCGTCCACGATGGCGTGGAAGTTCATCACGTGCGGTTCGGCGCCCTCCTTGAGGTAGACGACCTTCTCGGTCCAGTCGGTGCCCTCCATCCGCCCCTCCTGGCGGCTGGGGAACTGTTCGATGAGGGTCCCGCCCGGCTCCAGGATGGTGTAGGTGCCGTTCCACACCCCGTGCATTCCCTTAAGGATGTCGGCGATAGTCATGGTTTCATCTCCTTGGCTTCGGTGAGCAGTGTGTCGAGCACGACCGTGTCCAGGTCGGCCTGCTTGGAGATGGCGCCCTCTGCGAGCAGCATCTCCTGCAGATCCACCCAGCGCTGCTTGTCCATGGTCAGCAGCTTGTCGTTGCCGTTCGCCGTGTAGAGCGGGCGGACGAGGTCGAGCTGGCGCTGCGCCTCCTCCTCCTTGATCTCACGGTTGTAGCGGCGGATGTATTCGATCGTCGTCTTGTCGTTGGCCTTGTCCAGCACGAACTCCAGCCCGGCGTAGAAGCCGGCCAGCATTTTCACCACGACCTCGCGGTTGGTGTCGAACTCCTCCTTGGTGGTGAAGTAGGTGTCGGCGGGGACGGCCACCACGTCGTCGAACGCGACGGCCTCCACCCCGGTGCCCGCCTTCTCGAGCGCCTCCCGCTCGGCCGCGCTGCCGACCCATGCGGCGATCTCGCCCCGTTTGGCGAACTCGGCCGCCGCCGTGCCCAGGCCGACCACCTTGCGATCGATCGACCCCGGATCGATCCCCGCCTTGCGTGCCATCAGGGTGATGAGCACATCGGTGGTGCCGCCGGCCGAGATGACGCCGAGGCTCTTGCCGGCCAGTTCGCTCACCGACGTGATCGGGGCGTCCTTCAGCGACTGCATCTCGAAGGCGCTGCGCTGCACCAGCGTGCCGAACGCGACGAACGGCGCGCCCTCGTTGGCGACCGCCTGGAGGATGCTGATGGACTGCACCCGGGAGTAGTGCGTGGTCTTCGCGAGCAGGCCCTGCAATGCCTGCGGGGTGCCCGTCGACGAGGTCACGGACCCGTCGATGCCGAGCTTCGCGAAGAAGCCGGCCTCCAGGGCCACGATCTCGGGTGCGTTGCCCACATTGAAGCCGAGCGCGGTCTGATAGATGCGCTTGACCGACGGCTCACCGCCGGAGGTCGCCGGGCCGTCGTCTTCGCCGCAGGCGGCCATCAGTCCGATGGCGGGAACCGCCAGTCCGAGTCTTGTGGCGAGGCCGAGCAGCTCCCGCCGATTCATTCCTTGCCTTCCAGGCATCGTCGAACCTTCTGTCGTGGGGGGGTGGGTGTCGGTGTAGTGGTGATCCGTCGACGGCGTCTGTGGCGGTCGGTCCGGTCGCGCCCGGGGCTGTCCCTAGGCGCCTTCCTCGCGTAGGGCTCGCACCGACTCGTGCCAGGGGATGAGCAGGCGCTTGAGCGCGACCACCGATCCGTACAGCACCAGGCCGAAGGCGGCCATCAGCACGATGGAGCCGAAAAGCATGTCGATCTGAAGGTTGTTCTGGAGGTTGAGCGCGTAGCGTCCGAGCCCCTTGTCGCCGCCGAGGTACTCGCCGACGATCGCGCCGATGGTGGCGAGCACGATCGCGACCTCCATGCCCGCCAGGATGTACGCCAGGGTGTGCGGCAGATCCACCTTGCGGAACCGGTACCAGCCGCTCGCGCCGACCGAGGTGCACATCTCCTTGGTCGATCGCGGCAGCGACTGCACCCCGAACGCGGTGTTCGTCATGATCGGGAAGAACGACACGATGGCCGCCAGGGCGATCTTCGAGCCGGGCCCGAACCCGAACCAGAGCACGAACAGCGGCGCCAGCGCCACCTTGGGGGTGACCTGGGTGGCCACCACGAACGGCTTCAGGATGCGGGCGAGGATCCGCGACTTGCCGATGAGGAAACCCAGCGTGACGCCGACGGCGATGGCGATGGCCAGTCCCGACAACGTCTCGGTGAAGGTCGCCCACACGTGGACCTCCCAGATGTACGGATCGGTCACCTGCTCCTTGAGCGCGGCCAGCACCGCCTCCGGCGTGGGCATCACGAATGGCGACAGGTCGGTGATCGCCAGGTACAGCTTCCAGCCGAAGTAGATCGCCACCAGCACCAGCGGCGTGGTCCACCACACCATCCATCGGTCGAGCGCCCGCCGCCATCGGCGTCCGGCGGCCGGGGCCGGCACGGGGGACTCTGCGTCGCTGATCGCAACGACCTGGTTCTGGCTCATGTCGCGGACTCCTGCGGGGTGAAGTGGTCGCTGAGGAAGTCGCGCAGCGTGGCGGCGGTGGCGAGGAACTCCGGGGTCATCGTCGCTTCGAGGCTGCGCGGGCGCGGCGTGGTGATCCGCAGGTCCTCGACCACCCGGCCGGGCGAGGCGCCCATCACGACCACCCGGTCGGCGAGGAACACGGCCTCGTGTACCGAGTGGGTCACGAAGACCACTGTCTTGCGGCGCCGCATCCAGATCCGTTGCAGTTCGAGGTTGAGCACGTCGCGGGTCTGCGCGTCGACGGCGCCGAACGGCTCGTCCATCAGGAGGATGTCCGGGTCGTAGGAGAGCGCTCGCGCGATCGCCACCCGCTGGCGCATGCCGCCGCTGAGCTCGTGCGGAAGCTTGCCCTCGGCGTGGGAGAGCCCGACCAGCGCCAGCATCTCGGCCGCCACCCGCCGACGCTCGGCCCTGGCCATCCCGCGCACCTCCAGCGGCACCGCGACGTTGGCCAGCGCGCTGCGCCAGGGCAGCAGGTTGTGCTCCTGGAACACGAATCCGACGCTCGCCAGGATCCGGCGCCGGGCCGCCTTGGAGGCCGCGGAGACCGACTCGCCGTTGATCAGCACCTGGCCGCTCGTCGGCTGCTCCAGCCCGCCGATCATCCGCAGCAGCGTGGTCTTGCCGCATCCGGAAGGGCCGAGCAGCGCGACGAACTCGCCGTCCTCGATGGCGAGGTCGATCGTGCCGAGCGTCGGCGCCTTACCCGGGTCCGGGTCGAAGCGCTTGGTGATCCGGTCGACGTGGATCGCGGTCATCGGGCGGCTCCGGTGGAACTCGCCCGCGCCGTCTCGACACGACCCAGATGGTCCGGCATCCAGGCGTCCACGACGGCGGGGATCCGGTCGCGTTCGACCGCTGCCCGTGCCGCGCGCAGCACCTCGCGAAGCTCACTCGGGGTGCGGGCCCGGGCGCCGTACGCACCGGCGGCCCGGGCCTCGGCGCCGTAATCCGGTGGGGGATCGATGGCGCCGCCCGTGTAGTCGCCGGCCGTCGAGGCGTAGCCGCCGGGATAGTACGAGTCGACGTGGCTGGTGCCGGTCCGGTATCCGCGGTTGTTCGCGATCACCGTGAGCACCGGTGCCGCCATTCTGGCCTGCGTCCACAGCGCGGCGCCGGACACGCCGAAGAGGTATCCGCCGTCGCCGGTCGCGCACACCGTGGGACGGTCGCCGGAGGCCAGCCGTGCGCCCATCGCGCCGGAGGTGGCCCAGCCGAGGCTCGAGCCGCCGTTCATGAACAGTGTTCCCGGCACACTGCGGTGGACCAGCCCCGCGGTGTCGCCGAGCTCCTCGATGAAGAGGTCCTCAGGCCCGATCACCTCGTTGATGGCGGTCCCGAACACGGTGGGGGTGATGACGGAGCCCGCCATCTCCAGTGCGATCCGGTCCGCCCGCAGGCGCAGGCCCTCGGCGCGCGCCCGCTCATGCCGGCGGGTGCGCTCCTCGACCCGCGCGGAGGACGCCGGATCGCGCAGCCGGCGCAGTTCCTCCAGCAACGCCGGCAGGAACGCCGCCGGGTCGGCGAAGAGGCGCAGCCGCGCGGGGAACTCGTACAGCGGGATCTCCGCGCAGATCGGATCGGTGCCGGCGACGGCGATCCACGCCCCGGCCGACGGCGCCCGGGACGCCGGGATCCAGGGGAGCGAATGGTCCAGCACCAGGATCATGTCGGCCTCGTCCACCGCCGGCGCGCCCCAGCGGGACGGATGGTCGTCGCGGAGGTTCATCCGGTGCCGGGTGGCCGTCACGGAGACCGCGAACTCGGTGGCGAGCCGGTCGAGCGCGGCGACGGCGGACGCGTCCGTGCCGACCCGGTCGGTCAGGATCAGCGGGCGGCGCGCGGCGAGCATCCGGCGCGCGATCTCCCGGATCCCCTCCTCGTCTCCCTGGCCCAGACGGGCGACCCCGAGCCGCTCCACCGCGACCGGTGCGCCGTCGACCATGTCCTGGGCCAGCACTTCGGCGGGCACCGCCAGGTAGACAGGACCGCGTGGTGGCGTCAGCGCCACCTGCATGGCCCGGGCGAGCACAAGCCCGACATCGTCGTACGGAGCGAGCCGGTAGTCCCATTTGGTGTACTGACGGAACAGTCCGCCCTGGTCCCAGCGCTGCTGGTTCCAGAACGCCGGGCTGGTCCGGCGCAGCGGATGGGTCGCCGGATAGCCGCTGATCAGCACCAGGGGGTACTGCCCGCGCAGGGCGGTGTGCAGCTCGGCGCCGAAGTTCAACGGTCCCAGGTCCGCGTGCGCGACCACGGCGGCGGGCCGGCCGGTCACCATCGACTCGCCCATCGCGGCCGAGATGGCGACGTGCTCGTGCACGGTCATGGCCAGGCGTGGTACGGCGATGCCGTGCTGCCGGGCCTTCGCGTACGCCTCCTGGAGCGGGACCAGTTCCGAGCCGCTGCAGAACCAGAGGCGCTCCACCCCGTTGCCGGCCAGCGTACGCAGGATCACCTCCGCGACCGCGGTGCCGCGGGGACGCAGCAGGCCGGTCTCGTCCGGCGTTCCTTCCGAGTCCGGTCCGGTCTCAGTAACCGCCATTCGGATTCCTTTCAGTGGAACGCCGTTTCATGAGTTGGAACGCGATCCTAGGAGGGGAAGTGGAGGGCGTCAATAGCCGTTTTCGAAGGATTGCTCGGCCCGGGCCCATCGGACGGGGCCTGATGGGACGCTCGCTCCCGTTGTGGTCGGCCTCGGTTTGGCATGGCCGGCCAGGCGGGCCGATGTCGTCCCCGCCGCCGTCATTGCCCTCGATGAGTGATGGCCGATGACCGTGGAAGTCGTCCAGAAAAGAGATCGGCGGTCACCGTGGGCCCTCGGCGCCAAATCAAGATCGAAAATGTGGGATTGTCTGGATGTTTTCGCATGTCAACCGGAACGTGGAGACCGGCTGGGCCGCGACCATTTGAACTGGAATATTTCGACGACCTCTTGACGCCACCCGGGCCCCACCCTAGGGTAGCCAGCATTCCGCCACGCGGAACTCTGTTTCAATTCCTCCGGAGGCGCGGAAATGGCGAGAAGGCTCGGTGGACTGACGGTGGCGGTTACGGCACTACCGTTGATGATCAGCGGATGCGGTGCCGGTGGATCGGGCGACTCCGGGGGCGGCGGGAATGACGGGAACGTTCCCACGAGTGTCAAACTCGGGGTGATCCAGCCGATGACCGGTGCGTTCGCCGTTCTCGGGACCGTGGTCAAGAACTCGATGCAGGTTCAGGTCGACAAGATCAATGCTGCGGGCGGCGTCAACGGAGCGAAGCTCGAACTCGTGGTTCGGGACATGCAACTCGACCCCGCCAAAGCGGTGCAGTTCTCGAACGAATTGGCCCGCGACCCTCAGGTGAAGCTGGTCGTTGGCCCCTCGATCTCGGCCTTCTACGAGGCGGCCAAAAAGACGTTCGAGGACACCGAGATGATCAACTGCCAGCCGGCCGTGGCCAGCCAGGACTGGTCCGCCCTGAAGGTCGGCTTCCAGGCGCAGGACGAGGCGGAGACGGTGGTCGTGCGACTGCTGGAGTTCCTCCAGAGCAAGGGCGTCACCAAGGTCGGCATGGTCGAGAACAACGACGACGGCGGTCGTACCTACCACGGTCTGTTCGAGAAGCTGGCCCCGGACTATGGGGTCGCCCTTGTCGGCTGGGAGCAGTCCCGATCCGACGACCAAAGCCACCTCGCCTACGTGCAGAAGCTCATGGGCAAGGGCGCCGAGGCGATCTGGATGAGCAATGTCGCGTCCGGCGCGCTGACCGCGGCCGCCGCCGGCAAAGCCGGTTTCCAGGGGCTCCTCATCACCGGGAACGGACTGAGTTCCCTCCCGAATATCGAGGCCACCGGAGACATGCTCGGAAAAACGGCGTTCACTGCGGGAGGGTTCTACTACGCCGCAGAGGACAAGAGTTCCTGGCCTGCGGGGTACAAAGAGTGGGCCGAAGCCCTGGACAAGCAGTTCGGCAAGGACGCCGGTCCGAAGACCGGGGTGAGCATCCTGCGCGGAGCTCCCCAGGCGGCCGACTGCGTTGCCGCGTTCTCGGCCGCGGCGGAGAAGGCGCAGTCCTTCGACCGGAAGAAACTCGCCGAGGCGATGGAGACGATCTCCATTCCCGGGAGCGAGTCGCCATCGGGCTGCGACATCCATCCCGGTGACGACCATTCCCTTTACGAGGCGAGCTGCGGACGCGTTTACATCTGGAAACAGGGAACCGGTGGCTGGGTCACTGAGGACGTCACTCCAGAGAAATAGCGGAAAGTCCGGCCCGGCGAGGAGCCGCTGACGAATGGGGAGAGTGCGATGAGCGCCGACGTCGTGTACGCCGGGCTTTTCTCGGGCGCGGTCTATGCCCTCGTGGCGCTGGGGCTGACGATCATCTACAAGCCGACTCACATCCTGAACTTCGCACAGGGCCAGGCGGTCGTCCTCGGCGCCATTGTGGTCTACCAGGTGGTGACGCTCTGGGGATTGGGGTGGTGGCCGGCGCTGCTGCTGCTGTTGGTCGCGGGAGGAATCCTGGGGGTGCTGACCGAGCGGCTCACCACCCTTCCGGCCAAACGGTCGGGATCCGTATACGGCTGGATCATCGCGTCCTTCGCCGTGACGATGGTGTTCGAGTCGGTGTTCTCCCTGAAATACATGAACGTCCCTGCGCTGACCGCCGACCCGATCCTGGGGGGCGAGGTGAGTCTCCCGGGCGGCGGCCTGAGCACCCAGGGACTGGTCACGATCCTCGTGGCGGTCCTGGTGACCCTGGCCTACATGGCGATGCTGAGATACACGCCGCAGGGAATGGCGATCCGGGCCATGTCGCACAGTCAGGGCACCGCGCTGCTCATGGGCGTCCCGGTCGGCCGCATCGTCGTGGTCAGCTTCGTGATCGGCACGTGTGTCACGGCGCTCGCCGGCTTCCTGGCGGCGCCGGAACTGTTCATCCTGCCCACCGTCGGCCTGGTCTTCACGATCAAGGGATTCATCGCCTCGGTGATCGGGGGCCTCGGCTCTCCCCTCGGCGCCATCGTCGGCGGCTTCCTCGTCGGACTGCTGGACACCGCACTCAGGACACAGTTCAACGGCTCGGCCGGGAACTTCGCGGTGTTCACCATCCTGGCCGTCGTCCTGGTGGTCTTCCCGCGCGGACTTTTCGGTGAAAGGGACGTGACCAGAGCATGAGTCAGGTAACCGACACCCCTGTGATGTCGCCGACGGCCATGAAGACCCTGGCCGGACGACTCGGCGGGCCCATCGTGCTGGTGCTGGTCATAGCCTTGGCCCCCGTCATCGCCGCCAACACCACAGACGCGTACTACTACGTGGGTCTGCTGTCGTTCATGTGCGTCTCGGTGATGCTGACCTTGTCGCTGAACATCGCCACCGGCTACGGGGGAATGCTGACCCTGATGCAGACGGGCCTGCAGCTGCTGGGCGGCTACTCCGTCGCGCTGTGCATGCTGCGTCTCGGCATGCCGTGGCTCGCGGCCATCGGCGTAGCGATGGTCCTGTGCCTGCTGCTGTCGTTGGCGGTCGTACTGCTCAGCCTGCGCAGCACACATCTCTACTTCGGCATGCTCACCCTGGTGGCCAACCTGGTTCTCGTCGAGATCGGGGAGGCCTGGGTCCCCGTGACCGGCGGCAACGTCGGCCTGTACGACATCTATCCGACGTTCGGTGGCGAGACGCTGTCACCGCAGGTGTTCTTCTACATCATCGCGGGGTTCGCGATCGCCGCGTACGTCATCCAGTACAACTACGTCGGCAGCACGTACGGCCGGGCCACGATGGCGATCCGCGAGTCGAACGTGACGGCCAGCAGCATGGGGATCAACCCGACCCTGATCAAGCTCCTGTGCTTCGGGCTGGCCGGAGCCATGGGCGGCGCCGCGGGCGGGCTGTTCGCACTTCAGCTCGGAGCGATCAACCCTTCCGTGGGCCTTCTCGACAGTGGCTTGATCTTCTTCGTCGGTCTCTTCATCGGCGGCGTGGGCACGCTGATCGGCCCGGTCCTCGGCACGATCCTCATCTCCGTGGTGGTGTCGCTGAGCCGCTTCTACCCCGGCTACAACAACCTGGTCATGGGCTTGGTGCTCCTGCTCGTCCTGGCGATCATGCCCAAGGGAATCGCGGGTACGTTCAACGCGGTCATGGACCGGCGCCGAAGCCGCGCCGACGAACCGTCCACTCCCGAGAAGACCGACGAAGTCGACGAGGCCGACATCCTGGCCGAGGGGGGCGCCGACGCCCAGGTCGAGCCGGGCGTGACCGCGATCGAGGCGATCGACGTCAAGAAGCACTTCGGGGGAGTCAGGGCACTGGACGGCGTGAGCGTCCGGATCGAGACCGGCCGGATCCACGGCATCATCGGCCCCAATGGGTCGGGCAAGTCGACGCTCGTCGACTGCCTCACCCGCTTCCAGCGAGTCACCTCGGGCGAGGTGAGGATCTTCGGCGCACCGGCTCCCATGAAGCCGCACCAGGTGGCCGCGCTGGGAGTCACCCGAGTCTTTCAGATCCCCCGGCTCTTCGGCCGGGTCGGTGTGCTCGACAATGTGCTCACCGGCATGCACGGAAGGACGGGCTACGGCCTCGGCGGCGCCCTGCTGCGCAGCCCCCGCTACCTGTCCCAGGACCGTGCTCAGCGCACGGAGGCACGCAAACTGCTGCGGTTCGCCGGGCTGGAGCATCTCCACGACCTGAACGCAGAGGCGCTGTCCCACGGGCAGAAGCGTCTCCTCGAGGTGGTGCGAGCG
>BCRI01000069.1 GCA_001552515.1 Sphaerimonospora mesophila NBRC 14179 = JCM 3151
TCTAAAAGCTGAGGGGACAAAAAGTGCTGGACGTCAACTTCTTCGACGAGCTGCGCATCGGTCTGGCGACCGCCGACGACATCCGCCAGTGGTCGCACGGCGAAGTGAAGAAGCCGGAGACCATCAACTACCGGACTCTCAAGCCGGAAAAGGACGGGCTCTTCTGCGAGAAGATCTTCGGCCCGACCCGGGACTGGGAGTGCTACTGCGGTAAGTACAAGCGGGTCCGCTTCAAGGGCATCATCTGTGAGCGCTGCGGCGTCGAGGTCACCCGTGCCAAGGTGCGCCGCGAGCGGATGGGCCACATCGAGCTGGCCGCTCCCGTCACCCACATCTGGTACTTCAAGGGCGTTCCTTCACGCCTGGGTTACCTGCTCGACCTGGCCCCGAAGGACCTGGAGAAGGTCATCTACTTCGCGGCCTACATGATCACGCATGTCGACACCGAGATGCGTGAGCGTGACCTGCCGTCGCTGGAGGCCAAGATCTCCGTCGAGCGGCAGCACATCGAGCAGCGCCGCGACGCCGACATCGAGGCCCGCCAGAAGAAGCTCGAGGCCGACCTGGCCGAGCTGGAGGCGGCCGGCGCCAAGGGCGACGCCCGCCGCAAGGTGCGCGAGGGCGCCGACCGCGAGATGCGTCAGCTCCGCGACCGGGCCCAGCGCGAGCTGGACCGGCTGGAGGAGGTCTGGAGCCGGTTCAAGAACCTCAAGGTTCAGGACCTCGAGGGCGACGAGCTGCTCTACCGGGAGATGCGCGACCGCTTCGGCCGCTACTTCCGCGGTGGCATGGGCGCCCAGGCGATCCAGGAGCGGCTGAGCAGCTTCGACCTGGAGGCCGAGGCGGAGAACCTGCGCGAGACCATCCGCAGCGGCAAGGGCCAGAAGAAGGCCCGTGCGCTCAAGCGGCTCAAGGTCGTGGCGGCGTTCCTCAACACGCGGAACTCGCCCAGCGGCATGGTGCTGGACTGCATTCCGGTCATCCCGCCGGACCTGCGCCCGATGGTGCAGCTCGACGGTGGCCGGTTCGCGACCTCCGACCTGAACGACCTCTACCGCCGCGTCATCAACCGGAACAACCGCCTCAAGCGGCTGCTCGACCTCGGCGCGCCCGAGATCATCGTGAACAACGAGAAGCGGATGCTGCAGGAGGCCGTCGACGCGCTGTTCGACAACGGCCGCCGCGGACGTCCGGTCACGGGCCCGGGCAACCGCCCGCTGAAGTCCCTCAGCGACATGCTGAAGGGTAAGCAGGGCCGCTTCCGGCAGAACCTGCTGGGCAAGCGAGTCGACTACTCCGGCCGTTCCGTCATCGTCGTCGGCCCGCAGCTCAAGCTGCACCAGTGCGGCCTGCCCAAGCAGATGGCGCTGGAGCTGTTCAAGCCGTTCGTGATGAAGCGTCTGGTGGACCTGAACCACGCGCAGAACATCAAGTCGGCCAAGCGGATGGTCGAGCGGGCCCGCCCGGTCGTGTGGGACGTGCTGGAAGAGGTCATCACCGAGCACCCGGTGCTGCTCAACCGCGCGCCCACGCTGCACCGCCTGGGCATCCAGGCGTTCGAGCCGCAGCTCGTCGAGGGCAAGGCCATCCAGATCCACCCGCTGGTCTGCACCGCTTTCAACGCGGACTTCGACGGCGACCAGATGGCCGTGCACCTGCCGCTGTCCGCCGAGGCCCAGGCCGAGGCGCGCATCCTGATGCTGTCCACCAACAACATCCTCAAGCCGGCGGACGGCAAGCCGGTGACGATGCCCACCCAGGACATGGTCATCGGGCTGTACTGGCTGACCACGGAGAAGGAGGACGCGCTGGGTGCCGGCCGGGTGTTCTCGTCCGTGGCCGAGGCGCTCATGGCGTTCGACCGTCGCGAGTTGGACGTACAGGCCAGGGTCCAGATCAGGATGAAGGACTTCCCGCCGCCGCGCGGCTGGGAGGCGCCCGAGGGCTGGGAGGCCGGACAGCCGTTCCGGCTGGAGACCACGCTGGGCCGGTGCCTGTTCAACCAGACGCTGCCCGACAACTACCCCTTCGTGGACTACCAGGTCGGCAAGAAGCAGCTCTCCGGAATCGTGAACGAGCTGGCCGAGCGGTACCGGAAGGTGGAGGTCGCCAACGCGCTCGACGCGCTCAAGGACACCGGGTTCTACTGGGCCACCCGCGCCGGTGTCACCATCTCCATCGAGGACGTCGTGGCGCCGCCCAACAAGGCGGAGATCATGGATTCGTACGAGCGGCGGGCCGACAAGGTCCAGCGCGAGTACGACCGCGGTCTGATCACCGACGAGGAGCGCCGTCAGGAGCTCATCGAGATCTGGACGCACGCCACGGCGGACGTCGAGACCGACATGGTCAACGCCTTCCCGGCCACCAACCCGGTGTGGATGATGGTCAACTCCGGCGCCCGCGGTAACAAGATGCAGGTCCGGCAGATCGCCGGCATCCGCGGCCTGGTGTCCAACACCAAGGGTGAGACGATCCCGCGGCCGATCAAGTCCTCCTTCCGCGAGGGCCTGTCGGTGCTGGAGTACTTCATCTCCACCCACGGTCAGCGGAAGGGTCTGGCGGACACCGCGCTGCGGACCGCCGACTCCGGTTACCTGACCCGTCGTCTGGTCGACGTGGCCCAGGACGTCATCGTCCGGGAGATCGACTGCGGCACCGACAGGGCCGTCCCGCTGCGGGTGGGCGAGCGCGACTTCCAGGGCAACCTGGTCAAGGCGGAGAACGCCGAGAGCAACGTGCACGGCCGGATCCTGGCCGAGGACGTCGAGGCGGACGGCAAGCTGGTCGCATCGAGGGGCACCGACATCAACGACGCCGTGGTCACCGCGCTCGTCGCGGCCGGCGTCGAGACGGTCAGGACCCGCAGCACACTCGTGTGCGAGGCCAAGATCGGTGTCTGCGCGATGTGCTACGGCCGTTCGCTGGCCACCGGCAAGCTCGTCGACGTCGGCGAGGCCGTCGGCATCATCGCCGCCCAGTCGATCGGTGAGCCGGGCACGCAGCTGACCATGCGTACCTTCCACACCGGTGGTGTGGCGGGTGCGGACATCACCCACGGTCTGCCGCGAGTCACCGAGCTCTTCGAGGCCCGTATCCCCAAGGGTGTGGCCCCGATCAGCGAGGTCGCCGGCCGGGTGCGGATCGACGAGACCGACAAGACGCGCAAGGTCGTCATCACGCCGGACGACGGCTCCGACGAGGTGGCCTACCCGGTCTCGATGCGGGCCCGGCTGCTCGTCTCGGAGGGGCAGCACGTCGAGGTCGGCCAGCTGCTCGTCGCGGGTGCCCGCAACCCGAACGAGGTTCTGCGCATCCTCGGCCCGCGGGCCGTCCAGCTCCACCTGGTCGACGAGGTGCAGCAGGTCTACCGCTCGCAGGGTGTGTCGATCCACGACAAGCACATCGAGGTCATCGTCCGGCAGATGCTCAAGCGGGTGAACGTGCTCGAGTCGGGTGACACCGAGCTGCTGCCCGGTGAGCTCGTCGAGCGGCCGCGCTTCGAGGCCATGAACCGCCAGACCGTGGCGGAGGGCGGCCAGCCCGCCGCCGGCCGTCCGGTGCTGATGGGCATCACGAAGGCGTCGCTGGCCACCGAGTCGTGGCTGTCGGCGGCGTCCTTCCAGGAGACGACGCGGGTGCTCACCGACGCGGCGATCCACGCCAAGTCGGACTCGCTGCTCGGCCTCAAGGAGAACGTCATCATCGGAAAGCTCATCCCGGCCGGTACGGGCATGCCGCAGTACCGCAACATCCGGGTGGAGCCGACCGAGGAGGCGAAGGCCGCGATGTACACCGTGGGCGGTTACGACGGCTCGGCGGCGGACTACACGTTCGGCGCCGGCAGCGGCGAGGCCGTCCCGCTGGAGGAGTACGACTTCGGCCAGTACGGCCGTTAGGGAGTGTCGAGAAAAGCGGTGTCCGTCGCGGGGTCCATCCGGGCCGCGCACGGCGGGACATGCTTTTGAACACGACTTAGGTCGATGGGAAACGCCCGGAGTGGTCCGCCACTCCGGGCGTTTCCGCATTCCTGGCATCGGAACCGGGTCCGTACCGGTAGAATCGGCGAGAGTCTTATGTGCGGCCCGCGTGGAAGCGGGCCGTCGGAGCCGGGGTACGGACAATGTCGGCCCAGGCGCGTTCGTTTTGACGACTCGCGTCTGCCTGGGTAGTGTTGTCCTTCGTGCCCATGGTTCGTGGGCTCGCATGCGTGTGCTCGAGAGCCTTCTCCCCACGCGGGAGACGGGTGTAGGCGCCGCGTGATTCCTCCAGATCGACCGGGTCCGCCCGGGTGTGATACGGCCAGTCCGCGACACGCCCGAGCGCGTGGGTCGGAGGGCGAGGAAGACCAGCAGGTCATGACACCGGCAGTACCTGCGAAAAAGCACAGTCGGGCGAAGAAACTGGGCCGAGCGTGGCCGAGAGACCTCGAACCGACAACGACGTAGCACCGGCCAAGGCGCGAAATGGAGACGTAGTGCCTACTATCCAGCAGTTGGTCCGTAAGGGCCGACAGGACAAGGTAACGAAGACGAAGACACCGGCGCTGAAGGGAAGTCCGCAGCTCCGGGGCCACTGCGTGCGCGTCTACACTACGACTCCCAAGAAGCCCAACTCCGCCCTGCGCAAGGTGGCGCGTGTCCGCCTCACCAGCGGCATCGAGGTCACCGCATATATCCCGGGCGTTGGGCACAACCTTCAGGAGCACTCCATCGTGCTCGTGCGTGGCGGTCGTGTGAAGGACTTGCCGGGCGTTCGTTACAAGATCGTCCGTGGGGCGCTCGACGCTCAGGGTGTCCGCAACCGCAAGCAGGCCCGCAGCCGTTACGGCGCGAAGAAGGAGAAGAGCTGACATGCCGCGCAAGGGTTCCCCTGGCCGCCGCCAGTTGATCGCCGACCCGGTGCACAACTCACCGCTGGTCACCGCGCTGATCAACAAGGTTCTCCTGGACGGCAAGCGCTCCATCGCCCAGTCGATCGTCTACGGCGCCCTCGACGGCTGCCGGGAGAAGACGGGCAACGACCCGGTCGTCACGCTCAAGCGGGCTCTGGACAACGTCAAGCCCACCCTCGAGGTCCGCAGCCGTCGTGTCGGTGGCGCGACCTACCAGGTGCCGGTCGAGGTGCGCGCGTCGCGCAGCACCACCCTGGCCCTGCGGTGGATCGTCCAGTACGCGCGGGCGCGCCGCGAGAAGACCATGACCGAGCGCCTCATGAACGAGCTGCTCGACGCGAGCAACGGCCTCGGCGCCAGCGTGAAGCGGCGCGAGGACACGCACAAGATGGCCGAGTCCAACAAGGCTTTCGCCCACTACCGCTGGTAGTAGGCAACTACGACGAGTTAGGACGCGAGAGAAGTGGCCACCACGACCGCTCTTGACCTGGCCAAGGTCCGCAACATCGGGATCATGGCCCACATCGACGCGGGCAAGACCACGACGACTGAGCGCATCCTGTTCTACACCGGCATCAACTACAAGCTCGGTGAAACCCATGAGGGCGCCGCCACCATGGACTGGATGGAACAGGAGCAGGAGCGCGGCATCACGATCACGTCTGCCGCGACCACCTGTAGCTGGCTTGATCACACGATCAACATCATCGACACTCCCGGTCACGTGGACTTCACCATCGAGGTGGAGCGCTCGCTCCGCGTCCTCGACGGCGCCGTCGCGGTGTTCGACGCGGTCGCCGGCGTGGAGCCGCAGTCGGAGACGGTCTGGCGGCAGGCCGACCGGTACGGCGTGCCCCGCATCTGCTTCGTGAACAAGATGGACCGGGTCGGCGCGGAGTTCCACCGCTGCGTCGACATGATCGTGTCCCGGCTGGGCGCGACGCCGCTGGTCGTTCAGCTCCCCTGGGGTGTCGAGGCCGAATTCAAGGGCGTCATCGACCTGGTGAGGATGAAGGGCCTGATCTGGAGCGCCGAGGCGGCCAAGGGCGAGATGTACGACACCGTCGACGTCCCGGCCGACCACGCCGACGCGGCCCGTGAGTGGCGCGACAAGCTGGTCGAGACCGTCGCCGAGAACGACGACGAGCTGATGGAGCTGTTCCTCGAGGGCATCGAGCCCAGCGAGGAGCAGCTGGTCGCGGCCATCCGCCGCGCCACCATCAAGGGTGCGGTCAACCCGGTCCTGTGCGGCACCGCGTTCAAGAACAAGGGCGTGCAGCCCCTGCTCGACGCGATCGTGGCCTACCTGCCGGCGCCGATCGACATTCCCGCCATAGACGGGCACGCCCCCGGCAACGAGGAGAAGGTCGTCGAGCGGCACGCCGACCCGGCCGAGCCGTTCTCCGCGCTCGCCTTCAAGATCATGAGCGACCCGCACCTGGGCAAGCTCACCTACATCCGCGTCTACTCGGGCAAGATCGACGCCGGCACCGGGGTCGTCAACTCGACCAAGGGTAAGAAGGAGCGGATCGGCAAGATCTACCAGATGCACGCGAACAAGCGCGAGGAGCGCTCGTCCGCGTCCGCCGGTCAGATCGTCGCCGTCATGGGCCTGAAGGACACCACCACCGGTGACACGCTCAGCGACCCGGCGAACCAGGTGATCCTCGAGTCGATGAACTTCCCCGCCCCGGTCATCAACGTGGCCATCGAGCCCAAGACCAAGGGCGACCAGGAGAAGTTGGGCACCGCGATCCAGCGCCTGACCGAGGAGGACCCGTCCTTCCAGGTTCGCCGCGACGAGGAGACCGGGCAGACGGTCATCTGGGGAATGGGCGAGCTCCACCTGGAGGTCTTCGTCGACCGGATGCGCCGCGAGTTCAAGGTCGAGGCCAACGTCGGCCGCCCGCAGGTCGCCTACCGCGAGACTATCCGCCGGAAGGTGGAGAAGGTCGAGTACACGCACAAGAAGCAGACCGGTGGTTCCGGTCAGTTCGGTCGTGTGATCATCGCGCTCGAGCCGCTGGGCGAGGGCAACGACGGGTACGAGTTCGAGAACAAGGTCACCGGTGGCCGCATCCCGCGGGAGTACATCCCGTCGGTGGACGCGGGCTGCCAGGAGGCCGCCGAGTTCGGTGTGCTCGCCGGCTACCCGATGGTGGGGGTCAAGGTCACCCTCCTGGACGGTGCGTACCACGAGGTCGACTCGTCCGAAATGGCTTTCAAGATCGCTGGTTCGATGGCCTTCAAGGAGGCCGCTCGGAAGGCGGACGCCGTTCTCCTCGAGCCGATGATGGCCGTTGAGGTCATCACGCCCGAGGATTACATGGGTGACGTCATCGGTGACCTCAACGGACGCCGCGGACAGATCCAGGCAATGGAAGACCGGACCGGGGCCAAGGTCATCCAGGCCCTCGTCCCGCTGTCAGAGATGTTCGGTTACGTGGGCGACCTGCGCAGCAGGACCCAGGGCCGGGCCGTCTACAGCATGCAGTTCGACTCCTACGCGGAGGTGCCTCCGGGCATCGCCAAGGAGATCGTCGCGAAGGCTCGGGGCGAATAAGTTTCGCTCGGGACGCGAGTCCGCCACGTATGGCGGAGCACCTTCGCCGGTGCCCCGCCATACGGAGCCTGAGTTAGAAGACGCAAGTCAAGTCAGAATCTCTAAGGAGACAGACCAGTGGCCAAGGCCAAGTTCGAGCGGAACAAGCCGCACGTGAACATCGGCACCATTGGGCACATCGACCACGGCAAGACCACTCTGACCGCGGCGATCACCAAGGTGCTTCACGACCGTTTCCCGCACCTCAACGAGGCGACCCCGTTCGACAAGATCGACAAGGCGCCCGAGGAGAAGGCTCGCGGTATCACCATCTCCATTTCGCACGTGGAGTACCAGACCGAGAAGCGCCACTACGCCCACGTGGACTGCCCCGGTCACGCCGACTACGTGAAGAACATGATCACCGGTGCCGCCCAGATGGACGGCGCGATCCTGGTGGTCGCGGCGACCGACGGCCCGATGCCGCAGACGAAGGAGCACGTCCTCCTGGCCCGCCAGGTCGGCGTTCCCTACATCGTCGTGGCGCTCAACAAGTCGGACATGGTCGACGACGAGGAGATCCTGGAGCTCGTCGAGCTCGAGGTCCGCGAGCTGCTGTCCGCCCAGGAGTTCCCGGGCGACGACGTGCCGGTCATCCGCGTCTCGGCGCTGAAGGCGCTCGAGGGCGACGAGAAGTGGGGCGACGCCATCGTCGAGCTCATGACCGCGGTCGACGACAACGTTCCCGAGCCGGTCCGTGACACCGACAAGCCGTTCCTGATGCCGATCGAGGACGTCTTCTCGATCACCGGTCGCGGCACCGTCGTCACCGGCCGTATCGAGCGCGGCATCGTCAAGGTCAACGAGGTCGTCGACATCATCGGCATCAAGGAGAAGGGCACCTCGACGACCGTCACCGGCGTCGAGATGTTCCGCAAGCTCCTCGACGAGGGCCAGGCCGGTGACAACGTCGGTCTGCTCCTGCGTGGCATCAAGCGTGAGGACGTCGAGCGCGGTCAGTGTGTCATCAAGCCGGGCACGACCACCCCGCACACCGAGTTCGAGGCGCAGGTCTACATCCTGAACAAGGACGAGGGCGGCCGCCACACGCCGTTCTTCAACAACTACCGTCCTCAGTTCTACTTCCGTACGACCGACGTGACCGGCGTGGTGAACCTCCCCGAGGGCACCGAGATGGTCATGCCGGGCGACAACACGGAGATGCGCGTCGAGCTCATCCAGCCGATCGCCATGGAAGAGGGTCTGAAGTTCGCGATCCGCGAGGGTGGCCGCACCGTCGGCGCCGGTCGCGTGACGAAGATCATCAAGTAGTACCATCGCTGGGCGGCGGTCGGGACCGCCGGAGGAGTGTCCGAGGACACGACCCGGGCCTGACCGCCGCACCGCGGAGGGGCCGCCAGCCGGCCCCGCCCACGGGCGGCGACACCGTGATCTCGCAGTCGTCTCGGCCACCGGCCGAGTCCGCTGCCAGATCACGGTTCGGCTGGGTGGGAAGACCTGCGGCGTAGGCACTGTGACCTATCGGCCGCGTGAAGCTTTATACGACGACAGCGAAGGACACCGAGGCCATCATGGCGGGACAGAAGATCCGCATCCGGCTCAAGGCGTATGACCACGAGGTCATCGACAGCTCGGCCAAGAAGATCGTCGAGACGGTGACGCGGACCGGCGCCAAGGTCGCTGGCCCGGTGCCGCTGCCGACCGAGAAGAACGTGTACTGCGTCATCCGGTCGCCGCACAAGTACAAGGACAGCCGTGAGCACTTTGAGATGCGCACCCACAAGCGGCTGATTGACATCATCGACCCCACGCCGAAGACGGTCGACTCGCTCATGCGCCTCGACCTGCCTGCCGGCGTCGACATCTCGATCAAGCTCTAAGGAACGCACTGACATGGCTAAGCAGATCAAGGGCGTCCTGGGCAAGAAGCTCGGCATGACCCAGGTCTTCGACGAGGCGAACCGGGTGGTCCCGGTGACCGTCGTCGAGGCCGGTCCGTGCGTGGTGACCCGGGTTCGCACTCCTGAGAAGGACGGCTACTCCGCGATTCAGCTCGGTTACGGGCAGATCGACCCGCGCAAGGTGAACAAGCCGCTCGGCGACTACCTGCGCAAGCACGACATCACGCCCCGGCGCTACTTCGTCGAGGTCCGGACGGACGACGCCTCCGAGTACACGCTCGGTCAGGAGATCCTCGCCGACACCTTCGAGGCCGGGCAGTACGTGGACGTCACCGGCAAGAGCAAGGGCAAGGGCTACGCGGGTGTCATGAAGCGCCACAACTTCCGTGGTCTGGCCGCTTCGCACGGTACCCAGCGCAAGCACCGTTCGCCGGGCTCCATCGGCGGCTGCGCCACCCCCGGCCGCGTCTTCAAGGGCCTGCGCATGGCCGGCCGGATGGGCAACGCCCGCACGACCATCCAGAGCCTCAAGGTCCACGCCGTGGACGCCGAGAAGAACATCATCCTGATCAAGGGTGCTATCCCCGGCCCCAACGGCAGCCTCGTCCTCATCCGCACCGCCGCCAAGAAGGGGGTTGCTGCCAAATGACCAGCATTGACGTCCTCGACGCGACCGGTGCCAAGACGGACTCCGTGGACCTGCCCGCGGAGATCTTCGGCGCCAAGGTCAACGTGCCGCTGATCCACCAGGTCGTGGTCGCGCAGCTCGCCGCGGCCCGGCAGGGGACCCACTCCACCAAGACCCGCGGCGAAGTCCGCGGCGGTGGCAAGAAGCCGTACCGCCAGAAGGGCACCGGCCGCGCCCGCCAGGGCTCGACCCGTGCGCCGCAGTTCACCGGCGGCGGCATCGTGCACGGCCCGAAGCCGCGCTCGTACGACCAGCGGACGCCCAAGAAGATGAAGGCGGCCGCGCTGCGCGGCGCCCTGTCCGACCGGGCGGGCGGCGGTCGTGTCCACGTGGTGACCAACCTGATCACCGGTGAGACGCCCAAGACCAAGGTGGCCATGGAGGCGCTGCGCAAGGTGACCCAGGCCCGCCGGGTGCTGGTCGTCCTCGACGCGCAGGACGAGGTCACCTGGCTGAGCCTGCGCAACGTGCCCGAGGTCCACCTCCTGGAGGCGGGCCAGCTCAACACCTACGACGTGCTCTGCAGCGACGACGTGGTCTTCACCCGCGAGGCGTACGACCAGGTCGTGGCCCGGCTGGCGAACAGCGGGAAGGAAGAGGCCTGATGGAGAAGATCACCGACCCGCGCGACATCATCGTCAAGCCGATCGTCTCCGAGAAGAGCTACGGTCTGATCGACGAGCACAACCAGTACACGTTCCTGGTGCGCAAGGACGCGAACAAGACCCAGGTGAAGATCGCCGTTGAGCAGATCTTCGGGGTCAAGGTGACCGGCGTGAACACGATCAACCGGCAGGGTAAGCGCAAGCGGACCCGGCACGGCTATGGGCAGCGTCCCAACACCAAGCGCGCGATCGTGAGCCTGGCCGAGGGTGAGCGGATCGACATCTTCGGTCAGATCGGCTAACGCGGCGGGATCGCCACTTATGTCAGCGCCGGGGGGACCGCCGTGAGGCGGACCCCGACCGGTACGAACCGACAAAGGATGAACGAAAGAGATGGGCATCCGTAAGTACAAGCCGACGACCCCGGGTCGTCGCGGCGCGAGCGTCTCGGACTTCTCCGAGCTCACGCGCAGCACCCCGGAGAAGTCGCTGCTTGCCCCCCTGCACAACAAGGGCGGCCGTAACGTGCATGGCCGGGTGACGGCCCGGCACCAGGGAGGCGGGCACAAGCGCGCCTACCGGATCATCGACTTCCGCCGCCACGACAAGGACGGGATCCCGGCCAAGGTCGCACACATCGAGTACGACCCGAACCGGACGTCCCGCATCGCGCTGCTCCACTACGCCGACGGCGAGAAGCGGTACATCATCGCGCCGGTCGGTCTCAAGCAGGGGGATCGTGTCGAGAACGGTCCCGGCGCCGACATCAAGCCGGGCAACTGCCTGCCGCTGCGCAACATCCCCACCGGTACTTTCATCCACGCGGTGGAGCTCCGTCCGGGCGGTGGCGCCAAGCTGGGCCGCAGCGCCGGCGCGCAGATCCAGCTCCTCGCCAAGGAGGGCAACTACGCCACGCTGCGCATGCCGTCCGGCGAGATGCGCCAGGTCGACGTGCGGTGCCGGGCCTCGGTGGGCCAGGTCGGCAACACCGAGCAGGCCAACATCAGCATCGGCAAGGCGGGCCGCAACCGGTGGAAGGGCAAGCGCCCCTCGGTCCGCGGTGTCGCCATGAACCCGGTCGACCACCCGCACGGTGGTGGTGAGGGCAAGACCTCCGGTGGTCGCCACCCGGTGAACCCGAAGGGCAAGCCCGAGGGCCGCACCCGTCAGTCGAACAAGGCGAGCGACCGGCTGATCATCCGTCGTCGGAGCAAGAGGAAGAAGCGGTAGGAGCAGCCGACATGCCACGTAGCCTCAAGAAGGGCCCCTTCGTGGACGGCCACCTGATCAAGAAGGTGGACGCCCAGAACGAGAAGGGCACCAAGAACGTCATCAAGACGTGGTCGCGGCGTTCCATGATCGTGCCGGACATGATCGGTCACACGATCGCCGTGCACGACGGCCGCAAGCACGTTCCGGTCTTCATCACCGAGTCGATGATCGGCCACAAGCTCGGAGAGTTCGCCCCGACGCGGACGTTCCGCAGCCACGTCAAGGAAGACCGCCGCAGCCGGCGGTAAGCGCCTTCAAAGCAAGCATCAGAGGAGACAGCGATGGAAGCCAGGGCACAGGCGCGGTACGCGCGCCACACGCCCCGGAAGGCCCGCCGCGTGGTGGACCTCATTCGCGGGCTGCCCGCTTCGGAGGCGCAGGCCGTGCTGAAGTTCGCTCCCCAGTCGGCGAGTGAGACGGTTTACAAGGTGCTCTCGAGCGCGATCGCGAACGCCGAGCACAATTTCAAGCTCGACCGGGACACGCTGGTCGTGAGCCGCGCGTGGGTCGACGAGGGGCCGACGCTGAAGCGGTTCCGCCCGCGTGCCCAGGGTCGCGCCTATCGGATCAACAAGAGGACGAGCCACATCACGGTGATCGTGGAGTCCCGCGAGCCGAAGGGGAGGACCCGCTAGTGGGCCAGAAAGTCAACCCGCACGGGTTCCGCCTAGGTATCACGACCGACTTCAAGAGCCGGTGGTACGCCGACAAGCTCTACAAGTCGTACGTCGCCGAGGACGTGGCGATCCGCCGCCTGCTGCTGAAGGGCACGCTGCAGAAGGGCACGGACCGGGAGAAGGGCCTGGAGCGGGCCGGCGTCTCGAAGATCGAGATCGAGCGCACCACCGACCGGGTCCAGGTCGACATCCACACCGCCCGGCCGGGCATCGTCATCGGCCGCCGCGGCGCGGAGGCCGACCGCATCCGGGGCAGCCTGGAGAAGCTGACCAAGAAGCAGGTCCAGCTCAACATCCTCGAGGTGAAGAACCCCGAGATCGACGCGCAGCTCGTCGCGCAGGGCGTGGCCGAGCAGCTCTCCAGCCGTGTGTCGTTCCGCCGGGCCATGCGCAAGGCGATGCAGTCCGCGATGAAGAGCGGGGCCAAGGGCATCCGGGTCCAGTGCTCGGGTCGTCTGGGCGGCGCCGAGATGTCGCGCTCGGAGTTCTACCGTGAGGGTCGGGTGCCGCTGCACACGCTGCGCGCCGACATCGACTACGGCTTCTTCGAGGCCCGCACCACCTTCGGCCGGATCGGCGTGAAGGTGTGGATCTACAAGGGCGAGGCCCCGACCAGCCGCGCCGAGCGTGAGGCGGCTGCCGCCGCTGCCGCCGGCGCCCGGGCGGGTCAGCGCCGCGAGGACCGGCGCGGCGAGCGCCCGCGTCGCGGTGGCGACCGTCCGCGCCGCGGCGGTGCGGGCCGTGGGGACCGCGCCAGGACCGAGGCAACCAGGAGTGAGGCGGCCGTGCAGGCCGCCCCCGAGACCGGCCCGGCGGAGCAGCCGGGTGCTGAAGGGAGCTGACCATGCTGATCCCGCGCAGGGTCAAGCACCGCAAGCAGCACCGGCCCGACCGTAGCGGCGCCGCCAAGGGCGGCACCAGGGTCGCGTTCGGCGAGTTCGGCATTCAGGCGCTTGAGCACGCCTACGTGACGAACCGTCAGATCGAGGCTGCCCGTATCGCCATGACCCGGCACATCCGCCGTGGTGGAAAGGTCTGGATCAACATCTTCCCGGACCGTCCGCTCACGAAGAAGCCGGCCGAGACCCGAATGGGTTCCGGTAAGGGTTCGCCGGAGTGGTGGGTCGCCAATGTCAAGCCCGGTCGCGTCATGTTCGAGCTGTCCGGTGTCGCCGAGCCCGTGGCCCGCGAGGCCCTGCGGCGCGCGATGCACAAGCTCCCGATGAAGTGCCGGTTCGTCAAGCGTGAAGTGGGTGAGGCGTGATGGCTAAGGGTCTGACCGCCGCTGAGCTGCGGGTGGAGGATCAGGACGTCCTGGTCCAGAAGCTGAAGGAAGCCAAGGAGGAGTTGTTCAACCTCCGCTTCCAGGCGGCGACCGGCCAGTTGGAGAGCCACGGGCGGCTCCGTGCCGTCCGCCGCGAGATCGCCCGTATCTACACCGTGATGCGCGAGCGGGAGCTCGGCATCGTCACGGTCGAGAAGGAGTCGAGCGATGGCTGAGACAACTGAGGCAACCGAGGCGACCGAGACCGGCCGCAAGAGCGTGCGGAACTACCGCAAGACCCGTGAGGGTCTCGTGGTGAGCGACAAGATGGACAAGACCGTCGTCGTCGCCGTCGAGGACCGCGTCAAGCACCCGCTGTACGGCAAGGTCATCCGCCGGACGACCAAGTACAAGGCCCACGACGAGCAGAACGCGTGCGGTGTCGGCGACCGTGTCCTCCTGATGGAGACCCGGCCGATGTCCGCCACCAAGCGCTGGCGGATCGTCGAGATCCTCGAGAAGGCCAAGTAACACGAACGCGCCTCGTGGGGGGTGGGCGGACCACCCCCCATGACGGTGTCCAAGGGGTCGGACGGATCACCCGCCCGGCCCGCCTGCGGCGGCGGTCGTACGGCTGTCGCCGGAGGAACAAGACCACATCGGTTCCGCCAGGCTCACCCGCGAGGGTGAGAACCGGCGAGACAAACAGGAGTTGACGTGATCCAGCAGGAGTCGCGGCTCAAGGTCGCCGACAACACGGGTGCGAAGGAGATCCTCTGCATCCGTGTTCTCGGCGGCTCCGGTCGGCGCTACGCGGGAATCGGCGACATCATCGTCGCCACGGTGAAAGACGCCATTCCCGGCGGAGGCGTGAAGAAGGGCGACGTTGTCAAGGCTGTCGTGGTGCGCACCGTCAAGGAGCGCCGCCGCCCCGACGGCTCCTACATCCGCTTCGACGAGAACGCGGCGGTCATCATCAAGGACAGCGGCGACCCGAGGGGCACCCGCATCTTCGGCCCCGTGGGCCGGGAGCTGCGTGACAAGAAGTTCATGCGCATCATCTCGCTCGCCCCGGAGGTGCTGTGATGCCGAAGCTGCATGTGAAGAAGGGTGACCTCGTCCAGGTCATCGCCGGCAAGGACAAGGGCGCCAAGGGTCGTGTGATCGCCGCCTACCCGCGCGAGGAGCGCGTGGTGGTCGAGGGCGTCAACATGATCAAGAAGCACTCCAAGGTGACCCACCAGGGCCCGCGCGGCGCTCAGGAGGGCGGCGTGCGGACCATGGAGGCCCCCATCCACGTGAGCAACGTGAAGAAGCTCAAGGACGAGGACAAGGCCGACAAGCCCGAGAAGAAGGCCGCCGCGAAGAGCGACGCCGCCGACGAGACGGGTGAGGACAACTGATGACCGCCACGACTGAAGAACGCGTCGTTCCGCGCCTCAAGCAGCGCTACCGCGAGGAGATCATCGCGAAGCTGCGTGAGGAGTTCGGCATCGAGAACATCATGCAGGTGCCCACGATCACCAAGATCAAGGTGAACATGGGCGTCGGCGAGGCCGCTCGCGACTCGAAGCTGATCGAGGGCGCCGTACGCGACCTCACCGCGATCACGGGCCAGAAGCCCGCCGTGGCCCGCGCCCGCAAGTCCATCGCCCAGTTCAAGCTGCGCGAGGGCATGCCGATCGGCGCGCACGTGACGCTGCGCGGCGACCGCATGTGGGAGTTCCTCGACCGGCTGCTCTCGCTCGCGCTGCCCCGCATCCGGGACTTCCGCGGCCTGTCGCCGAAGCAGTTCGACGGCAACGGCAACTACACCTTCGGGCTCACCGAGCAGGTCATGTTCCACGAGGTCGACCAGGACAAGGTCGACCGGCAGCGGGGCATGGACATCACGGTCGTGACCACCGCGAAGAACGACGAGCAGGGCCGGGCGCTGCTGAGGCACCTCGGCTTCCCGTTCAAGGAAGCGTAAGGGAGACCTGATCATGGCGAAGACGTCGCTGAAGGTCAAGGCAGCGCGCAAGCAGAAGTTCCAGGTCCGGGCGTACACTCGTTGCTCCCGCTGTGGCCGGCCGCGCGCTGTCTACCGTAAGTTCGGGCTGTGCCGCGTGTGCTTCCGTGAGATGGCGCACCGCGGTGAGCTGCCCGGCATCACCAAGGCGAGCTGGTGACATCTCGCTGACATCCCGCCAGGGATGTCAGCGGTCCTTCTGAAGGAACCGTGAGGGGCTTTCGGAGGGAGGCGGGGGTCGCTCCGCCGGATGTCAGTTGTCCTCCCGAGGGCCCTGAGGGGCTTGCGGGAGGAGGCGGGGGGCCAGCCCCCCGCGGGAAGTCATAACCAACCGGGCGCTGTCATCAGCGCCCACGACCACACCGAAGGTCCGCGCGTGTCAGGGCCCGCCGAGGCGGGAGGACCAGGGCGGAAACCGCGGTGAGGAGGGCCACCGGCCATGACGATGACCGACCCGATCGCAGACATGCTGACGCGTCTGCGTAACGCGAACTCGGCCTATCACGACACCGTGAGCATGCCCTACTCCAAGATCAAGGCGCACATCGCCGAGATCCTGCAGCAGGAGGGCTACATCCAGGCCTGGAACGTGGAGGACGCCAAAGTCGGCAAGAACCTTGTGGTTGAGCTCAAGTTCGGGCCCAGCCGCGAGCGCGCGATCGCGGGCCTGCGCCGGGTGTCGAAGCCCGGTCTGCGGGTCTATGCAAGGAAGGACAACCTGCCCCGGGTTCTGGGCGGGCTGGGCGTTGCGATCATTTCGACGTCCAGCGGCCTGATGACCGACAAGCAGGCCGGCAAGCGTGGAGTGGGCGGGGAAGTCCTCGCCTACGTCTGGTAACGAGGGGAGGAACCACAGCATGTCGAGAATCGGACGGCTGCCCATCCCCGTACCGTCGGGTGTCGAGGTCACGATCAACGGCCGGGATGTCCAGGTCAAGGGGCCCAAGGGCACGCTCGCTCACACCGTCGTCGAGCCGATCGAGGTCGCCAGGGCGGAGGACGGCACCATCGCCGTCACGCGCCCGAACGACGAGAACAAGGTGCGGGCGCTTCACGGGCTGTCCCGGACGCTCATCGCCAACATGGTCACGGGCGTGACGCAGGGATACACGAAAACGCTGGAGATCGTCGGCGTGGGTTACCGCGTCCAGGCCAAGGGCCCGACCCAGCTCGAGTTCGCGCTGGGCTTCAGCCACCCGGTGGTCGTGAACGCCCCCGAGGGCGTCACCTTCCGCGTCGAGAAGCCGACGCTGTTCCACGTGGACGGCATCGACAAGCAGAAGGTCGGCGAGGTCGCCGCGAACATCAGGAAGCTGCGCAAGCCCGACCCGTACAAGGGCAAGGGCGTGCGCTACCAGGGCGAAGTTATCCGCCGCAAGGTCGGAAAGGCTGGTAAGTAGGCATGGCTGGGAAGACTGCGTTCGGCAAGCACACGGCCGCCCGCGTCGTCTCGCGGGCCCGCCGCCACCGCCGCGTCCGCAAGAAGGTCGTCGGCACAGAGCAGCGCCCGCGCCTCGTCGTCAACCGGTCGTCGCGGCACCTGTTCGTGCAGATCGTCGACGACACCAAGGGCCACACGCTGGTGAGCGCGTCCACCATGGACGCCTCGCTGCGCGGCGCTGAGGGCGACAAGACCGACAAGGCGAAGAAGGTCGGCGAGCTTCTCGCTCAGCGGGCCAAGACCGCCGGGATCACCGCCGTCGTTTTCGACCGTGGTGGCAACCGCTACGCGGGGCGCATCGCCGCCCTCGCGGACAGCGCCCGTGAAGGCGGGCTGGAGTTCTGATGATCCCGGCCCGTGACATGAGCAACGAGAAGAGGAACCACTGATGGCTGCAGCTCCGCGTCGCGGCGCAGGCGGCGGTGGCGAGCGGCGGGACCGTCGTGACGATCGCCGCGGCGGCGCCGCCGACAAGGGCGTCTCGTACATCGAGCGCGTCGTAAAGATCAACCGAGTGGCCAAGGTCGTCAAGGGCGGTCGGCGCTTCAGCTTCACCGCGCTGGTCGTCGTCGGCGACGGCAACGGCATGGTCGGGGTCGGGTACGGCAAGGCCAAGGAGGTGCCCGCGGCGATCGCCAAGGGCGTCGAGGAGGCCAAGAAGCACTTCTTCAAGGTGCCCCGCATCCAGGGCACGATCCCGCACACCGTGCAGGGCGAGGAGGCCGCCGGCGTCGTCCTGCTGCGTCCGGCCTCTCCCGGTACCGGTGTGATCGCGGGTGGTCCGGTGCGCGCGGTCCTGGAGGCCGCCGGGATCCACGACGTGCTGTCGAAGTCGCTCGGCTCCCAGAACCCGATCAACATCGTCCACGCCACCGTGCGGGCTCTGAAGGACCTCAGCAGGCCCGAGGAGATCGCCGCCCGTCGTGGGCTGCCGATCGAGGACGTCGCCCCCAAGGCGATGCTCAAGGCGCGTGCGGAGGGTCTCGCCGAGGCCGCCGCCGCGGCGAAGGCGGTGAGCTGACGATGGCCCGACTGAAGATCACCCAGCTCCGGTCGAAGATCGGTGGCAAGCAGAACCAGCGTGACTCGCTGCGCTCGCTGGGCCTGAAGCGGATCGGCGACGTCGTCGTCAAGGAGGACCGCCCGGAGATCCGGGGCATGGTCGCCACGGTGGCGCACCTCGTCCACGTCGAAGAGGTCGATTAGCCATGACTGAAAACACTCCGCTTAAGATTCATGACCTCCGTCCCGCCCCCGGGGCCAACAAGGCCAAGGTCCGCAAGGGCCGTGGCGAGGCTTCCAAGGGCAAGACGGCCGGTCGCGGCACCAAGGGCACCAAGGCCCGTAAGAACGTCGCCCTCGGCTTCGAGGGTGGCCAGATTCCCCTCCAGCGGCGGCTGCCGAAGCTGAAGGGCTTTTCCAACGCCCTGTTCAAGACGACCTATCAGGTCGTCAACCTGGACAGACTCGGTGAGCTGTTCCCGGCAGGCGGGACCGTGACCCTGGACGACCTGGTCGCCAAGGGTGCGGTGCGCAAGAACCAGCCCGTCAAGGTGCTGGGAACCGGTGAGATCTCCGTGGCGTTGAACGTGCAGGCGCACGCATTCTCGGCCACGGCCAAGGAGAAGATCACCGCTGCCGGTGGTTCGACTTCTGAGCTCTAGAACCGAGGTCTGGTCAGGATGTGCACGAGGCGCGGAGGTTCGTTATGAGCCTCCGCGCCCGTAGTGCGTTAGAGTTCGCAGGGCAGTCAGTTGACTCACCGTTCGACCCAGCTTGTTGGCAAGTAGAAATGTCGATGGTCGCCCCCCAGCCCATCGCCGACCATTACCGCGTCACTGGCGCGCAGGAGGGACCGTGCTAACCGCGATTACCCGGGCATTCCGGACGCCGGACCTGCGCAAGAAGCTGCTCTTCACCTTGGGCATCATCGTGCTGTTCCGGCTGGGCTCGGTGCTTCCCACGCCCGGCGTCAACTCTGAGAATGTCGCCAAGGCGCTAGAGCAGGCGCAGGCCGGAGAGTCAAGCAACATCTACGGGATGGTGCAGCTCTTCAGCGGCGGCGCTCTGCTGAGACTTTCAGTCTTCGCCCTGGGCATCATGCCGTACATCACCGCAAGCATCATCCTGCAGTTGCTCGTGGTCGTGATCCCCCGTCTCGAGGCCCTCAAGAAGGAGGGTCAGGCGGGCCAGGCGAAGATCACACAGTACACGCGATATCTGACCATCGGGCTCGCCGTGCTCCAGTCGACTGCTTTCGTCGCTCTGGCGCGCTCGGGGCAACTCTTCCCGAACAGCAACCTGCCGGTCCTGCTGAGCAATGACATCTTCCCGCTCGTGACCATGGTGGTCGTGATGACCGCCGGCACCGCCGTGATCATGTGGCTCGGTGAGCTGATCACCGACCGCGGCGTCGGCAACGGCATGTCGGTCCTGATCTTCACGCAGGTCATCGCGGTCTTCCCGGCCGAGCTGATCAACATCTACCGGGTCAGCGCGTTCAAGTTCGCCGTGGTGATGATCACCGGTATCGCCATGATCGCTTTCGTGGTCTTCATCGAGCAGGCCCAGCGCCGCGTCCCGGTGCAGTACGCCAAGCGCATGGTGGGCCGCCGGATGTACGGCGGGACCTCCACCTACATCCCGCTGAAGGTGAACCAGGCCGGCATCATCCCGGTCATCTTCGCGTCCTCGCTGCTGTACCTGCCGCAGCTGGCGGTCACCCTGTGGGGCAACACCGAGAAGCCCAACGTGGTCATCGAGTGGCTGGCACAGAACATGATCCAGGGGGACGACCCCGTCTACTCGGCCGCCTACTTCCTGCTGATCATCTTCTTCACCTACTTCTACGTGTCCATCACCTTCAACCCCACTGAAGTCGCGGACAACATGAAGAAGTACGGTGGGTTCATCCCGGGCATCCGTCCGGGTCGGCCGACCGCCGAGTACCTGGGCTTTGTGCTCAACAGGCTCACGGCCACCGGCGCTCCGTATCTGGGCTTCATCTCGCTGATCCCGATCGTGGCGCTCGGCTCGGTCGGCGCGAGCGCGAACTTCCCGTTCGGAGGGACCAGTATTCTGATCATGGTTGGTGTGGGCCTGGACACGGTCAAGCAGATCGAAAGTCAGCTTCAGCAGCGTAACTACGAGGGCTTCCTGAGATAGTGCGCCTCGTTTTGGTCGGGCCCCCCGGAGCGGGCAAGGGGACGCAGGCCCAGTTCATCGCATCGCACCTGTCGATCCCGAAGATATCGACCGGTGACATTTTCCGCGCCAACGTGTCGGGGGGCACGCCCCTCGGCAAGCTTGCCAAGGAGTACATGGACCGCGGCGACCTGGTCCCCGACGAGGTCACGGTCGCCATGGTCCGCGACCGCCTGTCAGAGGACGACGCGCAGGAGGGCTTCCTGCTCGACGGCTTCCCGCGCAACGTGCCCCAGGCGGAAGTGCTCAAGAAGATGTTGGCCGAGTTCGGCACGGCACTCGACCTGGTGCTGGAGCTGGTCGTCGACGACGACGAGGTCGTCAGACGGCTGGCGGGCCGGCGCACCTGCCGCTCGTGCGGCAAGGTATGGCACGAGCTGTTCGATCCCCCCACGCAGCCGGGTGTCTGCGACGCCTGCGGCGGCGAGCTGTTCCAGCGCGACGACGATCGGGAGGAGACCATCAGGCACCGCCTGGAGGTCTATCAGGAGCAGACGGCTCCGCTGGTCGCCTTCTACGCCGACGAGGGCATCCTCGTGGGAGTGGACGCGACGGGTCCGGTCGAGGAGGTAACCCAGCGGGCCATGGCCGTCCTACGGCGGTTCGCCGACTGATTGCTTACCAAAGGCTCGAACGCCACTCCGAACCATGGAGTGGCGTTCAGCTTGTATGGGACAATTCATGAAAGGGGGTGCGAATTGTTCAAGAAGAGCCGGCACGGAATCCAGATCAAGACCGCGGAGCAGCTGGACAAGATGCGTGCCGCGGGCCTGGTGGTGGCCAGGACGCTGGAACTGCTCCGGTCGTCCGTGGAACCGGGACTCACCCCCCTCGATCTCGATGCCATCGCGGAGAAGGCCATCCGGGACGAGGGCGCCATCCCGTCGTTCAAGGGCTACCAGGGCTTTCCCGCGACCATCTGCGCCTCGGTGAACGATGAGGTCGTCCACGGCATCCCGACCGATCGCCGCAAGCTGCGCGAGGGCGACATCATCTCCATCGACTGCGGCGCGATCCTCGACGGCTGGCACGGCGACTCGGCCATCACGGTCCCGGTCGGCGAGGTCGACCCGAAGCTGACCGAGCTGATGCGGGTGACCGAGGAGGCCATGTGGCGGGGCATCTCGGCCCTGCGGGTGGGCGGTCATCTGTCGGACATCGGTTTCCGGGTCGAGAAGTACGTTCGCTCCCAGGGCCGGTACGGGATCCCGCCCGAGTACGGCGGGCACGGCATCGGCACCGAGATGCACATGGACCCGTGGGTGGCCAACCAGGGCAAGCCCGGCCGGGGGCCGCGCTTCGAGGTGGGCATGTGCTTCGCCGTCGAGCCCATGGTCAACCTCGGGACCGAGCGGACGAAGGTCCTCGGCGACGACTGGACGGTGGTCACACTCGACGGCAGGGCCTCGGCGCATTTCGAGCACAGCGTCGCGGTGACCGAGGACGGTCCGCTGGTGCTGACCGCTCTCGACGGAGGCGCCTCCCGGTTCGGCTCGGGCGCGGACGGCCTCTGACCGTACGGCCGTTCCGGCGAACGGTGGGGGCCGTCCGCGCGGGATGGCGGGATAATGGTTTTATCGCTCGATCAACGGGAGTTGGGGATGGCGGCGACGCCGGAGATGCGGGCCTCCGACGGCGACCGGGACCGGGTCGCCGCCGCGCTGCGTGAGCACATGGCCGAGGGCAGGCTCACCGTCGACGAGTTCAACGAGAGGCTGGAGCAGGTCTACGGGAGCCGGACGTACGGCGAGCTCGCCAGGCTGACGTCAGACCTGCCCGAGATCGACCTGCACACCCTTCCTGCCGCCTTGGACAGGACCGCGGGGAGGCCGCCGAGCCCTCGCGGCCGGACCGCCCTGAAGGCCGCCTGGGGCGCGTGGGCGACGGCCAGCGCCATCAACTGGGTGATCTGGCTGATCGTGTCCATCGGCTCCAGCGACATGATCTACCCGTGGCCCCTGTGGGTGATGGGCCCGTGGGGCGCCGTGCTGCTCATGAGCACGATTTTCGGCAGGGGCGACCAGGGTCGTCGCCGATAGCCTGGCTCCTCCCCGTGAGGCCCGTTCGGCCTGACATCGTGTGTTCGTTTCGCATTCTGCGCCGGGTTGTCGTACACTCCTTTGTCGGTTCACTATGACCTTTTGCGCCAAGGCGGCCCGGCAGGCCGCTGCTCTCTGGAAGCGCCCGAAAGGTCGCGGCTGCTTAGTGTTCCGAAGCCTCAGACGACCAATCAGTGAAACGCGAGGGCCATGGCCAAGAAAGACGGCGCCATCGAGATTGAGGGCACTGTGATCGAGTCGCTCCCGAACGCGATGTTCCGGGTGCAGCTCGACAATGGCCACAAGGTCCTTGCCCACATCAGCGGACGGATGCGGATGCACTACATCCGGATCCTCCCCGACGACCGAGTTGTGGTCGAACTGAGTCCCTACGACCTGAGTCGTGGGCGGATCGTCTACCGGTACAAGTAGGTCCCCTGCGGGCGGGCCCACGCGGAACGAATTAGGACTATGAAGGTCAAGCCGAGCGTCAAGAAGATCTGCGACAAGTGCAAGGTGATCCGCCGGCACGGTCGCGTCATGGTGATCTGCGACAACCTGCGCCACAAGCAGCGCCAGGGCTAGTCGCGGCGGCCCCGCCGAGTCCGCTCGCGTAGCGGACCGAGGAATCCGGGGCCGGACAACAGAAATCGCGTCTCACACCCGCGCAGGCGGTCTCCCGTAGCGGAGGCCGTACCACGCGGGAGACCCCCGGTCGGAGGCCGGGGCCCTCGCCCCGGGCATGGGGAGGGGAGGCGAGGCGCAGGACCTCCGCCACACCGAAGGAGAATGCCCGACCATGGCCCGCCTGGTTGGCGTCGACCTCCCCCGCGACAAGCGGCTGGAGATCGCTCTCACCTACATTTACGGAATCGGCCGCACCCGTGCCCAGGAGATCCTGGAGGCGACGGGGATCAGCCCCGACATGCGCGTTCACCAGCTCACCGATGCGGAGCTGGTGCCGATGCGTGACTACATCGAGGCGAACTACAAGATCGAGGGTGACCTCCGTCGCGAAGTTCAGGCCGACATCCGTCGCAAGATCGAAATCGGCTGTTACCAGGGCATCCGGCACCGCAAGGGGCTGCCCGTCCACGGCCAGCGGACGCAGACGAACGCCCGCACCCGCAAGGGCAAGAAGAAGACCGTGGCCGGCAAGAAGAAGCCGGGCAAGAAGTAGTCCTAGCAGCCACCATTCCAGGAGATAGCGCTTAAATGCCGCCGAAGAGCCGCCAGGGCGCACCGAAGAAGGTGCGCCGCAAGGAGAAGAAGAACGTCGCTCACGGGCACGCCCACATCAAGAGCACGTTCAACAACACCATCGTTTCGATCACCGACCCCAACGGGAACGTGATCTCCTGGGCCAGCGCCGGTCACGTCGGGTTCAAGGGCTCTCGCAAGTCCACCCCGTTCGCCGCGCAGATGGCTGCCGAGAACGCCGCTCGCCGGGCCATGGAGCACGGCATGCGCAAGGTCGACGTGTTCGTCAAGGGTCCCGGCTCCGGCCGGGAGACCGCGATCCGTTCGCTTCAGGCCACCGGCCTGGAGGTCGGGTCCATCCAGGACGTCACCCCCGTTCCGCACAACGGCTGCCGCCCGCCCAAGCGCCGTCGCGTCTGAGCTCAGGAGAATAGAAAGAAATGGCTCGTTACACGGGTCCGGACTGCAAGCTCTGCCGCCGCGAGAAGACCAAGCTCTTCCTCAAGGGCAAGAAGTGCGAGTCCGCCAAGTGCCCCATCGAGATCCGTCCTTACCCGCCGGGTGAGCACGGCCGCGGCCGTCCGAAGGAGTCTGAGTACCAGCTCCAGCTTCGGGAGAAGCAGAAGACCCGCCGCATCTACGGCGTCCTCGAGAAGCAGTTCCACAACTACTACGAGGAAGCCAACCGCAAGGCCGGCAAGACCGGTGAGAACCTTCTCCAGATCCTGGAGAGCCGTCTCGACAACGTGGTCTACCGCGCCGGTTTCGCCGAGTCGCGCGACGCCGCCCGCCAGCAGGTGCGCCACGGCCACTTCCTGGTGAACGGCAAGAAGGTCGACATCCCGTCGTACCGGGTGCGCGAGCACGACATCATCGAGGTCCGCGAGAAGGCTCGCAACCTGATGCCGTACGAGGTGGCCCGCGCGGTCGCCGGGGACAAGACGATCCCGGCGTGGCTGGGCGTCTCGGCCGAGCAGATGCGCGTCCTCGTGCACCAGCTCCCGGTCCGCCAGCAGATCGACACGCTGGTCCAGGAGCAGCTGATCGTCGAGCTCTACTCGAAGTAGTAGGGATCGCAGTTTAGGGATCGCATGGCGCCGTACGGCCCGCTCCGGGCGAGCCGTACGGCATCATGGTTGTAGGCGAGTGACGTCAAATAGCGGGCGTCACCGTAATCGGGACAGGGAGTTCCCACATGCTGATCGCACAGCGCCCGAGCCTCCAGGAGGAGTCGCTCGAGGAGCACCGGTCCAGGTTCGTCATCGAGCCGCTCGAGCCGGGCTTCGGTTACACCATCGGCAACTCGCTGCGGCGCACGCTGCTGTCCTCCATCCCGGGGGCGGCCGTCACCAGCATCCGCATCGAGGGCGTGCTGCACGAGTTCTCGACCGTGCCGGGGGTCAAGGAAGACGTCACCGACATCATCCTGAACCTCAAGTCGCTGGTCGTCTCGTCGGAGCACGACGAGCCCGTGGTGATGTATCTCCGCAAGCAGGGCCCCGGTGAGGTCACCGCAGCCGACATCGCGCCGCCGGCCGGTGTCGAGGTGCACAACCCCGACCTGCACATCGCCACGCTGAACGGCAAGGCGAAGCTGGAGATGGAGCTGACCGTCGAGCGCGGTCGCGGCTATGTCTCCGCCGCGCAGAACAAGCAGCCGGGCCAGGAGATCGGCCGGATTCCGATCGACTCGATCTACTCCCCGGTTCTCAAGGTCACCTACAAGGTCGAGGCCACCCGTGTCGAGCAGCGCACGGACTTCGACCGCCTGATCCTCGACGTCGAGACCAAGCCGTCCATGAAGCCCCGCGACGCGGTGGCCTCGGCCGGCAAGACCCTGGTCGAGCTGTTCGGCCTGGCCCGCGAGCTCAACGTCGAGGCCGAGGGCATCGACATCGGCCCGTCGCCGACCGACGCGGCCCTGGCCGCCGATCTGGCGCTGCCGATCGAGGAGCTCAACCTCACGGTCCGCTCCTACAACTGCCTCAAGCGCGAGGGCATCCACACCGTGGGTGAGCTCGTCGCCCGCAGCGAGCAGGACCTCCTCGACATCCGGAACTTCGGTGCCAAGTCGATAGAGGAAGTCAAGCAGAAGCTGCACGAGATGGGCCTCGCCCTCAAAGACTCCCCGCCCGGATTCGACCCCACAGCGGTCGCCGGCGGCGGATTCGACGATGAGGACGGCGGCTTCATCGAGACCGAGCAGTACTGATCGGCGCAGGCCGCCGATCCGCTGATCACGACTGTCCGTCTCAGCCGATGAGACGGTCATGACAAGTCACGACCGGTCCGCCGGTCGGCCCGACCCCGGTACCTCGTACGGCCGGGGCGGGTTGTTCATGAGGAGCATGAGATGCCCAAGCCCACCAAGGGCACCCGTTTCGGCGGCAGCCCCGCGCACGAGCGGCTGATCCTGGCGAACCTCGCCACCCAGCTGTTCCAGCACGGCCGGATCCGCACCACCGAGGCCAAGGCCAAGCGCCTCCGCCCGCTCGCCGAGAAGCTGATCACCAAGGCGAAGAAGGGCGACATCCACAACCGGCGCCAGGTGCTGACCGTCGTCCGGGACAAGAGCGTCGTCCACCACCTCTTCACCGAGATCGCGCCGACGTTCGCCGAGCGTCCCGGTGGCTACACCCGGATCACCAAGATCGGCCCGCGTCGGGGCGACAACGCGCCGATGGCCGTCATCGAGCTCGTGAGCGAGCCGCTGAACGCGGTCAGCGTCACTCGTACGGCTCCCGCCGAGACGGCGGCCGAGTCGGCCGAGCAGGCCGAGCAGGCGCAGGCCCCGGCTCAGGAGGCTCCCGCCGGGGAGGCCGCCGCTCAGGAGGCTCCGCAGGCCGCCGCGGCGGAGTCCGCCGAGGAGACCGCGCCCGCCGAGGGCAGCGGGGAGACCAAGGCCTGATTTCAGGTGTGGTGAGCGGACCCGGCTTCCCCTCAGGGGGATCCCGGGTCCGCTTTTTCATGTACGGCTGGTCGCGTGCGGAGGGCTTTCGTGGATCGAGACGTGCGGCTGAGGCTGGACCTGGGCTATGACGGGACCGAGTTCTCCGGATGGGCCAGGCAGCCCGGTCTGCGCACCGTCCAGGGCGAGCTGGAGGCCGCGCTCGGCCGGATCCTGCGGCTGGCCGACCCGCCCTCTCTGACCGTGGCCGGACGCACCGACGCCGGCGTGCATGCCCGGGGTCAGGTGGCGCACGTGGACGTCCCCGTCTCCGCGCTGGCGGCGGTCGGCACGCGCTCGTCCGCCGCCTCCGGCGCCATGGCCGAGGGCACGGTGGCCGGGGACGCCGTCGCGCCGACCGCTGAAGTGACCGCCGGCTTGATCAGGCGCCTGGCCGGTGTTCTGCCGCCCGATATCCGGGTTCACGCCGTCTCCGCCGCTCCTGAGGGCTTCGACGCCCGGTTCTCCGCGCTTTCCCGCCGGTACGGCTACCGCGTGTGCGACGCGCCCGGGGGCGTCGATCCGCTGCGCCGCCGCGAGGTGCTGCGCCACCCCCGTCCGCTGGACGTCGGCCTGATGAACGCGGCGGCCACCCGGCTGCTGGGCGAGCACGACTTCGCCGCCTTCTGCAAGCGACGCGAGGGCGCCACCACCATCCGTGAGCTGCGGCGGCTCGACCTGGTGAGGGAAGCCGACGGGACCGTCCTCGTCACCGTCGTGGCCGACGCGTTCTGCCACTCGATGGTCCGGGCCCTGGTGGGGTCGCTGCTGGCGGTGGGAGAGGGCAGGCGGCCGGTCGAGTGGCCGGGAGAGGCGCTGGGCCGGGCCGTACGGGATCCGGGGGTGCACGTCGCGCCCGCGCACGGCCTGACGTTGGAGGAGGTGCGCTATCCGGCCGCTGACGAGCTGGCCCGGCGCGCCATCGAGACGCGCCGGGTGCGCACACTCTCATGACATGCCGACGCCCGCTCAGCCCGTGACGCGCTTTTCGATCACCTTGGCGGTGTGATCGCGGAAGGCCCCGCTGATCGGCCCGAGGACCGTGTCCTTGGCGTCCGGGGTGTGGCCGTCGGCGTAGGTGGCGTAGCTGAACACTATGTAGCGCCCCCACACCATGCCCGCCGCGTAGCCGCCGGAGATCGAGACCCGGTCGGCCCTGCTGGCCGCGCTGCCGTCGAGGCCACGGAACCAGACGTTGCCGTCGAGGTCCTTGACCTGGTCGACGGCGAGTGCGGCCTCCTTCGACGGGAGCACGGCGATGCCCGTCGTGATGGCGTACGCCCGTTTCCCGTCCACATAGGTGGCGCGCAGCACCCGCCGGCACTGGTGCTGGCCGAGTGCCTTGGCGAAGGCCCCGGCGGCGGCCTGCTCGCACTTCTCGGTGATGTCGACCTTCACCCGCCGATAGGTCCGGCCGGCCAGCGTGACCTTCTGCGTCGGGAACGTCTCGGAGAGGGTCAGCGTACGCGGATCGGTCGTCTCCGAGTCCAGGATCGCCGAGGCGGCGTTGGTCTGCTGGGGGAAGGCGGTGGCCTCGGGGCCCGGGGTGGCGGCGTTCGTGGCGGGTGCGCCGCTCGCCCCGGCCCTCCCGCCGCTCGCGGAGCCGCCCGGCTGGTCGGCGTAGGCGAAGTAGGCCGCCGTGCCGATGGCGGCCACCGCGGCCACGGAGCCAACGGTCAGCAGCGCCTTCCGCAGGGGGCCGGCCCCGCCGCCCGTCTTCGGCGCTCTCGGGCGCCCGTCCCCCGGCCCGCCCGGCATGCCGTACGGCGCCTGCGACGGCGGTGCGGACGCCGGTCCGAACCCCGGCGGCGGGGACGGCTTTCCGGCCCTGGCCGGCGTCACCGGTGTGAAGGCCAGCGGCGTCGAGCCCGCTGCCGGGGAGCCCGGTATCGGAGGGCCCGGTGTCGGAGGGCCTGGTGTGGGAGGGCCCAATGGTGGAAGGCCTGGTGGCGGCGTGCCGGGCGGCGTTCCCTGCTGGGGCGCCATGGGTCCGGCGGGGGGTGAGGTGGCGGGCATCGGTCCTGGGGGTGTCTGGGGGGATCTCTGATCTGTCGCCTCGTGCGGCGCCTCGTGCGATGGGTCCGGCGGCGCGGGTGACCGCTCCTCCGGCGTCTCCAGTGCATCGGGTACGCCGTTCGCAACGCCGTCAGCGCCGTCGGCCGGGCCGCCCGGCCCGGCGCCGAGCGGGGGAGCCGTCGGGGAGCCGGCCGCAGCGGTGGGATGCGTCGCCTGGGCCCCATCGGCCGGCGGGCCGGGCGGCGGTCCGTCCGGTGGCGGGAGCTGGGCGTGCCGAGGCCCGGCGGGCGCCGCCTCCCCGGGTCTCCTGACGCTCTGACCGTTCTCCTGGGGGACCGGCGGCGGCCACGGGGCGCCGAACGGACGGGCGGCGGCCGACGACCGGTCGGGCTCGCCGGGCAGGCGTGGCGGCCACTGGGGGAAGTCGGCGGGGCTCGGCACCCGGAAGCGTGCCGTGTCGTCCGCCGGCGCCGTGTCGCCGGGGCCCGCGGGGTCGCCCGGCCGCGGCCCGCCGTCCGGAAGAGCGGGGAGGTTCTGCCGCTGAATCTCGGGGTGCCGGACTTCTGAGCGCCGGGCTTCGTGGTGCTGAATCTCGTGGTGCTGAATCTCGTGGTGCTGAATCTCGTGGTGCTGAATCTCGTGGTGCTGTGGTTCGTGATGCCAGGCTTCCTGGTGCCAGTGCGCCTGCTGATATCCCGGCGCGGGGGCATGCCCGTAGGTCCAGGCGGCATCGGCCGGGCCGTACTCGGCCGTGGTGTGCTCGGCCGGGCCGTACTCGGCCGTGGTGTGCTCGGCCGTGCCGTACTCGTTCGGGGCGCCGGGTTCGCCCGCCGGCGCCTGGCCGAAGCTCGGCGGTGGCATGGGGGGTGCCGCCGAGCCGTCGGCGTCCGACTCTCGGCGAGTCCACGCCGGATCGTTTTCGTGCTCGGAACCGGAATCCTGGCCACGCATACGCGGAAGCGTATCGGCGCAGACGAGATCGACGTGCCGCTATGGGCGTTTCCGCGTCGGCACGGATGGCGGCACGCCTCGCGGCGCCGACGCGGTCGATGATGCCCTGACCGGGTGCTTTCAGTCCCGGCGTCCCGTCAGCGAGCGGTGCTCAAGGGCCGGGAAGACTGTCTTGTCGGTGATGTCGGAAGCCGCCTGGTACAGCCGTTTCAACTCGGCCTTGGTGGGCTTGTGGCCGTCCTTGAACTGGAACCACAGCAGCACGGCGTAGTGTCCGTACGCCCAGCCGCCCGCGTAGGCCTCTCCGGCGCCGCCCAGTTGCTTGGTGGCGTCGTCGGTGCCCGGCAGCGGTTTGAGGTAGTCCTTGCGCTCGCCCCCGCCTCCCGCCGAGGTGACCTTCTTGGCATGGGCCGAGGTCCTGAGGTTGGCCACGCCGACCGTTCCGATGATCGTGCCCTTGGCGCCGGCGAAGCTCGCCCGGATGAGCTGGGTGCATCTGCCCGCCTTCAGGGCCTTCTTGATGCTCTCGCCGGTGACCCCGTCGTCGCAGCTCTTCTCCTTGCGCCGCACGGTCATGACGTAGGAGCGGCCGCTCTTGGCGAACTTCTTCGCGCCGAAGATCTCCTTGATCGTCAGCGGCATCTTGTCCGTGGTGCGCGAGCCGGCATAGCCGTACTTGCCCTTGGGTGTCTCGGGCACGACGGTGGTCGGCGTCGGGTGGACACGCGGCGGCGGCGGCTTCTCGCTGCGCGCGGCGACCCACAGACCGAGGAAGAGCGCGCCGATCATGGCGAGCAGGGCGCCGCCCAGCACGATGGGCCGGCGCCACAGGGGAGCCGGCGCGTACGGATCCCATGCGGTCTCCGGGCGCGGGGGCTCCGCTGCCGGGGGCACGGCGGCCGTCTCCCCGGTCTGGCCGGTCCGGTCCCGGCGCAGGCCGGCGTACGGCGAGCCCTCCGCGATCTCCTCACGCCGTGCTCGCGAGGGTTCCCCGCCCGGATTCTCCGGCTGATCGAGGGGATTCCCATACGGATTCCCGTAGGGGTTCTCATAAGACGGCGCGGCATGCGGCGATTCGACGGGGTCGTACGGCCGGTCGCCGTACGGCCGTTGGGCGGTGTCGCCGTAGGGGGATGAGCCTCGCCTTCCGGGTGGGGGCGTGAAAGGCGATGGAGGCGGCTGGCGGGGCGGTTGCTGGTCGCCGGGGTAACCCATGCCCCGAGATTAGTCGGCCATCCGGATACGAGAGGAACGGTCAGGAATAACCGAAGTCCTCGGTCCACCAGGGGCCGCCGGGTCCCATGTTCACCCCGACGCCGGTGGCCACCAGACGGCAGTTGAGTAGGGTCGCACGGTCCCGGCGGTCGGCCATCCAGCCGCGTACGACCTCCTGTGCGGTCTGGTAGCCGCGAGCGATGATCTCCGCGCCGCTGTTGGTGTATCCGGCGGCGGCCATGCGGTCCCAGGGCGTGGAGCCGTCCGGGGAGGAGTGGGCGAAATGGTTGGCCGCCGCCATCTCGGCGGAGTGGGCGCGGGCCGACCTGACCAGGCGGCGGTCCATCCGCAGCGCCGCACAGCCACGCCTGGCGCGTTCGGCGTTGACCAGCCGCACGACCTCCCGTTCCAGTGAGGGGAAGGCGTCCGGCCTGATGCGGCCGTCGATCGTCTCGCCGGTGCTCCCGGGCCCGAACGTGCTCCACTGCGGGCTGTCGCCGTTCGATCCGTCGATCATGTTGGAGGGTCGGCGCGGGCGCGGACGGGGAGGCGATGAGGTCTTGGCGGGTTTGGGGGTGTCGGTGCGCAGCACGTGGTCCAGCGGCGGACGGTCTCTGCGGGGGGAGGAGTCCTGCGCGCTCTTCGCCGGAGTGGGGGAGGGGGCCTGGTTGCGCAGGTAGACGTCGTCGATGTCTTCACCAGGTGAGGTGGCCCGGCCGATGACGACGCCGATCAGCAGGATCGCCGTCGAGCATGCGAGCAGACCCAAAAGAGTGCCGCGCGGGGGCATCCGTTGGGTATGCCGGTTGTGAGGGGTCTGCCACATACCGCAGTCAAATATAGGGATCTGGCGGATGGGGAGGTAGTGGCGTGAGATATGGATTTGAGAACGTTCGGCAGGTGGCCGTGCGGCAGGCCGTATCTGCGGAGTAGTCTTCGCGCCCGGGAGACGGGCGGCGGCCTGTTTTGACCGGGGGCCGCGGGATCGGTAATCTGCTAGTTCGTTGTGTGTGGATCGGTCTGCCCGCGCGGACCGGTGCACGGCGCGTCCGGCGTCTTCTCCCGTACATGTGGAGACGGAGGTTGTGCTGTGCCGTGCCTGCGCAACCTACCGAGTGTTCACATCCCGACAGAAGGCAGCACTGCCGTGCGCACGTTCTCACCGAAGCCCAACGACGTCGAGCGTCAGTGGTACGTCATCGACGCCACCGACGTCGTGCTCGGCCGGCTGGCCAGTCAGGTAGCGACCCTGCTCCGTGGCAAGCACAAGCCGATCTTCGCTCCGCATGTCGACACCGGTGACTTCGTCATCGTCGTCAACGCCGACAAGATCGCCCTGTCCGGCAACAAGCTCCAGCAGAAGAAGGCCTACCGCCACTCGGGCTACCCCGGCGGTCTCCGCTCCGTCACCTACGGCGAGCTCATGGAGAAGCGTCCGGACCGGGCCGTCGAGAAGGCCGTCCGCGGCATGCTGCCCAAGAACTCGCTCGGCCGGAAGATGGCGAAGAAGCTCAAGGTCTACGCCGGCCCCGAGCACCCGCACCAGGCCCAGCAGCCGGTGCCGTACCAGATCACCCAGATCGCCCAGTAATCGCCGAGCCAGGAAAGTTAGAGGAGAACCGTGGCCGAGCCCACCGGTATCGAGACGCTCGTCGAGGGCGAGCAGGAAGACCTTTCCACGGAGGAGTACCCCTCCGAGTACACCACTGAGTCCGCTCCCGCCGGCGACGCCGCCGTCCGCCAGCCCATCACCACCGGCAACTCGTACGGCACCGGCCGCCGCAAGCAGGCCATCGCCCGGGTCCGGATCGTGCCGGGCACCGGAAAGTGGACGATCAACGGGCGTTCTCTCGACGCCTACTTCCCGAACAAGGTCCACCAGCAGATCGTCAACGAGCCGTTCGTCGTGCTCGGCGCCGAGGGTGCCTTCGACGTCATCGCCCGCATCGACGGCGGCGGCGTGACCGGCCAGGCCGGCGCGCTGCGCATGGGGCTGTCCCGCGCGCTCGCCCTGCTGGACGTCGAGGTCAACCGCCCGCCGCTGAAGAAGGCCGGCTTCCTCACCCGTGACGCCCGCGCCACGGAGCGGAAGAAGTACGGTCTCAAGAAGGCCCGTAAGGCTCCGCAGTACAGCAAGCGCTAGTAGTGGTGTCTCAGGAGCCAGCAGGCGACTCCTGCGGAAGTTCTTCGGAGTCCGAGAGCGACTCCTACAGGGGTCGCCTCTTCGGCACCGACGGGGTACGTGGGGTCGCGGGTCGCGACCTCACGGCCGAGCTGACCATGGATCTGTCCGTGGCGGCGGCGCACGTCCTCGGTGATGCCGGTGCGTTCCACGCCAGCGTCGGGCGGCGCGGCCGCCCGATCGCCGTCGTAGGCCGGGACCCGCGAGCCTCGGGGGAGTTCCTCGAGGCCGCCGTGGTCGCCGGCCTCGCGTCGTCCGGCGTGGACGTGCTCCGGCTGGGCGTGCTGCCCACCCCGGCGGTCGCGTATCTCACCTCAGCGCTGGGAGCCGACCTCGGCGTCATGCTCTCCGCCTCGCACAACCCCGCGCCCGACAACGGGATCAAGTTCTTCACCCGGGGTGGCTACAAGCTGCCCGACGCGGTCGAGAACGAGATCGAACGGCGGCTCGGGGAGAAGTGGGACCGCCCGATCGGTTCGTCCGTCGGCCGGGTCCGGGACGCGTACGGCGAGGCCGATCGATACGTCTCGCACCTGCTGACCACCCTGCCGCACCGCCTCGACGGGTTGCGCGTCGTCGTCGACTGCGCACACGGCGCCGCCCACATGGTCGCTCCCGAGGCGCTGCTGCGCGCGGGCGCCGAGGTCGAGACCATCGGGGCCGCCCCGGACGGCCTGAACATCAACGACGGGGCGGGCTCCACCCACCTGGACGCCCTGAAGGAGGTCGTCGTCGAGCGCGGCGCCGATCTGGGGGTCGCCTACGACGGTGACGCGGACCGATGCCTTGCGGTGACCGGTGCGGGTGAGGAGATCGACGGCGACCAGATCATGGCGATCCTGGCCCTGGCCATGCACGCCGACGGCCGCCTGGCCGGTGACACCGTCGTCGCCACCGTGATGTCCAATCTCGGCTTCAAGATCGCGCTGCGGAACGCCGGTCTGGCGACGGTGGAGACCGCGGTGGGCGACCGGTACGTCCTGGAGGCCATGCAGAAGGGCGGCTACAACCTGGGCGGGGAACAGTCGGGCCACGTGATCATGCTTGATCACGCCACCACCGGTGACGGCCTGCTGACCTCGCTCCATCTGATCGCCGAGGTGGCGAGGTCGGGGCGTTCCCTGGCCGAGCTGGCCACGGTGATGACCAAGCTGCCGCAGGTGCTGATCAACGTCCGCGACGTGACGAAGTCGAAGGCGGCGGCGCCCGAGCTGCGCATCGCCGTGGAGAAGGCCGAGGCGGCGCTGGGCGACGCCGGCCGGGTGCTGCTCCGGCCGAGCGGGACCGAGCCGATCATCCGGGTCATGGTCGAGGCCGAGTCGCACGAGCGGGCCGCCTCCGTCGCGAACCACCTCGCCGAGGTCGTCCGTACGGTCTGCGGCTAGTGCGGTGATCACAGACCCATCGAGGGCCGTCCGGTGATCCGGACGGCCCTCAGTGTTCTTACCAGGATTGTCCGGTGATGCGTTCGTACGCCTCGATGTAGCGGGCTCGGGTCACGTCGACGACCTCCTGCGGGACCTCCGGGGCCGGTGAGGTCTTGTCCCAGCCGGTGCCGGTCGCCCAGTCGCGGACGTACTGCTTGTCGAACGCGAACTGCGGGCCGCCCGGCTTCCAGTCGTCCAGCGGCCAGAACCGCGAGGAGTCGGGGGTGAGGACCTCGTCTCCGAGCACGAGCCTGCCGTCGGCGTCCCGGCCGAACTCCAGCTTGGTGTCCGCGATGATGACCCCGCGTTCGCGGGCGATCTCCGCGCCACGCCGGTAGATCTCCAGCGTGAGCCGGCGCAGCTCCGCGGCGACGTCCGAGCCTTCCTGGGTCATCACGTCGTCGAACGTGATGAACTCGTCGTGCGCTCCGAGCTGGGCCTTCGTGGTGGGAGTGAAGATCGGCTCGGGGAGCCGCGACCCCTCCAGGAGCCCGGCCGGCAGCGGCACGCCCGACACCGAGCCGTCGCGTTCGTACTCCTTCAGTCCCATGCCGGCGAGGTAGCCGCGGGCGATGCACTCGACCGGGATCATGTCCAGCCTGCGGCACCGTACGGCCCGGCCGGCGAACTCCTCCGGCACGTCCGTGGCGGAGATGACGTGGTTCGGCACGATGTCCGCGAGCTGCTCGAACCACCACAGTGAGAGCCGCGTGAGCACCTTGCCCTTGTCCGGGATGGGCGTGGGCAGGATCACGTCATAGACGGACACCCGGTCCGACGCGACGAGGATGATGTCCCCGCGGTCCTCGTAAACGTCCCGGACCTTGCCCGAGTGGATCAGCTTCACTGTGGTTCCCGCTCTTCCGAAGCGTCTGGGTCGTCAGATGGTGAGCAGCTTGCGTACGCGGTCGGCGCCGACGGCGAGCAGCAGGGTCGGCAGCCGGGGCCCGGTGTCGCGGCCCACGAGCAGCCTGTAGAGCAGGGCGAAGAACTCGCGCTGCGCGGTCTTCAGCTCGGGGGTGGGCTTGGCGTCGGGGGTGAGGCCCGCCTGGATCTTCGGCACGCCGTACACGAGCGTGGTCAGGCCGTCGAGCGACCAGTGCTCGTCGAGGCCGCCCAGCAGGATGCGCAGCGACTCGCGCTCGGTCTCGCTCAGCGAGTTCAGCAGATCGACATCGGGGTTCTCCCGGACCTGGGTGCGCTGCTCGGCCGGGACCTGCGTGGTGATCCACCGTTCGGCGCGGTCGAGCCGGGGCCGGACCTCGTCCAGGGAGGTCACCGGGTTGTCCGGGTCGAGGTCGCGCAGAATGCGCAGGGTCTGCTCTTCGTCGCCGGTGGTGATGTCCACGATCGAGGCCAGGGTCCGGTACGGCAGCGGCCGCGGCGTGGTCGGGAGCGGGCCGGCGGCGGTGCCGATCGAGCGCTGGTAGGCCGCGATGTCGGCCGGCTGTGCCGTACCTTCCGTGACCTTCCTGACGAGTGAGTCCCACTCGTCGTACATCCGCTGGACCTCCTGATCGAAAGCGATCTTGAAGGACTGGTTCGGCCGGCGACGGGCGTACATCCAGCGGAGCAGCGGCGGCTCCATGATCTGCAGTGCGTCTCCCGGGGTCGGCACACCGCCCCTCGAGCTGCTCATCTTGGCCATGCCGGAGATGCCGACGAAGGCGTACATCGGCCCGATGGGCTGGTCGGCCTTGAAGACGTCCCGGATGATCTGACCGCCGACGACGAACGACGACCCGGGGGAGCTGTGGTCGACCCCGGAGGGCTCGAACACGACGCCCTCGTAGGCCCAGCGCATCGGCCAGTCGACCTTCCACACCAGCTTGCCGCGGTCGTGCTCGGACAGCAGCACGGTCTCGGCGTGCCCGCAGACGCAGGTGTAGGACAGCGCGGTGGTGTCGTCGTCGTAGGACGTGACCGTGGTCAGGTCGCGGTCGCAGACCGAGCAGTACGGCTTGTAGGGGAAGTAGCCGGTCGCCGCCGAGCCGTCGTCCTCCCCGGCCGCGCCCGACCCCTCCATCGCGGCGGCCTCGTCGGCGTCCGTGATCACCTTGGTCGCCTTGGGCTTGGTCCGATATTGGGCGAGGATCGCGTCGATCCTGGCACGCTCGCGCATCGCGAGGAGGATCTGCTCCCGATAGGCGCCGGAGGTGTACATCTGGGTCTGGCTGATGCCCCGGTATTCGACGCCCAACTCGGCCAGCGCGGCGGCCATGGCCGCCTTGAAGTGTTCCGCCCAGTTCGGATAGGTGCTTCCGGGAGGAGCCGGCACCGAGGTCAGCGGCTTGCCGATGTGCTCGTTCCAGGCCTCGTCGATGCCCGCGGGGACCTTGCGGAACCGGTCGAAGTCATCCCAGGAGATGATGTGCTCGCAGTCGTGGCCCCGGCGCCGGATCTCGTCGGCGACCAGGTGCGGGGTCATGACCTCACGGAGGTTGCCCAGGTGGATCGGCCCGGACGGGCTCAGCCCGGACGCACAGACGATCGTTTTGCCCGGTGCACGCCGCTCCGCTTCGGCGATGACCTCATCCGCGAAACGAGAGACCCAGTCGGCCTCGATGCTACGAGCCACTGTCGGCGTGTCCTTCCTCGACAACCAGGCGTATCCGCTGTGACGCCCCGGAATCAATCCCATAGCGTAGTCGTCTTTCGCGCCGCGACTTTCCAGTGCGGCCGGGGCGCCGGTCTCCGGGGGTTTGCAGGCCACTTGACCGGATGGCGGCCGGCAGGGTCACGCTCTCGTAACGAGTCCCGGGTCAGATCCCCGATTCGTTGATTTGTCCCGCCATCTAGGTGATGCTGCGCAGCGATGATCAGATGACGCGCGCGTTCCACCGCCGCGTCCGCGATCGGTGTCCGTACGCGGGCCGGACCGGCCCGTCAGAGCCGACCGAGCGGGAGGGCGTCGAGGAGTACCGGTAGCAGGTCTGTTTCTGGGACGGGCGGACATCGCCCGAGGCGGCCGGATCACAGCACGAGGTATGCGAGTCAAGGAGTTGACTTGAGCATTTCGTTCTTATCCGCCTCGGCCGCCAGGTGGGAGCGGTGGAGGAGCCGCGACCCGAGGAGATGGTCCCGGGCCCGTACGATCTCAGCGGTGACGGCCGGCGTGCTGCTCACCGCGTCGTTGACCGGCGCCACGGTGGACGGCAGCGCCCCGCGCGGCGTCCCGACCGGCGTGTCCGTCGGCGTTTCCGAGGGGCCCGCCGCACCCCGGCTCGTCCCGCTCCCGGTTTCGCTGACGGAATCGGCCGGGGATGACTTCACCCTCGGCGAGGACGCCCGCATCGTGGTGAACGACGAAGCGGCCGTCGCCGTCGCCGACCGGCTGGCGGAGATTCTGCGCCCCTCGACGGGCTACGCCCTGCCGGTTTCGCGCGGCGCCGCCGCGATCGGCGACATCTCCCTGGTCGTGGGTGATCCCGGGGTTCCGGAGGCCGAGGGCTACCGGCTGGAGGTCACCCGCCGCGGAGTCGAGATCGTCGCGGCCAACGGGCACGGCCTGTTCAACGGTGTGCAGTCGCTGCGGCAGCTGTTCCCGGTCTGGATCGAGAGCAGGACGCCACAGCCGGCCGTCTGGCGCGTCCCCGGGGTGCGGATCTCCGACCATCCGCGCTACGCCTACCGGGGCGCGATGCTCGACATCGGCCGGCATTACGAGCCGGTTTCCGTGGTCAAGGCGTATATCGACGCGATCGCGGCGTACAAGGTGAACACGCTTCACCTGCATCTCAGCGATGACCAGGGCTTCCGCATCGCGATCGAGGGCCGCCCCGAACTCACCGACATCGGCGGACAGTACTCGGGAGGCACGAGCAGGCCGGGCGACGGCGCCGAGAACGCCGACCCGGGCGGCTACTGGACCAGGGACGACTACCTCGATCTTGTGGAGTACGCGGCTTCGCGCTTCGTCACGATCGTGCCGGAGATCGACCTGCCTGGGCACACCAACGCGATCATCATGTCGTACGCCTCAGCGGAGGCGCAGGCGTACAAGGGCGGCGCGATCTACGACCCGAGCGTCAACTGCAGCAACAGGAAACCGCCGGTCTGGAACCTCAGCAACCAGGTCAACTACAGTGCGCTGTGTCCGGAGAGCCCGCTCACCTGGCAGATCGTCACGGACGTGATCGAGCAGTTGTCCGCGCTGACGCCGGGGCCGTACTTCCACATCGGCGGTGACGAGGTCTCCACCGCGCTGCTGTCCCACGACCAGTATCGGGACTTCGTCACCCGCGCCTCGAAGATCGTCAAGGTCCAGGGGAAGACCGCGATGGGCTGGAACGAGATCGGCGTGGCGCCGTTCGGGTCGGACCCGGAGCTGCCGGAGGGCGTCGTGCAGTACTGGGGGGTCGCCCCGGCCGGCGCGGGTGGCGACTCGGCGCGCACGGCGGTCCAGAAGGGCATGAAGATCGTCATGTCCCCGGCCAACAAGACCTATCTGGACATGAAGTACAACCGCGACACGC
>BCRI01000070.1 GCA_001552515.1 Sphaerimonospora mesophila NBRC 14179 = JCM 3151
TCTGTCCTGCACGGCCAGCGCGGCGGCCAGGCAGGCGATGGGGATCACGGGCAGTACATAACGATGGTCGAAGTCGAGCACCGCGACGGGCGCGACGAGCAGGGCAGCGGCGACGCTCCACGGCAGCAGAGCGGCCCGGCGCTCCCACCTGTCACCGGCTCGCCGCCTGCGACGGGCGACGCGCGTCACGCCCACCGACCCCAGCGCGCCGACGAGCAGGATCGCGCCCAGCATCGGTCCGCGCAGGTATGCCGGGTGCTGGTAGGCGACCAGGAAGTCGGCGTACGGACGGACCGCTTGTTGGGGCCGGATGCCGGAGTCGTACTCTCGCTTCATCTTGCCGATCAGCGGTTCGTCGGGGAAGGCGTCGGCGTCGAGACCGAAGCCGAAGGCCGGGACGGCCCACGTGGGGTGGGGCACGGGAGTCCACGCGAAGGTGAGCGCGGTGTCGTGGACGACGTCGCGCAGGTAGTCGAACGGCTGGGCCAGGATCGCGCGGAGCGCGAACGCGCGGGCGGCGTCGTTGCGCTCGAACGCCCCGCCGGGGAGCCGGTCGGCGCGCTCGCCGAACACCCAGTAATACTCACCGGCCGTGTCCTCGACGACGCCGTTCGGGCAGAGGGGGGCGAGTTCGGGCGGCGGTTCGATCACCGAGCAGTCGGCGAAGGTCATCGTGCGGGCCCACAGTGAGATCCCGTCGACCTGCGTGAGGGTGAACCTGCCATGCTCCTCGGCGTACCAGCCCGCGTACGCCGCGAGCGGGAGCGTCCCGGCCAGGGCCAGCGCGAGCAGCGGACGCAAGCCGGCCGCCCGCCGCTCGCCGCGCCGTACGGCCCCCCGGCAGGCGAGGACGAGCAGGATGAGGAGGAGCACCGGCAGTGCGATCGTCCGGGTGATCGCCGCGAGAGCCAGCAGCAGCCCCGCCAAGGTCGCGGCGCGGGCCGAAGGCCACGGCGACCACATGAGGACGGTGAGCGCGGCCGTGATCAGGAAGATGAACAGCGTGTCCGACAGGACCGCGTGCTCCAGCCGGAGGAAGGAGGCGTCGAACAGGCCGGGCACGGTGGCCAGGGACGCGGCCCAGCCGGGCAGCGACCGGCGACGCAGCACCGCGTAGATCAGCACCGCGGTGGTGAGGCCCAGCAGGTGATTGACGGCGGCGAGCAGTTCGACACTGTGGAACGGCCACAACGCTCGCAGCAGCAGCGAATATCCGATCGGGTGCAGGCCGGTCGACGGCTTGAGTTGGATCGCGTTGTCCAGGTAGGTGAAGGAGTCGTACCAGTAGAGCTTGGCCGGACGGTACGCGAGCATCGTCACCACCCGGAGCGCGGCGGCGAGCGAGAGGACCACGGCGAAGACGCGGTGATCCGCGAGAACGCTGATGCGGCGGCCCGGCGGGTGCGGCGCCGTCGAACGGACGTCTGTGAGCACGCTGAATCCGATCCTCGTGACGACGCGGTCGTCGGTCTGGAGGGTGGCTGTGCCGGTGATCAGGGGGAGGCGGGTCAGAGCCGCAGCGCCGCCCGGGAGCGGTACGGCACGGCGGTCGCCGTGACGGCCAGGAAACCGAGCAGCGCCCAGTGGGCGACATCCTGACGGCCCACCGAGTCGAAGTTCTCGACCAGGACGGCGATCTGGACGAGCACGTACGGCACGGCCGCCACCGCCCAGCGTGGGTCGCCGGTCGCCGCGCCGGCCCAGACGGCGAGCAGCAGCAGCGCCGCCTCGAGCCCGACCCTGGCCAGCGACCGGGGCGACCCGGCCGCGACGGTGAGCCAGGCCGGGTCGGTGCACGCGACCAGCGGAGCCAGCGCCCACCAACCCGGGAAGCGGCGGCGCGGCGGACGGGGGCGAACGGCGAGGACGAGCAGCCCGAGGAGCAGCACCCCATGGGTGATCACCGGGGTGATCGGGCCACCCATGCCGTAGAGCGCGGTCTCGTTGCCCCAGAAGGAGTCGGGGAAGACCGGCACCAGCGTCTGATCCAGCCACGGGCGGCCGAGTGCGATGGCGGTGGTCTTGCTCCCGATGAGCAGAACGAGCGGGATCGCGAGCCGTACCCGGCCATGCGCCACAGCGAGCACGACGCCGGCGGACAGGCACACCCACAGGGGGATCGAGCCGGCGTAGGGGAGCAGCAGGCCCAGGTCGGCGAGGGACACGATCAGGAGGCCGAGGTGGAGGCCGTCCGGCCACGGCGGGCCGTGCGCCGCGCCGGCGATGCGGGTGCGCAGGCCGCCGCGGACGAGCGCGGCCGATTCCGTCATCCCCGGCAGTGCCCGCCCCGGTGGCGTGGTCTCCAGCAGCGTGCCGATGAACTCGTCGCCGAACCGCTCCCGATAGTCCCGCGGATAGGCGCGCAGCAGCAGCCGGTATCGCCGCTCCAGCGCCCCGCTCCTCGTGCTCCCTGTCCCGACGGCCTCCGTCTCGGTCATGAGAACGCCGATCCCGGGTCGGCGATCCGGCTCATGACGACGGAGGCGGCCTGCCGCATGCGCAGCGCCTCCTCCGACAGCACGTGACGGCCCTCGTCGGTCAGCCGGAAGTAGCGGCGCGGGCGTCCGTCGACGGTCTCCTCCCGATCCACCTCGATCAGCCCGTTGGCGGTCAGACGGTCGAGTGCTCCGTACAACGTGCCGACCGGCAGCTTGATCCGGTTCTCGGAGAGCCGGAGCGTGCACTTGATGATCCCGTGCCCGTGCAGCGGGCCGTCGAGGAGCGCGGCGAGGATGAAGTAGGTCGGCTCGCTGATCGAGGGTGGTGATCTCCTGGCCATGCCGGGCACCATACTTCGCGAGACGAAGTATGGTCAAGCCGAGATCAAGGTGTTCAAAGGGTGTGACATGCACCGAAGCGGGGGGAGGTCGCGGAATCAAGACCCGACGAAGTGATCACATCGAGCGGAAGATCTTCGCCCCACGTGCGGTGGCCGCGCCGTGGGGCCGGGCAGACCGTTTCTCACTACCGTTCGTGTCCGGGCGAGCGCATCCGTACCGGGCACCGAAGCCTGGGGGTGGTGGCGAAATGCGGTTCTCAGCCGAGGAAGTGGTCTGGAGACAACTGCGCGGGGGAGTATGCGGGTCGCTGGTCCATCTGGCGCAGCGATGCCGGCCGCTGGTATGCGACCAGGTTGACCAGGTCGCTGTCCCGCGCGGAAATGGATCAGGGAATGATTATGACGGCCTCCGCCGAGGACGCGGACGAGCTCCGCGAGTTGCTCGTGGCCCAGGATCGGCTGGCCGGCCAGACCCTCTCCACCTCGCCGTGATCTTGCAGTTTCTCGCATGTGAGGCTAGGAGCAGGAACTACGCCTTCGTGATCTTGCGGCTTCTCGCAGGTCTACCCCTGAGCAGGAAAAACACTCTCCCTGATCTTGCACTCCGTGTCGGTGCAAGATCGGTTGGTGTGAAGGTGCAGGTCGGGCGGCATGCCTGTGAGTATCTGCAAGATCGGCGAATGGATCCGAGCAGGTCGGCGGGCCTTCATGCGAGAAATTGCAAGATCACGGGGTGGGGGAAATGAAGTGGTCGCGCTCGGAGTGGTGGGACATGTCGGGATGACGGGGCGGGGCGGGAAATACTTGTTTCATCTAGTTTCATGCGTTGTCGCTCTCCGTCGGCGTCCCACGGCAGACGGCCGTACGGCATGCCACCGAAGAGTGGTGCCAGGTGAAACTTTGTGAGCTGCTAGAACGCCGCAGGTCCTCCCAGGTTTCCTGATAAAGGCGGACATCCGGCTGCTCGGTGGCAAACAATCTTGTTTCTCCGCATTCACAAAACCACGGAGCGTCCCGTATGGTTGCTGTGGGAGCGCTCCCACGGATAAAGGAGGCGCACGTGAATCTCCCGTTCGGAACCGCGCCACTGGACGTGGCACTGGTGGGGAACGCGGTGTGGACCGTCGAGTGCCTCCTGCCGGCAGTCGGCGCGAGCGTGGCGGACGCGCGATCCCTGATCCGTCGCGAACTCGGCAGATGGGGCGTGGAGCGGCTCATCGACGACTGCTGTCTCGTCGTCAGCGAGCTCGCCGCCAACGTGGTGCGACACGGCGGGACCGTGTTCACCATGCGCCTCGGCAGTGACGGCCACTGGGTCTACGGGGAGATCTCCGACCAGGGGGAGGGCCTGCCGCAGCAGCGGGACGCGGACATGGACTCCACCGATGGCAGGGGCCTGCTGATCGTCAGCGAACTCGCCGACGACTGGGGCGTCACGCCGTACGCCCATGGCGGCAAGACCGTCTGGTTCGTCATGGGCACCGGGCGCACCTCGCACATGCCGATCGTGCCGAGCCGATCCAGGATCACGGTCGGCTGAGCCGCACCCGTCGTAGTCCATTCCTCCGGGGTCACCCACGTTTGAGACGTGCGGGGAGGAAAGAGCAGAAGGAGTAGCCCCGGAGGGAGAAATGACATGCCAGGACGTGAGGAACTCCCGTCGACCCTGGAGCGCTCGCCCAAGGAGGCCCAGGAGACGTGGATCAAGGCGCATGACTCGGCCGTCGAGACGTACGGCGAGGGCCAGCGGGCCCATCGTACGGCGTTCGCCGCGCTCAAGCACACCTTCGAGAAGGTCGGCGACCACTGGGAGAAGAAGGGCGGGCGCGGTCCGTCCGACGCACAGGCGAAGAAGGGCACTCCCAAGCCCGGCCGTACGGCCGAGGGCGTCGACGCGAACGCGTCCAAGCAGCACCTCTACGACGTCGCTTCCCGCCTCGGCATCGAGGGCAGATCGAAGATGACCAAGGAGGAGCTCGTCGACGCCATCAAGAAGGCCAACCGCCGCGCCACCGCCAAGGCCCGCGAGTGACCGCTCAGCCGGCGGCCCGCTTGACCAGGTCCTGTACGGCCAGGCGGATCGCGTGCCGGTCGATGCCCGCCTCCTCGAGCTGCTCCTGAGGGGTCGCCGACCCCGGCAGCGCCGAGACGGCCAGCTTCACCACCGGCACGGGTGAGGTCGCCAGCGCGGCGAGCACCGCGTCACCGAGGCCGCCCTCCGGCCAGTGATCTTCCACCGTGACGATCCCGCCGGTGTCGGCGGCCGCGGTCCGCAGCCGCTCGGCGTCGATCGGCTTGACCGAGTAGGCGTCGATCACCGTCACCTCGATGCCGTCCTCCCGCAGCAGGTCGGCGGCGGCGAGGGCCTCGTGTACGGTGATCCCGGCGGCCACGATCGTCGCCTGGTCGCCGGTGCGCAAGACCTTGCTGCCGCCGACCGGGAAGTGCTCGCCCGCGTCGTAGACGACCGGCGTGGCACCCCTCGTGGTACGCAGATATCGGATCCCGCCCAGCCCGGCCATGTCCCCGACCAGCCGCGCCGTCTGGTTGGCGTCGCAGGGGTAGAGGACCGTGCTGCCGTGGACGGCCCGGAACGCGGCCAGGTCCTCCAGCCCCATCTGCGACGGTCCGTCCTCGCCGATCGACACGCCCGCGTGCGAGCCGACCAGGCACAGGTCGGCCCGGCTGACCGCCGCCATGCGGACGAAGTCGTACGCCCTGGTGAGGAACGCGGCGAAGGTCGCGGCGTACGGCTTCCAGCCGCGTGCCTGCACGCCGATGGCGGCGGCCACCATCTGCTGCTCGGCGATGTAGCACTCGAAGAACCGCTCGGGGTGTGCCTCGGCGAAGGCCTCGAGCCTGGTGGAGTCGGCCACCTCGCCGTCGAGCGCGACGACGTCGCCGCAGGCCGTGCCGAGGGCGGCGAGCGCCTCCCCGAACGCCTCGCGCGTGGCGACATTCTCGCCCACCTCCCAGACCGGCAGGTCGAGCGTGCCGGTGGCGGCGAAGCCGTACGGATCACGCGGGCTCGTGGGCGGCTGCACCTCGACCGTCAGATCGCGCGGCCCGCCCAGCTCGGCGATCGCCTGTTCCGGGTCCGCGATCGGTTTGCCGTGCTTGCCCTCCCTGTCCTCGACGGCCGACACGCCGTGGCCCTTGGACGTCCGGGCGAGGATCGCGGTGGGGCGGCGGCGTGTGCCGCGCGCGTCGGACAGGGCGTAATCGATCTCGCCGGGGTCGTGGCCGTCGATCTCGATCGTGTGCCAGCCGAACGCGGACATCCGCCGTGCGTAGGCCGACAGGTCCCACCCGTGCCGGGTCGGCCCGCGTTGCCCGAGCCGGTTCACGTCGATGATCGCGGTGAGGTTGGTCAGCCCCTCGTGTCCCGCGTGTTCGAACGCCTCCCACATCGATCCCTCGGCCAGCTCGCTGTCGCCGCACAGCACCCAGATGTGGTACGGCAGGCGGTCGAGCTTGCGTCCGGTCAACGCCAGCCCGACGCCGACGGGCAGCCCGAAGCCGAGCGAACCGGTGGCCACGTCGACGAACGGCATGCGGGGCGTGGGATGGCCCTCCAGCCTGCTGCCGCGGCGGCGGAACGTCAGCAGCTCTTCATCGGTGATGACGCCCGCCGCTTTCGCCATCGAGTAGAGCAGCGGCGAGGCGTGCCCCTTGGAGAAGATCAGATGGTCGTTCGCCGGATTGTCCGGGTCTCGTACGTCCAAGCGGAGATGGCGGGCGAGCAGCACGGCCATGAGCTCGGCCGCCGACATGGAAGAGGTCGGATGGCCGGAGCCGGCGGCGGCCGACGCGCGCACCGAGTCCACCCGGAGCTGGGCTGCGAGTTCACACAGAAAGCGGTAGTCAGGCTCGTCCACCGCCCTCAACTACCCCGCCTCGGCGAGCTATACCACCCGAGTCTGGTCATTTCCCGGCAGCGGCGGCCTATTTTGTGGTGGGTCGTTTCGAGGCGGCTCGTTTCGGGGCGCTCGTTTCGGGGTGGCTCGGTTCGGGGCGGTCGTTTCAGGGGTGGCTCGTTTCGGGGTGGCTCGTTCGCTCCGCCGCGGGTCATTTCGCGGCGGAGCGCAGGGCGAGGGCCGCGACCGCGGCGAGACCCGCCGCTCCCGTGGCGACCAGCCGGCGATGCCGGGACAGCCACGTCTGCACGCTGCGCGGATGGGACCGGTCGTCGAAGTCGCCGTGAGCGCCGTAGTCGCGGTCGGTGTCCGCCGGCTCCCAGAGGTTCGACACGCCTGTGGGCGGCTTGCCGTCGACGAGCTGCGATTGCACGCCGGTCCTGGCGAGGTAGCGGTCGAGCAGGGCGGGGATGATCCGCTGCCCCAGAATCGTGGCCGCTGTGCTGCCGCCGACCCAGTATTCCTTGCGCTCCGGATGCTCGGCGGCGAAGACCAGCGCCTCGGCGGCCACCTCCGGCTGGTAGATCGGCGGCACGGGCTGCGCGTGCCGCCGCATCCGGGTCAGCCCCCAGTCGAACTGCGGAGTGTTCAGCGCCGGGAGCTGCACCATCGTTATCTTCACACCGGAGTCCTCGGCCAGCAACTCGGTCCGCAGCGCCTCGGTGAACCCCTTGATCGCGTGCTTGGCGCCGCAGTAGGCCGACTGCAGCGGGATCGACCGGTAGGCCAGCGCCGAGCCCGCCTGCACGATCACGCCGCGGTCGCGCGGCCGCATCATCTCCAGCGCCACCCGGGTGCCCCACACGTATCCCAGATAGGTCACCCGGGTGACCCGTTCGAACTCCTCCGGCGCGACCTCCATGAACGGTGCGAACACCGTGGTGAACGCGACGTTGATCCACACCTCGATCGGACCCAGCTCGGCCTCGATCCGCTGGGCCGCCTGCCGTACGCCCTCGTAGTCGGCGACGTCGGTGGCGTACACCTTGGCGATGCCGCCCTCGGCGCCGACGTCCACGGACGCGCCGGCGAGCCCGGCCTCGCCGCGGGCCAGGAGAGCGACCTTCGCCCCCTCGGCGCCGAGCCGCCGGACCACCGCCCGCCCGACTCCGCCGCTCGCTCCGGTCACCACCACGACCTTGCCGTTCAGGCTCACCAGGCATCCTCCCCTTCGGCTCTGGCCGTCAGCCTCTGGACTCGGGGCCGCCGCCCAGTTTGCGCTGCTTGCGTACGGCGAACACGATGCTGCCGGCCGCGATCAGGGCGATCAGCCCCACCGCCACCAGCAGTCCCCACAGATGTGCGGTTATCGACAGGATCGCCACCGGCACACAGAAGAGCAGGACGAACGACGCGATCCGGATGCGGATCACATCCATCGGCGTCGTCTGCACCATCGCCTTGCCGGTGGGTGACACCTGTTCTTCACCCCAGCTTGGTTCCTCACCCATGTGGGAGCCCCTACCCTCGGATTCGGTTGACTATCGCGGTGGTCGACCGTTCCGGTACGTAGCTCAGCACGCGGACCTCGCCGCCCAGCCGTCGGACCAACTCGGCCTCCGGCAGCAGGTCGGGGTGATAGTCGCCGCCCTTGACGTAGAGATCCGGGCGGACGAGCGTGAGCAGCTCGACCGGGCTGTCCTCCTCGAAGACCGTGATGTAGTCGACGCAGCCGAGCGCGGCGAGCACGGCCACCCGGTCCTCACAGTGGTTGATCGGCCGGCCCCGTCCCTTCAGGCGGGCCACCCCGTCGTCGCCGTTGACGGCGACGACGAGCACGTCACCGAGGCGGGCGGCCTCCTCCAGGTACGCCACATGGCCCCGGTGCAGCACGTCGAAGCAGCCGTTGGTGAAGACGATGCGCCTGCCCTGCTCGCGTTCGCGGGCCAGACACGCGGCCAGCCGGTCGGGCGGCAGCGCGGTGTCGGGGCGGAGCGCCCGCTGCAGGTCGTCGCGCGTGCAGACCGCCGTCCCCGCCCGCCGGACCACGACGCTCGCCGCCGCCTGCGCGATGTCGGCCGCCGTCTCCGGGGCCGCCCCCGACGCCAGGCCGAGGGCGAACGCCGCGGTGAACGTGTCGCCGGCGCCGATGCTCATCGTGTCCGGCGCGGGTGTCGCATAGGTCCGGTACGGCTCCCGCCCCCGCCGGTGCAGCAGCGTCCCCTCGCCGTCGAGCGTGGTGACCACGAGTTCCGCGCCGGTGGCCGCGAGCAGCCGGTCGGAACGGGACGACAGGAAGCCCGGCCGGTCGCCGTTCCCGGTCTCGCCGAGGAGGCGCTGGACCTCCCGGTAGTTGGGCAGCACCGCGCGGGGACGACTGCCTCGCCATCTGGCCACGTCGTGCGCGTCCACCACGAGAACGCGCGATTCACCCGATGCCGATTCGCCCGATGCCGATTCGCCCGATGTCGATTCACGCAGGGCCTGCCGTACCGCCGGGGTGCACACGCCGCCGCCGTAGTCGCACGCGATGACGACGTCGGCGTCCGCGACCAGTCGCCTGATCCGTTCGATGAGCTCGCGCTCCGCCGACTCGGGGATCGGCGCGCCGTCCTCCTCGTCGTACCTGGCCACGATCTGGCCGTCGGTGAACACGCGGCGCTTGACCGATGTCCGCCGGCTCCTGGCGATCACCAGGCCATCGATGTCAAGGCCGCCGAGGATCGCGTTGAGCGTGGCCCCGGCCGGGTCGGCCCCGGTCACCCCCAGCATGTGCACCCGGGCGCCGAGGGCGGCCAGGTTTGCGGCGGTGTTGGCCGCGCCACCGGGCTGCTCCTCGATCTGCTCCAGCGTGACCACGGGCACGGGGGCCTCCTGGGCCATCCGGCTGCTGTGGCCGCGCAGCCACGAGTCGAGCATGACGTCCCCGACGACGACAGCGGTGACGTCGCCGAACCTGTCCAGCGTCTCTTCCGCCATGAAGTCCGTCATGTCCGGCCGTTACCCCGAGAAGCAGTCAAGAAACAGCCCGTGACATCTCCCCTGCCCGGCTTGTCCGATCGACGGTGCTGCCCTGGCTTTCCGGCCTGTTCAGCCCAGGCGGGCATCTCGTGCTTCTGGCGACTGGAAGCTCAGCCTCTCGTCGGCGAGCACCGAATGATCTCGGTTCGCGGTCCGCTGTCAGGCGGCGCCGAATCGACTTCGACGTTAGTGCTCTCGAAGCGAGGTTTTCGCAGCACTAACGTCCAAGTCGACGAGCCGAGGGGTACGGAAGCCTCGTTCACCCATCCCTTCCCCTGGGATAGGCATCGACCGCGTCGCCGGGCGTGGCCCCCCGGCCTGATGAGGAGCGTGCAGATCGGATCGCTATCCGATGGCGGCAGCGATCTCGAACCACACACCACCCCGCCCGCCTCGTGATGGGCACCCTCTGCGCCCCGGCGCACACCAGGTTCCGATGCGAAGCGCCGTCGGACGCGATCGAGAAGATTTTCGGACATGCCATATATCACTGAATATAGAGAGAATATAGAAGTGTTGTGATGTAGGTCACATAGAATCTCTCTGGACTCCGTTGATCATGTCTGGATAAATTGCGGTTGATTTTGGTCAAACCGTTCCATCCATGCCTTTGTCAACCTTTAGGCCTTGCCGGAGCGGCGCGCGAGGGTTGTCAGGGTTCGGGGTTATTGCCCTAAAGATGGTCAAATGCGGCGGAATGGCTTCTTGCTGGGTGCGCGTGGTGCGAGTCGGTGGGTGACACGGCTCGGAGCGGTTGCCGTGATTGCCGTTCTGCCGGGTTTCTTGCAGCTTCCGGCGTTTCCCGTCGTGGCGGCGCAGAGCCGTACGACGCTTTATTTGGCCGGCTCGACGGTGGGTTCCGTGGACAAGCCCCCGGTGCAGCAGTCGGGTTCTGCCGAAGGGCTGCCGCACCTTGTGGATTCCGCCGCCACGCAGGCCGACGCGAGTGGCTCGGCCTCGAAGAAGGCCAAGCGCCCCAGGGGAAGCCTGCCTGTTGAGGAGCGGCACAAGACTTCTGATGAGCCGGCCAAGGGTGGTCTCAAGTCGCCTCCGCCGTTACCGGTGGAGTTGAAGCCATCGTCCGATGATGACCCGAATACGAAGGACGCCGAGCCGGAGAAGGATGCGAAAGCCGACGGTGACGACAAGAACGCAGAGAAGGCGCTGGCGGCTTCGGACGATGCGGACGCGTTGCGCACCGCGCGGAGTACGGGTTCCCCTGTCGTCGTCGACGGTGAGACGACAGAGAGTTCTATCACCTACGCCAACGGCGATGGCACGCTGACGTGTGGAAAATAGTTATGAGATACCGGAGGGTTGCCATTTGCTCGGGTGCTGTCATGCTGGTCCTGTTGGGGACTGCATGCGGTATCAGAAGCGGACATGAGCGACTTGAAAGCCCATCTTCTGAGACTGTTTCTGCTGAAGCACTGCTTATTCCTGATCGTCTACTACCTCGTCCGTCCTCAATGGCGGCGTCCCTGGCGGTGCAGTTACCTGATGCGGTAGCCGCCTCTTGGCGGGATCGGTTCGGCGCGATGCGGGAGGTTTTCCGCTCATGGGGGAGGGGGCGCGGCGGTGATTCGACCCTCGACGAGATGGTACTCGCCTATGAGAGGCCGGAGGAGGCGCGTGAAGAATTCAAGGCCGTGCCACAGGGCAGGATATATTACGACACGGATTGGGGGCCTGCTGAGTCCGTAGACGTATCCAGTTTTGTTCTGTCCGCGTCGGAAGCGGCCGTTTCGTGCATCGGATGGGCCGAATTTCCAGACGAAGAAGGCTGTGGTATTTGGGCTTTCCGGGCACTCTACGGAAAGTATGTGATCGAGGTGTCGTTCCGCGACGATGCCGGCGGGGCGCGGACGCTGCGCTATTCGAAGCGCGATTTTCTGGAGATCGTCCGCGCTGTCGATGCGCACGTGGCCGACGTACTGAAGTGATATGCGGGATAATGTGAATTGTCGTGTCGGCCCCGTGGCATGTGAGTGCTGGAAGATGATTCAAATGGTCGATCACGGGTTGGGAGTGGACATGGTGCTATCGGGTAAGTGGAGATCGGTCACGACGATATCAACGTCTGCATCAAAAACAAGGATGTGAGGCAACAAGTTGATGCCACGAATTGCTGAACTTTTCGGAATTGTTGGACCGCCTACAGTGGATCCTCCCCACTTCGACATCGATGTTCTTGAGGCTGAGACTGGACTCAGGTTCCCTTGCGACTATCGTCAATGGTTGGAGCGATACCAGAAGTAAGATTGGATGATTTTCTTTTTATTATTCATCCCGGAATTAAATCAGACAAGATCCCCCGAGATTGCATACATAGAGCACTCTTCGCACTATGCCACCTGACAGATGGGGAGGAATATATCTGGCTTGTTGATGATGTAGGAGTTACAGTCCATGCCGATCCATTCCCCATCTATCCCGCCCCTGGCGGTCTTTATCCTTGGGGAGGGGCAGATAATGGCGACATGTGTCTTTGGTTGACGGATCCCGATCTCGAAAAATGGACGATCGTCATAACAAATGGCGGCGACTGGTGGCATTTTCAGGGGTCTTTCTCAGACTTCCTGGTGGGAGTGTTGACTCGAGACGTGATCTGTCCGGTCATCTCTGATGAATTCCTGAAGAGCGCCAACATGGAGCAGTTCACGAGGGAAGACCTCGAAAGGGCTGCCGAAGAGGACGACGAATGACCTGACTTCTTCGTTGCTACGGGACGTTCGGGGAGCAGGACGCCTCGCAGGTCACCGTGAACCACGGGCACAGGCCGTACACCCTGAAGTACTTGTGGTCGCGATAGTTCGACACAATGTTGATTAGCCGGGCCGATGTCGCCTGAGTAGATCCTACCTACGGTGCGCCGATAGTGGATATCAAAGGGCGTCGATCTCGGTGAGGTCGATGTCGATCTCGAAGGGGAGGGAGAGCTTGAGCCGGTCGTGGTGGATGCCGGTGAGGGCGTACGCCTTCGTGGCGGGGTCGAGTTCGTACACGTAGACGGTGGGGCGGCCCGAGTTGTTCTCCACCCGCCAGAAGTTTGGGATGTCCGCCTCGGCGTAGAGCTGTGGCTTGCGCTTGCGGTCGCGCTCCTCGGAGTCCGGTGACACCACCTCCACGACCAGCAGTACGTCCTCTGCTTCATAGGAGGTCTGGTCTGGTCCCCGCTCGGCCTGAGCTCGGATGACGCTCACATCGGGCTCTGGGCGCTGTCGGAGACCGAGGATGACGCTCATGTCGCGCCGCACCCGGAGATCTCTGGGGATCTGCCGGTGAAGCCCTTCGGTCAGGAGACTGACGGTTCTCATGTGGATGCAGGTCTGGGGGCTTCGGAACACCAGGCTTCCATCGATCAATTCCGTGTGCGTGGGCGCATCGGGAATGCGATCGAGGTCCGCTGCGATGAACCCTTCCGGGGGCGGAAACACCCAGTCGGGTAGCCGCGAGGAGTCACCATCCGATTTCACATCGTCGTCATCGGTCACGAGCCCTGACGGTAGCAATGCGGGGGCGTCTGTCAGGAACGATTCTCCGCACCGAGTGTGGCCACGACATCCTTTACCGCCCAGGCGGGCAGGGAGTTTGCGGTGAGATGCGGCGGGTAACCCGTACTGACGTGTTTATGCAGGTACGGGGATCCCGGAGATGAGCCGTCGGACGGCGGCGGCGGTTCTGACGGCTGAGCCGGTGGAGCTGCGGCCGAGTGATCCGAACGAGCCCGGGATCAGACGGCGCCGCCGCGGCCGGGGGTTCAGCTACACCTGGCCGACGGGCCGTGCCGTACGGGACCGTGCCGCGCTGCGCCGGATCAGGGCGCTGGCGATCCCGCCGGCCTGGACCGACGTGTGGATCTGCGCCAGGCCCGACGGGCACCTGCAGGCGGTGGGCACCGACTCGGCCGGGCGCCGTCAGTACCGATATCACGACCTGTGGCGGGTGCAGCAGGACCGGGCCAAGTTCGACCACGTCCTGGAGGTGGCCGAGCGGCTGCCGCGGTTCCGCGAGCGGATCGCCGAGGACCTGCGGGGCGAGGGGCTGACTCGCGAGCGGGTGCTCGCGACCGCGGCCCGCATGCTCGACATCGGGTTCTTCCGGGTCGGCGGCGAGGAGTACACCGACTCCTACGGCCTGGCCACCCTGCGGGCCGCCCATATTCGATGCGGCAACGGAAAGGTCGTCTGCCGCTATCCCGCCAAGGGGCGTAAGGAACGCGAGCAGGTGCTGACCGATGCCGACGTCTGTGCCGTCCTCGGTGAGCTGACCAGGCGGAACCGGGGAGAACTGCTGCGCTACCGCGCCGACGGCGGCGGCTGGGCGGACGTGCGCAGCGCCGACATCAACGCCTATCTGAAGGAGGCGTTCGGCACCGAGGTCTCCGCCAAGGACTTCCGCACCTGGCACGCGACCGTGCTGGCGGCGGTCGGGCTGGCCGTCTCCCGTCCCGCCCGCAGTACGGCCGGGCGCAAGCGGGCGGTGGCCCGGGTCATGCGGGAGGTCTCCGAATACCTCGGCAACACCCCGGCGGTCGCCCGCGCATCGTACGTGGATCCCCGGCTGATCGAGCTCTACGAGAGAGGCAGGACGATCACGCTGCTCGGCCTCGGCGAGGACACCGACCGGGGGAGCCCGGCCACCCATGGCCCGGTCGAGCAGGCCGTCATCGCACTCCTGCGGGGTTGCTGACCTTCCGTACGGACTTCGTCGACGTTTCACCGGGAAAGCGGCGGGCAGCGGTAGCCGTACGGGACCCTCCCGTATGGGTGGGGGAGGCCGGTCGTCAACTGGACACCGGGGGGAGACCAGGGGGACACCATGGAGACTCCGCACTACGTCGCGGCCCGCGTGCAGCGGGTGCTCGCGGAGGACGACAGGACCAGCGAGCTGGGTATTCGGGTGGACGTACGGGGTGAGCATGTCTATCTCCGCGGGCAGGTGCCCTCGGAGGAACGGCGGCGCACGATCGAGACGGTCGCCCGTGAGGCGACCCCCGGCCTGCGGGTGCACAACGAGATCACGCTCGTCGAGGTGAGAGAACCGGGGGAGGAGGAGCACTTGTGACGGATCTGCGGATCGCCGCCGTCGCCGACATCCATCTTGGGGCGGACCTGAGCGGTCAGTACCGCAAGCGGCTCGACGACATCGAGAGCCGCGCCGACGTGCTGCTGGTGGGGGGCGACCTGACCAGGCACGGCACGGTCGCCGAGGGACGGGTCGTCGCCGACGAGTTGCGCGGCCTGCCCATCCCCGTCATCGCCGTGCTCGGCAATCACGACTACCATTCGGACGCCGATCGGAAGATCATCCAGGTCCTGCGGGACGCCGGGATCATCGTCCTCGACGACGGCGGCATGACGATCACCATCAACGGCGTACGGCTCGGCGTGGCCGGCGGCAAGGGCTTCGGCGGCGGCTTCGCCGGCAAGTGCGCCAGTGAGTTCGGCGAGCCGGAGACCAAGGCCTTCGTCCGCCATACCCGGGAGATCGCCGACCGGTGGCGTCGTGCGCTGAAAGACCTGGACGCCGACCGTACGATCGTGCTGAGCCACTACTCGCCCGTCAAGGAGACCCTCATGGGCGAGCCGCCGGAGATCTACCCCTTCCTCGGCAGTTATCTGCTGGCGGAGGCGGCCGACGCGGTGGGCGCCGACCTGTTCGTCCACGGCCACGCCCACGCGGGCATGGAGCAGGGTGTGACCCCTGGCGGGATCCGCGTACGAAACGTGGCGCTCCCGGTCATCAAGCACGCCTACGCCGTCTACTGCCTGGACGGCGAAGGCGAGTAGGCCGGCGCCCCTTCCCTGACGCGGGTGCGGCTCGACGCGGCTCTTCAACGACGTGGTGTGGCTCTTCAACGAATGAGTGCGGCCTGCGACGCGACGTGGGCGCGGCCCGAATCCAGCGGCCCGAATCCAGCCGGAATCAAGCCGCTGGATTCGGGCCGCACCCGTGGGCAAAAGCCACACCCCTGATCCCGTGATCTTGCAGTTTCTCGCAACACACCCCCCTGGCCTGCGTGAACCGACTCCGTGGTCTTGCAGTTTCTCGCAGAAAGGTCGCCTGACCTGCTTGTATGTGGTGGTTGATCTTGCAGTCGTGAGTGCAAGATCACGGATGGTGTTTCTGCTGCTTAATGGATGGGTCTGCGAGAAACTGCAAGATCACGAACGCGAAACCCCTGCTCACGGTCCGATGTGCGAGTATTCGCAAGATCACGGGCCGGGGTGTGGCGGGGATCCGCTATGGATTGAAGATACTGACGCCGCCGGGGCCGACGAGGAAACCGAGGACGATGAGTACGATCCCCCACAGGATGTCCCGGCGGGCCAGGATGACGTAGATCCCGGAGATGACGAGTACGACGGCGATGATCCAAAGTAACGTAGCCATAAGCGTGAACTGCCCTGACAACTCGCCGCATAACATCACGAGCCCCTGCCTTAGGTGCTCTCAGCGGGCGGCGGGTCGGCTCCCTCCGGCGGGGGCGGGACGTCGCCTTCCGCGCCGATGATCCCGCGGGAACGGAGGGGCTGGACGAACCAGAGCCAGCCGCTCAGCCCGGCCACCGCCGCGGCCACGATCGTGCCCGGCAGGCCGCCCGCCAGCGCCTCGACGACCAGCCCGGTGGAGAAGGTCATTGCGACGGCGAGGGCGATGCCGCCGATCACGCCAAGCCGGTTGGCGCGGCGCAGCATGAGCTCCTTGCGCCCCGACCTGAACAGGATGCGGTGCTGGGTGGCCGGGGCGATGAAGCAGATGGAGGCGGTGGCCGCCGCGATCACCGCGACGTAGAACATCCACCGGGCGGCCTGATCGACCTTCTCGAATCCGGCGGAGAACGGCAGGGTCAGGAGGAAGGCGAACAGCACCTGGACGCCGGTTGAGGCGACCCGAAGACCCTGCAGCAGCTCGCCCAGCTCGCGGTCGACGCGTTCTTTCGGGTTCTCCCCGCGGGGTGGCTCGACAAGGTCACCCATTCGCGGCTTTCATGAGGCGGCTGTATGCGAGCTGCAGCCAGTCGGAGGCGGCCACGGCAGCCATCGTCGCGCCCGCCATGCGGGTCACCCGGGGGGCGAACACCAAGCCGGCCGCGTATCCGGTGGCCACCCACTGGGACAGGCAGAACGGACAGGTGAGCAGCTCGCCGAGGGCATGGCGAAGTCCCGATCCGCGGACTCCCTCCTTCAGCTCGGAAGGGCCGGAGACGCCTTCGTACTTGGTGAACGGCGCCCGGATCGGACTGGTCACGGTGTCCTTGGCGAGGGTGCGGGAGAGCCGGTGGGTGAACAGGCCCATCAGCGCGATGTCCATCACGCCGATCTTCTCCGGAGCGTGGCGGCCGCAGAGCCTGGCCGCGGCCAGCAGCACGGAGACGGCACCGCCGTACGCTGCGAGGACGCGCGTGTACGACGCGAGCGGGCGCTCCGCTTCGCCCTCGTAGGCATGCTGAATGTCCTTCAGGGTCTCGGTCATGAACGCGCCCTACCCGGGATTGTTTGCGGCGAACATCTGGGGGCAAGCGACGTAAGTGGGTAGTCACAGTCATGCGGTCACCGACGCCATCCTGGAAACGCTGAAGTGTGCCGGCGCCGGTCTCAAGGAGGCCGGGGTCCGGTTCGCCCTGGCCGGAGGCTGTGCCGGGTACGCGCGAGGCGCCGCGCCGTCGCTTCACGACGTCGACTTCGCGCTCGTGGAGGAGGACGTCCCGCTCGCACTCAAGACACTCGACGGTCTGGGCTTCCGGACCGCGAAACCGCCGGAGGACTGGCTGGTCAAGGCGTACGACGAGGAGGGCGTGCTTGTCGACATGATCTTCTCGATCGCCGAGCGGCCGGTGACCGAGGAACTGATCGCGCGGGCGCAGCCGATCACCACGGCGGCGATCAGCCTGCCCGTGCTCGAGGCCACCGACCTGGTGGTCTCCTGGATCCTGCCGCTGTCGGAGCACACCTGCGACTACGGATCGCTGCTGCCGATGGTCCGCGCCATGCGGGAGCAGGTCGACTGGGACCGGGTCGCCGCCATCGTGGCGCCGTCGCCGTACGCGTCGACCTTCGTCACGCTGCTCGAACGGCTGCGCATCATCGCGCCGGCCTCGCCGGGTGGGCCGCCGGTCCACTGGCCTTGACCGGTACACAACGGGCGGGTGGGCAGCGAACAGGGCCGTGCCGTACGGCACGGCCCTTGGCGTCGTCGTCCGCGTTCGCGTCTGGGGATCTGTGGTGGCGGGCCCTGACGGTCCGTCCGGTGGTGGTACGGCCCGGGCCGGCGGTCTCGTCCGACTTCGGCGGCTACATGCCCATGCCTCCCGGGCTCTGGAAACGCCCGTAGTAGTCCGCGACACGCTCCCGGTAGCCCGCCTCCCGGTAAGCGGCGGAGTCGAACTCCGGTGCGTTCTTGATCTCCTGCTTGGTGCGGCCGACGAAGACCTTGCGCTCGCGCATGTCGATCTGGGTCACCACGCTGGCCGGCAGCATGACCTTCTTACCGAAGATCCAGGGGCCGGTGTCCACCACGATGAAACTCTGACCGGCCTCGTTGCTGGATTCGTCAACGGAGCCGATCTTGCCGTCCGTGGCCTCCACGGCGTACCCGGCGATGTCGAGCCCCTGTCCGCTTTCCTGTTGAATGCTGGCGGGATAAGACCAAAGGTCCGGTGTCATGATCTATCTCCCTTCGTCATCGGAATCCGTACCCTGGGCGACAGGGGGCAACATCCAGGACACGTAAGGGTCAGGACAGGCTCTGATTGCCTTCCGCAGGCCCGCTCACGGCGCCTCGCGGGCGGTGCCGTACGGTCCCGCGTCCCTGGCGCGAAGCACCTCGAAGTACCGCTAACCTTGAGGGGACGCGCCGCTAGCTCAGTTGGTCAGAGCAGCTGACTCTTAATCAGCGGGTCCGGGGTTCGAGTCCCTGGCGGCGCACTCGAGGAGAGCCCAGGTCGGCACGTCCGGCCTGGGCTTTCTCTATTGGCTTGCGACTTACCCGCAATCCGACGACCAAGGTGATCAGGCCGGTGCCCGAGGGTGTGGCGCCCGCCGTACGAGACGGTGCCCTTCTGGGCCATCGGTATTTCCTGTGGGGCCGGGGGATCGCCGAACGCACACACCTACTCACATCCCTCCTGATTTCGGCCCCGGCTCGATGGGTCCGAACTTCGCGATGGACCAGGTCATCATATTTCGGCACGGTTTGGGGATCGGCCGTTCGCGACCCAATTGGGTAGCTCGTCGCGGCCATTTGGCTACTCGTGAAATCGGTAAGTAAGCCTTTCGATATCTCATGATCTGAGATGCCGTTGACGCATACTATGGGACTCGGGTAAAAATCTGGGAGCGCTCCCACCTATTGATTTCACTCGTAAGGACCTACTTGGCCGTTACCATCTCGACATACCGTCTCACGCTGCCCGGTCATCGAAACAACCCTGCAGCGTAGGATAGAAGTTTCGGCTGGCGCCGCGTTCGCTGCTGGTGCGTGCTCAACTCTGAGTACGGCTCGAATAACGTATTGTCCGGGCATCCTTCAGGTAGAACATCGCGCTGTCGCCGGAGTGCTTCCCGAGATTCCGATTGAATTCGGTCTCTGCAAGCCGCTGGCCCAGGTGAACGGTCGAGTTCGCTGAGATCGACTGAAGCCCGGTTCTGCCGCCATAAGATCATCGCATTCTGGGCGCCGATAGGCGTTCCCGCCTGATGCGGAGATCCCGTCAGGACTCCCTCAGAAGCCGTGTGGTAACGCCCAGAAGTATGCATCGTCAGACGAAAATTCACCGTGCGTCGGCGCTGCGGACAATCCGTCCCTTTAGGAGTGAAAGATGCTCGACCATCATCCGCCGACTTTTGTCATGCCCTTCTACGGCACGAGTCGGCGCGATATCGCCTTCCTCGACCACGCGCTCGCCGGCCTATGCGCGCAGACGGACGGCGATTGGCATCTCGTGATCGTCGACGATGCCTCGCCGGATGAGGAGAGTCTGCGCCACCTGCGTGCTCTGGAGCAGTCAGGTGACCGCCGGGTGACCGTACTGTTCCAGCCTGTGAATCGCGGTCAGGGGCACGGCCGCAACATCGGCACCCGGTGGGCTGTAGAGCGGGGCGCTTCTTTTGTGCTGTTCCATGACGCCGACGATGTGTCACACCCGCGCCGGCTCGAACAGGCACGTGCGATCTTCGCTGATTCTCCGGAGGTGGATTTTGTCTACTCAACTTTCATCCCCATTGATGAGAACGGTGACGAGGTGCCTGAGGAGGAGTTGACACCCTCCATCCGGGAAATTCTGGATATCCATCGAAGCTCCCCTGTAGAGGGACCGATGGCCTGGATCCGGATCGCGACCGAAACGGGTTACGCGACACAGACTTCGACTGTGGCCGTGCGCTCGTCGCTGGCGGCCGCTCAGCCGTTCCCCGACGAGCGCGGCTCCGAGGACTCCTACACCTGGCTGTGCATGTCGGCAGCGGGTACGGGCTTCCGTTTCGTGTCCTCTACGCCGACCCGCTACCGGGTGACACGGGACGGGTCGGGATCGTCGGACCGCCGCCGACTGGGTCAGGACGGCTACTACCGGCAGATGGTCCGCATGAACGCACGGGGATTCCAGGACGCCGTGGACATCGCGCTCTCCCTCGGGAAAATCACGCCGAACATGGTGCCGGAAATCTCCCAACGATTTCACCGGCGACTGGCCGATTCCATGCGCAAAGAAGGGCAGATCGCCTTGGCCGACTCCCTGATGGCAGTTGACGCATGACCTGGGTGACAACCGTGGACCGGTCAACGACCAGGGCCAGAATCAGCCTCACTCTCGTTTTCTTCCTGCACGCGACCGTATTCGCGTCCTGGACTCCCCATATCGGTGATCTGAGACGGCGGCTTGGCATCAGCGAGGCCGAACTCGGCGTTGCTCTAATGGGGGAGCCCCTTGGCTCGTTCGCCCTTATGCTCCTCGCCGGAGCGATCATCGTGCGGCTGGGCAGCGGGCGGGTGCTGAGGTGGAGTCTCCGGGCGTTCGCGGTGACCACGGTCATGATCGGTCTGAGCGGTTCGCTCCTCAGTCTTTTCCTGCTTCTGGCCCTCTGGGGAGGGGTCCTCGGAACGCTGAACATCGCCATGAACACTCAGGCGGTGACGGTTGAGAAGAAGCACAGGCAACCGATCATGTCGAGCTTCCATGCCGCTTGGAGTCTGGGCGCCTTCGCGGGATCGGCACTCGGATCGCTGGGGAACTCCACCTCTCTTCCGCTCGTACTCCAGCTCGCCATCACGGCGATACTGGCCCTCGCCGTCATCGAGTCCGTCAACCGCTGGTTCCTACCGCAAGCGGATGAGGAAGCACCCACCGCGCCGCGCTTCGCACGGCCCACGAGGCCGCTGCTGGTGCTCTCCCTGATCGCCATCTGCGGGTTGTTCAGCGAGGGCGCCGCGGTGGCCTGGAGTTCGGTCTATTTCCGGGATGTACTGGCAGTCGGACCAGGGCTGGTCGGTCTGGGCTATGGCGCGTACTCGCTCAGCATGTTCATCGGAAGGGTGGTCGGCGACCGGATCGTGCGCTTCTTCGGTCCGGTCGTCACGATAAGGACCCTCACCGGTCTCGCCTGTGGCGGATTCACCATGGCCCTGCTCTCTCGCGATCTTGTGGTCGCCACTCTGGGCTTCGCCCTGTTGGGACTGGGGTTGGCCTGTGTGATGCCTCTGGTGATCAGGGCGGCCGGAGCCCTTTCAGGCGTCTCCACGCCGGCAGCCGTGGCGGCGGTATCCACCAGTGGCTGGTTCGGTGTGGTCCTCGGCCCCCCGTTGATCGGTATTGTCGCCAGCGCCCTGAGCCTGACCACGGCCCTGGCCCTTGTGGTGGTGTTGACCGGCGTCGTCTTCTCGCTGGCTCCCGCGGTTCGATCGGCCCACCGATGATGAGGAACGAACCATCACATGACAGGCCGGTGCCAGAAGCGGGCCAAGTGACCGTCCGCCGGCCGCGCGGGCTGCGTGAGCTCTGCCGAGGCGAGGTTTCCGCGACCGCCCAGGAAACAGCCGCGAATAGGCGTGCCCGCAGCCTGTGAAGAAGAATACCTACTCCCGCAGAGTTCGAAGGCAGTCGGCTCCTCGGATCGGGAAGCACAATGGTTCTTCCCGGTCAGGTCGCGCGAAGGCCGCCGTAATGGTAGGTGGCTGTGTCGATCGATGTCATGCCCCTCCGGTGTATGTGCTGAAAGGAATACGGTGAATCTGTCTCCTCTTAGTCAGAGATGGAGTGTCCGAACACAACTATCCGTCGAATATGAGATAGTCGAGACCTACGGACTGCTCGATCCAGACAATCCTGAATTGCTCACCGTCCCCGAGGGCGGCCGAAGCACCGCCACCCGACTCGTCATCTTGGATCACTCCGTGGATGATCTGTACGGGACTCGGATCCGTGCGTATTTTGACCGGAATGCGGCTCAGGTGGATTACCTGACGCTACCCGGCTCTGAGGAGAACAAGACCATTGAGCGCGTACTGGAAGTGGCCAGAAGACTCAACGACATCGGGACGAACCGCCTGAGTACTCCCCCCATCGTCATCGGAGGAGGTGTGGTGGCCGACGTCGTGGGATTGGCCGCCAGTTTGTACAGGCGTGGCATTCCGTTCGTTCGCGTTCCCACGACCCTGCTTGCCCAGGTGGACGTCAGCGTGGCCGCCAAAACCGGCGTCAACTACGACGGCTACCGTAACCGGCTGGGCACTTACAGTCCCCCTCCGCGTACGTTGATCGACCGTAGTTTCCTCGCCACGGTTTCCGCCAGGCAACTACGTAACGGGATGGGCGAGATCTTCAAGATGGCGCTTATCAAGGACCTGCGCCTGTTCGAACTTCTTGAGGAACATGGTAAAGCGCTTATCGAGGCACGTTTCCAGGATTCGACCTTGGGAGCGGGCGGCGTGAGCGGGGCCGTCGCCGACGAGGTCATCGCCCGTGCGATCGTCGGCATGGCTGAGGAACTTGAGACGAACCTGTGGGAGAAGAAGCTGCAGCGGCCCGTCGACTATGGCCATTCCTTTTCACCCCTGATAGAGATGCGCGCCCTACCGGAATTGCTGCACGGTGAGGCGGTGACCATGGACTGCGTGTTCTCCGCCCTGATCGCGGCGAACCGAGGCATGATCAGCGGCGCCGATCTCGATCGCATCATCACCGTTGCGCGGAAGATGGGACTGGCGCCGTCGCATCCCCTGTTCTGCGATGTCGATCTGGTGATGGAAGGATTGACGGACACGGTACGGCACCGCGACGGTCGGCAGAACCTGCCTATGCTGACGGCGATCGGCGAGGTGTGTTTCCTCAACGACGTGACCGAACTGGAAATCGAGCAGGCGTGCAAAGGCATGGCGAGCCTGTTGAATTCCCGGGACAGCCGTCTCTCGTCGTACTCGGAGGACGGACGATGACTCCTGCTATCGATCGTTCTCCCCTTCGTGACGGCTCGGTAGTTCTCGTCACGGGTGGAAGTGCCGGCATCGGACGCGCGTCGGCCGTCGCCTTTGCGGAAGCCGGGATGCGGGTGGTGATCGCCGCCCGTGATCGGGAGCGGGGTGGCGAGGTCGCTCAGGAAATCCGGGAGCGGGGCGGTACGGCCTCCTTCATCAGATGCGATGTCACCAGCGCCGACGAGGTGAGCGCATTGTTCTCCCAGGCCCTCGACAGCTACGGTCGAATTGACTTCGCGTTCAATAATGCGGGGGTTCCGGGTGACGGTCTCCTCGCCGAACTGGCACCCGATGATTTCGATCGGACATTCGCGGTCAATACACGCGGGTTATGGCTGTGCCTGCGTGAGGAGCTTCGGTTGATGTCGGCTCAGGGATACGGGAACATCGTCAACAATACCTCGGTGCATGGCATTCGTGTGGTCTTTCCCGGAATCGGGGCCTACGTGGCCTCCAAGCACGCGGCCATCGCCCTTACCCGGGTCGCGGCCATGGAATACGCACGTAAAGGAATACGCGTCAATGCGATAGCTCCGGGGCCTATCGAAAGCGACATGCTGGCCGCCTCGGAAGTGGCGATGGGCGGGGCCACCAAATGGCGTGGCCTGATCCCCACCGGCGAGATCGGTACCCCGCGTCAGGTGGCCGACGTAGTGCTCTGGCTTTTCTCGTCGGCCTCGTCCTATGTCAACGGCCAAGTCATCGGCGTCGATGGCGGTTTCCTCGCGACCTGATCGTCTCCCTCTCCCTTAGAACTAAGGCAACTCATATGGATTTCGACGGGGCCTACGACTTCATTGTGGTCGGTGCCGGCGCTGCCGGCAGCGTCATCGCGGCCCGCCTGAGTCAGGATCGGGATCGAAAGATCCTTTTGCTGGAGGCCGGTCCCTCCGACCTCAACCCCCTCATCTCCCGTCCGGCTTCTTGGCCGTTGTTGCTCGGCAGTGAGTTGGATTGGAGGTACCAAACCGTTCCGCAGGTCGCATTGAAAGGCAGACGCCTGGCGTGGCCGCGGGGCCGCGTGGTGGGCGGCTCTGGTTCGATCAACGCGATGGTGCACATCCGCGGCGCGATCTCGGACTTCGACGCCTGGGAGCGTTGGGGAGGTGAGACCTGGAACGCGAGGCACATGTTTCCGTACTTCGAGCGTCTGGAAGGATCGGCCGATACACCGGAGTACGGCCGCCTGCCCATCGCTGAGAACACCAGCCCACACCCTTTCGCCGCGGCTTTCGTGACGGCCGCTCAGAAACACGGCCTGCCGGATAACCCGGACTTCAACTCGGGTCGGCAAGAAGGCGTTGGCCTCTATCGCATCACCCGTACCGCCGGCGGGCCCGACGTTCCGGCCCGCCGAGGCAATACCGCCTACACCCATCTGCACTCGGCACTTGACCGACCGAATCTCACCTTGGTGACCGATGCCACCGTTCTTTGCGTTACCGTCGAGCACGGCCGTGCCGTCGGCGTGCGATTCCGGACCGGTGGCAAAGTGATGTCCGTTCGGTGCGCGGACGAGGTGGTTCTGTGTGCCGGCACGGTGGCCAGCCCGCAAATCCTCATGCTCAGCGGCATCGGACCGGCGGCCCACCTCAGGGCCGTGAACATTCCGGTCGCGGTCGACCTGCCTGGCGTCGGGGGCAACCTGCACGATCATATTCAGGTGTCTCTTGCGTACGACACCGTGGAGGGACATCCTGTCGCGGACTCTTCGAATCTCGGCGAAGCCGGTGGTTTCATTACCCTTTATCCGGACTCGCCGGCGCCTGATCTGCAGCTTTCATTTGCTCCGATGAAGGATCTGAACAACGCTTCCCGGCTCGGTCACGGCTTCACGATCGGTCCGGCCGTCACCCGCCCGCGCAGTCGCGGGAGGTTGTCCCTTGCCTCCGCCGATCCAGACGAGCACCCATTGATAGACCCCGCCTATCTGACCGACCCAGCGGATCTCGATGTTCTGGTGGATGGCGTGCGGATGGCTTGCGACATAGCCGGCACCGACCCGCTGGCGCGGCTTGTCCGGGGAAAGCCATGGGGCGGCACCCTCAGCCGCGATGAAGTCCAGGAGTTCGTGCGGACAAACGCACAGACGCAGTTCCATCCGGTCGGCACGTGCCGAATCGGGTTCGGCGCGGAGGAGCCCGAAGCGGTCGTGGATCCGAGGCTGCGAGTGAAAGGACTGACCGGCCTACGTGTAGCCGACGCGTCAGTCATTCCAAGCATGGTCACCGGAAACATTCATTGCGCGGTGGCAGCGATAGCCGAGCGCGCGGCCGAGTTCATTCAAGAGGACAACACGAAATGATGTCAACTGGACGCAAGACCCTGCGTTGGGGCGTGCTGGGCGCCACCTCCTACATCGGCACTCACCTGATGCCCGCCATCTCGCAGACCGCCGGCTGCGAGCTGGTCGCCGTGGCCAGCCGCCCCGAGCGGTTTTCCCGCGCGGCTGAGGTCGGCCGGATACATGGTGCGACAGCACACCCGGACTACGGGTCGCTGATCGATGACCCACGGATCGACGTGGTCTATATCGCGCTTCCCAACAGCGACCACGTCGATTGGACTGTTCGTGCGTTGGAGAAAGGCAAGCATGTCCTCGTGGAGAAGCCCATGGCCATGGTCGAGGAGGGCTGTGTGCGCATCGAGGAGGCCGCCCGGAAATCCTCACGAACGGTCATGGAAGCTTTCATGTACCGTTTCCACCCGCAACAGCGCCGTGCCGCCGAGCTTCTGCGCGCCGGCGTAATCGGCGAACTGCGGGTCGTCCGCGCCTGCTTCGCATTCGCCATCGAAGAAGGGAGTGGAAACATCCGGTTGGAGCCGTCACTGGGCGGTGGCGCCACCTGGGATGTCGGTTGCTACGCAGTGGACGTTCCGCTGCTCTTCTTCGGGCGGGCGCCGAGACAGGTGAACGCTCACTTCAGTTGTCGCCCGGGAGCCGAAGTGGAGACCAGCGCGGTTGCGACGATGGACTTCGGCGATGGTCGCAGAGCGGTGCTCGACTACAGCATCGACTATGGACCTCGTGCTTGGTATGAGCTCCAGGGCACGCGGGGCACCATAACCGTGCGCAACGCGTGGGCCATGGCTGAGGAGAACGGCGAGATCACTGTTCTCACCGCGGACGGAGTCCGTGAAGAGACCATCTCCGCGGCGAATCACTATCGGCTTCAGGTGGCCTCCTTCGCGCAGGCCGTACGCGGCGACGGGCCACCTCACGTGACCCTTGCGGACTCCCGGCGTACTGCCAGGGTGGGAGCAGCGCTCGTCAGGTCCGCAGCGGCCGGCGGCGCCGGCGTGAGCCTGGATGATGAGACCGCTGTGCGATAGTGAGGCCGGTTACATCTCGGTCACTCGCGCATGCGCCATCTCTCTTGCGTGCCTGGACCGCCTGTATGAGGCCCCGGGACCGGATTGGCTCCGACCCGGGGGAAGCAAGCCCTCTTCGCACCGATCTCAGACCTTGACCAGCAGAAAGCGGAGTCCTCTCTTGCGTGCCGAACTCACCCCCCGCCAGTCCCAATGCCTGCTCTTCGACTGGGACGGAACGCTGGTGGACAGCCAGCAGGCCAACTACTTGGCGATGGCCGGTGCGTTGGCCGCGGAGGGTGTGGAACTCGAGCAGGAATGGTTCGATGCCCGCACCGGGCTCTCCTCCGCGGAAATGATCGGTGTCCTGGCGGAGGAACGAAATCTTCGCCTGTCCCGTCCCCTGGACCGGATCGTTGCTCATCGGGACGCCTTGTTCCTCAAGGAAGCCCACATGGTGCGTCCGCACCTGGAGGTGCTGGAAGTGGTCAACGCCATGCGCGATGTCGTGCCGATGGCCGTGGCCTCCGGCGGATCCCGCCGCATCATCGAAGCGACCCTACGCCACCAGCCGTTCCGATACTTCTTCGACGCCCTCATCACCCGGGACGACGTGAAGCGTGGCAAGCCCGCCCCCGATATCTTTCTCCGAGCGGCCGAAGCGCTGGGGGTCGCTCCCTCCCGCTGCACCGTGTACGAGGACAGCGACGAGGGCATTACCGCAGCCCGCGCCGCCGGGATGACGGTAATCGACGTCCGGCCGTTCACCCGCCCCCCGAGGCCGTGACGCCGGAGAGGCCCGAGCCGAGGCATGTCCTTCATCCCCGCGACCTTGATCAGGGCGGCTTCCACACGGCTCTGGCGCCTTTCAGGAGTGGTGATCTCCGGAGCACACGACGATGGCGGTGAGGATGAGGTCGCGGTCGACCAGCCATCGGCCGGAAAAAGAGTCGAGCCGCGTGCCGTTCACGCGTGGGCCGGGAACCAGCAGCCGGGCCGAGAAAGTTTTCGATAACGGATCGAAAGCTATCGATGCCTCATGGAAGTCGAGCCACCGGCCGGTCAGCGGGAACCACGCCTTGTACACCGATTCCTTGGCGCTGAAGAGCATTCTGTCCCAGTGCACCTGCGGATGCCGGGAGCTGAGGCGGCGTAGCTCGGCCCGCTCCTCCGGGAGCGAGATCGCCTCCAGCGTGCCGTCGGGGATGGGTCCGTTCGGTTCCGCGTCGATGCCGATGGTCGACACCTCGGCCGAGGGACCGAGGGCCGCGCCTCGATAGCCCTCGCAGTGCGTGATGCTGCCCACCACGCCCTGCGGCCACTGGGGTGCGCCCCGAAGCCCGGGAAGGATGGGGGAGGGGGGCAGGCCGAGTTCGCCCAGAGCCGTACGGACGCAGACCCGTGCTGTGGTGAACTCCCTGCGACGCTTGTCGACCGCACGCTCAATGGCTTTTTCCTCCTCCGGGAAGAGCGTCGCATCCGGCGGATCATGGAAGAGATCGGCCGCCACCACACAGCCGGGAAGAATGGTTTCGATCACACCCGCCTCCTGACGAGGATTTCTGCTCTCTTCACGTGTCGCTCCATGGCCGATCCGGGTGGCCGACTCGTCGGTGATCTACTGGCATCTGTTGGTCTATCAGACGGCTTGCGGCAATGACGTTACCTGGGGGAGGATCATCCCCTACGACCCCGAGTGATGGAGCGCATTCGCGTGCCGTCGTCGGCCGGACAAACTTCGCAGCTTGACAAACAAGGAATACAGGAGGCTGCGGTGCAGCCACAGGAGACTATCGAACGGTTCGGATACCGCCAGGAATTACGGCGTGGTATCGGCCTGGCCGATATGGTGTTCTACGGTCTGATCTTCATGGTGCCGATCGCACCATTTGCGATCTTCGGTGACGTCTACCATGTCTCGAAGGGCATGCCCGCGCTGGCGTACCTGATCGGGATGGTCGCGTTGCTGTTCACCGCGGCGTCCTACGCGCAGATGGTCAAGGCCTTCCCCCTGTCCGGCTCCGTCTACAACTACGCGGGCCGCGGCATCGCGCCCCCGGTCGGTTTCATGACCGGCTGGGCGATCCTGCTCGACTACATCCTCGCCCCCACGCTGCTCTACCTGATGGCGTCGATCGCGATGAACGCCACCGTCCCGGCGGTGCCGGTGTGGGCGTGGCTGATCATGTTCGTGGTCGTCAACACCGTGATCAATCTGCGCGGCATCCGGATGACGGTCTCGCTCACCAAGGCGATGATCGTCGCACAGCTGATCGTCCTGGCCCTGTTCCTCCTGGTCGGCGTGTGGGCGATCACGCAGGGGAAGGGCCACGGCTTCAGCCTCGATCCGCTGTTCAACTCCGAGACCTTCTCCTGGCCGCTGGTGTTCGGCGCGGTCTCCTTCGCGGTCCTGTCCTTCCTCGGCTTCGACGGCATCAGCCTGCTGGCCGAGGAGTCCAAGGGCGGCTCGGCCCAGGTCGCCAGGGCGATGCGGCTGGCGCTCGCCCTGGCCGGCGTGCTGTTCATCACCCAGGTGTGGGTCGCCGCGCTGCTGGTGCCCGACCCGGCGGCACTGCTGGCCGATGGAGATCACAGCAGGGCGTTCTTCGACGTCGCCGCGGTCGCGGGCGGCAGTTGGCTGGCGAACCTCACGTCGATCGCGACCGCGATCTCCTGGGGCCTGGCCAACACGATGGTCGCGCAGGTCGGCGTGTCCCGCCTGCTCTACGCGATGGCGCGCGACCGGCAGCTGCCGGCCTTCCTGGCGAAGGTGTCGGTCAAGCACTCCGTGCCGGCCAACGCCACCATGCTCGTCGCCGCGCTGTCGGTGGTGCTGGGGGTGTGGATGGCCAACATCGATGACGGCGTGAACCTGCTCGTCAGCCTCATCAACATGGGCGCGCTGATCGCCTTCGTGGTCCTGCACGTGGCCGTTATCGTCCATTACGTGGTCCGACGGCGATCGACCGACCTGTGGTCCCATCTGATCATGCCCTTGATCGGCGTGACGATCCTCATCTACGTAGTGATCAACGCCAGCATCCTGGCCCAGCGGCTGGGGTTGATCTGGCTGGGCATCGGCGCGCTGATCTTGATCATTCTGTACGCTCTGGGCCGCCGCCCCAACCTGTCCGGCCTAACGGAGTAACGGAGCAAGGGAGCCCCCCACATCATGAACCGGCCGCCGCTTCATCAGGAGCTGTACCTCATCGCCCACGACGACGATGGCAAGCCGCTCATCCAACGGCCGTCCCTGCGCCTTGGACTTGCCGGCGCGGTGCTGCTCGATCTCACGCTGAGCGGCCGGCTCAACGTCACCCAGGGTCAGCTCGCCGTCTACGATCGCAACCCCATCGGCGACACCGTCGCCGACACCCTCATCCCCGCGATCCTGAACGACCGGGCCAACCGCGACCTCAAGGTCTGGATCAAGCAGATCGCCGAGGACATCTACGACCGCACCTGCGGAAGCCTGGTCGCCGCCGGCCTTCTCACCAAGGTGACCAGGCGCCGCCTGGGCATGCTCGCGCAGACCCGTTACCAGCCCGTCGACACCGCCCCGGCCGTACGCGCGCGTGCCGGGGTGCGGGCCGCCGCCGACGGCCGGGAGACGCCGGACAGCCACTGCGCCGCGCTGTGCGGGCTGGTCGGCGTGCTGCACCTGGAGTCGGCGCTCTACATCGACCAGCCGTCGAGCCAGCTCATCGGCCGCCTGCGCACCATCGCGGGGGAGCATTCACGGCCGGTCCAGGAGATCGTCCAGACGGTCGACACGCTCGTCGGCGAGGCCGCCGTCGCCATCTATCGATGAGGGTCTCCGCCGCGTCCGGGGCCGGGAGGATCAGACTCAGGGCAGTTCGGCGAACCGTTCCACCTGTTCCGTCCGGCCGGAGACGATGATGACGTCGCCGTAGCCGAGCTCGGTGTCGGCGGTGGCGTAGGTGAACTCCTCACCCGGGCTCTTGACCGCGACGACCGTCACGCCGTGCTTGCGGCGCAGGTTCGACTCGCCCAGCGGGACGCCCACGTACTCCTTCGGCGGGCGGGTCTTGACGAGGGCGAAGTTCTCGTCGACCTCGACGTAGTCGAGCATCCTGCCGCTGACCATGTGCGCGACGCGCTCGCCCATGTCGTGCTCGGGGAAGACCACGTGGTGGACGCCGATCCTGCTGAGGATCTGGCCGTGCTGACGGCTGACCGCCTTCGCCCAGATGTCGTCGATCTCCAGCTCCACCATCAGCGAGGCGGTCAGAATGCTCGCCTCCAGGTCGCCGCCGATGGCCACCACGGCCCGATAGAAGTCGGGCACGCCGAGTTGGCGCAGCGCCTCGATGTCGGTGGAGTCGGCCGTGACCACGTGGGTGATGTGCCCGGCCAGGTTCTGCACGACCTTGGGCCTGCGGTCGATGGCGAGCACCTCGGTGCCGCGCCGGGTGAGCTCCAATGCGAGTGACGTGCCGAAACGGCCGAGTCCGACCACGACGACCGGCTCGCTTGTCCTGTCAGCCAACGATGATCCGCTCCTCGGGTAGTTCGTAACGCCTGGTCCGCTCCTTCAACGCGAGCGCGGAGCCGAAGGTCAGCGGCCCGATCCTGCCCACGAACATGAGCAGGACGAGCAGCGCGTGCCCGGCCGGGGCGATGTCGGAGGTGATGCCGGTGGACAGGCCGCACGTGGTGAACGCCGAGACGACCTCGAACATTACCTGGTCCAGATTGTGCGGCGTCAGCACGAGCAGGATGTAGGTGGCGATCACGATCACGGTCACGCTGATCACGGCGATCGTGACGGCCTGGCGCTGCGCCGACTCGGGCAGCCGCCGGTGACCGATGTTGACGTGGGTCTCCCCGCGCAGCTCGGACCAGATGGTGAAGGCCAGCAGACCGAACGTGGTGACCTTGATCCCGCCCGCCGTGCCGGCGCTGCCGCCGCCGATGAACATCAGCAGGTCCATGGTCAGCCAGCTCGACGGGTACATCTGTGAGACGTCCAGGCTGTTGAACCCCGCGGAACGGGGCATCACGGCGGCGAAGAATCCGGCCAGCATCCGGTCGGACTCGTCCAGCGCTCCCAGCGTGTGGGGGTTGCTCCACTCGGTGCCGAGCAAGATCAGGGTGCCCAGCGGCAGCAGCGCCGCGGTGACCGCCAGCGTGATCCTGGTCAGCACCGTCCATCTGCTAGGACGCCGCCAGCAGCGGAGCAGTTCGAACACCACCGGGTAGCCGAGCCCGCCCACGATCACCGCGGCGGCGATCGTCAGGCAGATCCACGGATCGGTCACGAACCGCATCAGGCTGTCCGGCCACAGGGTCACCCCGGCGTTGTTGAACGCGGAGACGGCGTGGAAGACCCCGAGGTAGGCCGCCCGGCCGAGCGGCTCGCCGTACCCTGTGGCGAACCGCAGCGTGAGGATGGTCGCCACGATCGCCTCGGAGGCGAGGCTGAACAGCACGACCCGGCGCAGCAGGCGCCGGACGTCCGACATGCCGAAGGCCTTCCGCTCCTCCTGGGCGAACAACCGGGCGCGCAGGCCCAGCCGGCCGGAGACGAGCACGGTGAACAGGGAGGCCAGGGTCATGATGCCGAGCCCCCCGATCTGGATCAGCAGGCCGATCACGACCTTGCCGAACACCGACCAGTGCGCCGACAGGTCGACGACGGCCAGACCGGTCACGCACACCGACGAGGTGGCGGTGAACAGGGCGGTGAGCCAGCCCGCCGACTCACCCGACTCGGTCGCGAACGGCAGGGCCAGGGCCGCGGTACCGAGCAGTACGGCGACGCCGAAGGCCGTCACGATCATCTGAGCCGGATGCTGGAACCCGCCCAGGACGGCCGACGCCCGTCTGGTCCGCCTCATCGCGGCGACTCCCTCGGGTCTAGGGTCACCAGAGGATTATGACCCTATGCGCAGAACGCCACCGCCGGTGCCGAGCGCCGGTGATCAGACTCCGCCGTGCTCGGATATCGCTCAGATGTCGCGCGCTCAGATGTCGATGGTGCGGTGGTCCCGCCGGAGCGGATGATCTTCGGGGATCTGGACGAGCACGATCGGCGTGCCGTCCGGGTCCTCGATCCACATCTCGATCAGCCCCCAGGGCTCCGTCCTGGGCGGGCGCCGTACGGGAACCCCGGCGGCGACCAGCCGGCGATGTTCGGCCTCGACGTCCCTGACCTGGAGCCAGATCTGGAGATGGGCCCCGCGTGAGCCGTCCGAGCGCCCGGAGACCTCGAGGAACCCCTGTCCGAGAAAGAACACCACACCGGGGTCGTCGGCCGGGCCGAACTCGCGATACACCGCCAGCCCGAGCACGTCGCGGTAGAACGAGCGGCTGACGTCCGGATCGGCCGGGCGCAGGAGCATCCGGCTGCTGAGCACTTCCATTCGGCCCCCTCTGAACGATGTGTGATGATCGTGCCTGGATCGGGCATGCGCAGGGAAGACGAAGACAGCCCGAATCGGCGGCGATCATCGGGAGGTACCCATGTCAAGGGACGCCGACTCCGGCCGGCCCCGGCTGGAATGGCTGGACAAGGACGAATGCCTGGAGCTCGTCGCGCCGGGAGGCGTGGGCCGGGTGGCGTTCAACAGCCCGACCGGGCCGGTGATCCTGCCGGTCAACTACACGCTGGACGCGGGCACGATCCTGTTCCGTACGGCCCTCGGCGGGTCCATCGACACCGATCTGCGCACCGGGGTCGAGGGCGCCGAGTTCAAGGTCGCCTTCGAGGTCGACCGGATAGACGAGGCGAACCGGGAGGGGTGGAGCGTGCTCGTACGCGGCGGCGCGCACCACGTCACCGACGAGGAGGAACGCGCGGCGGCGGCCGCCGCCGGCCTGGAGACGTGGGCGGGAGGCGATCGGGAGCTGTACATCAGGATCGCGCCCGTCGAGGTCACCGGACGCCGGATCAGCCGCGGCTAGGGCCCCTTGGGGCATCGGTCGATTAACGACACCGCGTGCGGAAGTCTCGATGCGGCTCCGGTTCCTCCACCCCCGAAAATTCCTCGCAGGCCCGCAATTCACGCGGGCCCCCGAGGACCCGCAGGGAGGAGGCTCCGGTCCGCTGCCGGGCCCCGACGGCGGGGCCCGGCATGCGGTCCTCGCTCGCTCGCTCCCTCCCGCTCAGCTCCGTGGCTGTTCTTCGCTCCGCTCTGTGCTGTCCCGCGCTTCGCTCTGTGCTGTTCTTCGCTTCGCTCCGTGCTGTCCCGCGCCCCGCGCTTCCTGCCACCCCGGCTGACGATCACTTGACCGACCCTCTGACCTGCCGGGGCTTCGATCACGGGTGGGGCGGCAGCACCGGCTCAAGGCGGAACAGTCCGCCCTTGACGTCGGCGTCCTCACGGTGCGGGACACGCCCGGCGACCGCCATCAGGACGTCCCGCGCGGTGATCAGTCCCTCCAGGACGCCCTCGGGGCCGATCACCGGAACGGCGCCGGCCTCCGTGTCGATCATCTGAGCGACGATCTCGCCGAGCGGCGAGTCCGGCGCCGCCTGCGGCCCCGGCTGGTCGGGGAGGAGCTCCCTGACCCGCACCCGGCACTGCTCCGCCGGTCCGCCCGACCAATGGGAGGACAGGTCCTCCCGTCCGAGCACGCCGACGATCCGGGATTCGTCGTCCACGACCGGCAGGTGGTGCACGCCCGCCCGCCGCATGAGCTCCCACGCCAACAGCGGTGATTCGTCCGGCTCGACGGTGACGAGAGTGCGGCTCATCACGTCTGCCGCGACCATGGTCTCGACTCCCATCGCTTTCCTCTGATCGTTCTGATCGTTCTGTCCGTTCCGTGCCGGTTTCTCGCCGGGCCGGTCGTGGTCTCCGGCGGCACCTGTCTGCGGTTCTTCTGGGTACCTATGACCCGACCCGTGCAGGTCATTCACACTTCGCCCAGCCACTCGTCTCGATGCCGGCAAGCACGTGGATCTTGACAAGGATCTGCCGGTTCCGTCGGCGGGACGGCGTCGGGACTCCGGTCGGCTGGATGTCCATGCTCATGCCAGATTCGGGCAATCTCCGACCAAGGTAAAATTTTGTCCTAGAGTGTGGTGAAACGTCGTGATTCTGGCTTAGTGTCCGATTACCCATCCGTGACCAGTCAGGAGATCCCCCATTTCCAGCAAAGACGTCACCTGCCCCGTCGAGAACGGCATGCAGGTGCTGTACAAGGGCAGCACGACGGCCTCGTACTTCTGGGACGACGGCTCCGGCATCAACGGTGACACGGGCGCCCCCGCGTCCGGCCTGCCGATGCAGAAAGGTCTCGCGGCCAGTCCGAGTTGGCCGATGGGCACCAAGGGCTACGTCGTCTACCAGGGGAAGAAGGCCGAGTTCTTCATCGGAGACCGCGGGCCCGGAGTGCCGTCGGGCAAGGGCATCATGCTCGACCTCGACGGCAAGACGTTCGCCGAGTTGACGGGCGGCACGTGGAACACCGGGTCGTACACCGTCGACGGCGTCGGCGGCATGGGGCACATCCCCATCGAGTACGTCATCACCGAGTGGGGGCCGGGCCCCGGCAAGAAGGGCGCCCCGAAGCCGTTCTCGACCGGTGCCTACCGGGTCGTGGACGACTCGCCGCCGCCGTGTCCCACCCCCGCGGCCACGCCGGAGATCTCCGCCGCGGTGTTCGTGGGCGCGCTCGCCGCCATCGGAGTGAAGACGCTGTTCCATCGGCGGCCCCGGACGCTCGTCATGGTGAGCGGCCTCCTGCGGGGCGGCAGGGGCTGAAAGCCCGGCGGCGGCTCAGCGCTTGCGGCGCTTCATTGCGCCGGCGACCCGGCTGAGGACGCGGTCCCACTCAGAGCCGAACGGGTTGTCCTGGACGAGATAGGTCCAGGTGGCGCTGGGCCGTCGCAGGCCCTGATCGTCGAGGTCTCGGGTGAGGTCGGCCTTCTCGAAGGTCTCGATCGAGCGACGTTCGATCTCGTCGAGCATGGTGCGGTAGGCGGGGACGGACTCCCGGTTGAACTCGTCGAGCGGGTTCAACCGGCCGAGCGCCCGCAGATGAATACCTTCACGGAGGTCTGACAGGAAGCTGAGGTGCTCGGTCCAGCAGCGATCGAGCTGGAACAGCACGATCTGCCGGGCGGCCCGCCGCACCCGGTCTTCTCCCACGGCCTCGGTGAGCTCCCGATAACGCTCCGGGCAGGCGGTCAGCAACGCCCGGGACGCCATGTCGCCGTGCAGGATCTCGTCCCGGCGCTCCATGAGCTGCGCGCGCTGCTGCTCCAGCAGCCGGGTGTAGCGCCAGGTGTTGCGGTGGATCTCGAGGTTGACCCCCTCGGCCACCCGCTGGGCGTGCGCGACGAGATGCGCCGCATACCTGTCGCGCACCACGCCGTCCGCTTCCGCCGGGGGCAGCCGCTCCTCCGGTGCATAGGCGGTGAGCAGGGCGTCCTGCCCGCTCACGAAGAACACCGAACCCCCGGGGTCGCCCTGCCGTCCGGCGCGGCCGCGGAGCTGGTCGTCGAGCCTGCTGCTCTCGTGGCGGCCGGTGCCGATGACGTAGAGACCGCCGAGCTCGGCCACCTCCCGCTCGTGCTCGGCCGCCTCGTCGCCGCCGAGGCGGATGTCCGTACCACGCCCGGCCATCTGGGTCGAGACGGTGATCGCCCCCCGGGCTCCGGCGCGGGAGATCACCTCGGCCTCCTCCGCGTCGTTCTTGGCGTTGAGCACCACGGGGTCGAGCCCCTTGGCGCGCAGGGCCTCGGCGAGGCGCTCGGACTCGGCGATGTCGAGCGTGCCGACCAGGACGGGCCTGCCGGTGGCGTGCTGATCCGCTATCTCCTCCAGCAGCGCCCGCTCCTTGTCCTCCGCCGTGGTGAAGATCCGGTCGGGTTCGTCGACCCGGATGCACGGCTTGTTCGGCGGGATGACGGCGACCCGCAGGTCGTAGAACTCGCGGAGCTGGTCGGCGACCGCGAGCGCCGTACCCGTCATGCCACATATTTCGGGGTAACGCCGCATCAGGGATTGGATCGTGAGCGAGTCGAGGATCTCCCCGGTCTCGGAGGGGGCGAGCATCTCCTTGGCCTCCACCGCTGCCTGGAGACCGTCCGGCCACCGCTGCAGCATCGCGACCCGGCCGCGTGCGGTGTTGATGAGCTGCACCCGCCCGTCCCTGACGATGTAGTCCACGTCCCGGGTCAGCAGGGCGTGGGCGTGCAGGGCGAGGTTGACCTGGGTGACGACGCCGGGGTCGGCGTAGAGATCGACGCCGAGCGCCTTCTCCACGGTGTCGGTGCCCTTGGGCGTCAGGAAGACGTTGCGGCCCTCCTCGTCGATCGTGTAGTGATACCCCTTCGAGAGCCGCCGGACCAGCGCGGCCATCTCCGGCAGGGCCGCCCCCGGATCGGCGGCGCCCGCCAGCACCAGCGGCACCCGCGCCTCGTCCACCAGTACGGAGTCGGCCTCGTCGACGACCGCGACCTGCGGGGCCGGTACGACCAGGTCGGCCGGGTCGGTGCGCACCCGGTCACGCAGCACGTCGAAGCCGAGCTCGCTCACCGCCGCATAGGTGACGTCACAGGCGTAGGCGGCCCGGCGCTCCTCGGGAGCCGAGCTCTCGGCGATCCAGCCGACGGTCAGGCCCAGGGCTCCGTACAACGGGGTCATCCACTCGGCGTCCCGCCGGGCGAGGTAGTCGTTGACCGAGACCACGTGCACCCGCCTGCCGCGCAGCGCGTACCCGGCCGCGGTCAGCGCCCCCACCAGCGTCTTGCCCTCGCCGGTCGCCATCTGCACGACATGGCCGTTCAGCATGGCGAGCATGCCGACGAGTTGCACGTCGAACGGGCGCTGGCCGAGCGTGCGGCGGGCCGCCTCGCGCACGACGGCGCTGAACTCGGCGCCGCCGACCCAATCCGCGCCGGTCCGATTCGCGCCGCTCCGATTCGCGTCGGTCCGATTCGTGCTGGCCGGCACGAGTTCGGTCCGGTCGCGCAGCCCCGATTCGAGCCCTCCGGCCTCCGCGACGATCCGCTGGAACGGCGCCAGGTCGACGCTCCCCGGCTTATCGAGGAGGCGCTTGATCCAACCGGTCACCCGCGCCATGCCCGTGCCCCTCCCGCCAGTCGTCGCCCCGTCATATCACCACGGCGACACCTTCGCTGCGCCGGGCAGGGCACTCGCTTCAACGTCCGGGCCGCCGGACTGGTTCCGTCTGCCCGGTTCATGGTGCCACCATCAGGCATCCCTTCACTCCTTCGCATACCTGACACTTCCTGAAAGGTACGGCCGGCAGCACGGCGAGCATGACAACGATCGCCAGGTTCCTCGCCATGTCCATCGACTGTGCCTAGCCGAAGAGGCTCGCCGAGCTCTGGTCAGGATGATCACCGGGTTCGAGGTGCGGTACGCGGAGGACGAGTACGCCGGAGGTGCCCGACGTGGAGAAGACGGTGGCGGAGTGCCTGGAGTTCGGGGCGACCAAGCCGCAGTTCCAGCCGGGCGATGGTTGGATCGTCCTCGCGGACCCCGAGGGGCATCTGTTCTGCGTGTGTCCCGAAAGGTCGTGACTCGCCTGCCATAAGACTACCGCGATCACTCATCGTGTCCGGGTCTATTCTCTGCGTGATCGATTTCGGTGGGAAGGAGTCCCGCCCGATCTGACGCGGAGGCATCCATGACGACTCGTTCGGCGACACGACCAGGCTCGGCTTCCCTCAAGGCGGGGTTCGCATGCGCGGTGGGCCTGCTGCTGGCCGCCCTCGGCACCACCGCACCCGCCGCCCAGGCCGAAACCCAGGCGCGGGCCGCCATCGCCCCGCCCCGGATCGGGGTGCTCAGGGCCGACGGCGACGCCCTGGTGAAGGAGGGAGGCCTGTCCACCAACTGGGTGCTCGAACACGACGGCGTCATCCAGATCGCTCTCGCGGGAGATCGCATCGGCGTGCTCACCGGCGACGGCAAGGCCTGGGTCAAGGAGGGCGGGCTGTCCACGAA
>BCRI01000071.1 GCA_001552515.1 Sphaerimonospora mesophila NBRC 14179 = JCM 3151
CGCCGATCACCGCGGTGAGCAGCGAGACGGCGATCGCGTTGGCGGCCCAGGTGAGGAACTTGGTGTCCCCGAGCACCTGCGCGTAGTTGTCCAGCGTCGGCTGTTCGAACGGCCGGACCGAGGCCGACTCGATGACCGTCCTGGGCTTGAGCGAGGTCAGCACCAGCCAGGCGACCGGGAAGACCGCGATCAGGCTCGCCGTGATCAGCGTGAGGTGCAGCGCGATCGACTTCAGCGGGCCGCGCTCGCCACGCGGCCGGGGCGTCCGCCGGGACCCCTGAACGGCCTGGGAGGAGCCCGTCACCATGCCTCCCCCTGCCGGCCGAGCGCACGCCGGTAGACGACGGCCAGCACCGCGAGCAGGGCGAGGATCACCATGCCCCAGGCGGCCGAGCCCGAGTAGTCGCGGATGCCCTCGAACGCCTCCCGGAAGGCGTACGTGACGAGGATCTCCGTGGACCCGGCCGGCCCGCCCTTGGTGAGCAGGAAGATGACCGGGAACTGGTTGAACGTCCAGATCGTGCCGAGCAGCACCACGGTGCTCGACACCGGGCGCAGGCCGGGCAGCGTGATGTGGCGGAACCGCTGCCGGGGCGAGGCTCCGTCGACCTCGGCCGCCTCGTGCAGCTCGCGCGGGATGGCCTGCAGGCCGCCCAGCATGGCGAGCATCATGAACGGCACGCCCAGCCAGACGTTGCAGACGATCACCGAGACCTTCGCCCAGAAGGGGTCGTCGAGCCAGGCGATCCCGGCGAACCCGGCCGCCCGGAGCATGGCGTTGATCACGCCGAACTCGCCGTTGAGCAGGTAACGCCAGATGAACGCCGACACGAACGCCGGTACGGCCCAGGGCAGCACGAGCAGCACCCGGTAGACCGACCGCAGGCGCATCGGCCGGTTGAGCAGCAACGCCATGCCCAGCCCGATGCCCACGTGCAGGGCGACGCACACCGCCGTCCAGACGATGGTCCACGTCAGGCGCCCGACGAACGTGGCCGAGGTGAGGATCTCCACGTAGTTGCGCAGCCCGATGAACTCGTACGTCGCGGGGATGACGTTCATCCCGATGGTGCGGCCCATGTTGGCCTCGGTCGCGTCGGTGAGCGACAGGTAAACGCCACGCAGCAGCGGGTAGCCGACCAGCACGAGCGTGACGATGACGACCGGGGCCGTCATCGCCCACGCGTACCAGTGCCGGGAAAGGGCACGCCGCACCGCACCCGGGGGCGCGGCCCGCCCAGCCGCGGCGGCATCGGTCGTCATCGGGTCACCGGCTCCAGCCCTTGAGGATGCCCTCGTAGGCGGTGGCCACGTCCTCCAGCATCGGCTCGGTGGTCGTCTGGCCGCCGGCGAGCCTCTGGTAGCCCTCCACCAGCGGCTGGAACAGCGAGGCCGCCTCCGGGATCCACGGCCGCTCCACGGCCGACTCCATCGGCTTCTGCCACTGCGCGATCTTCGGGTTCGCGGTCGCTGCGGGCATGCCGTACGCCGGGGTGCGGGTGGGCAGCAGGCCCAGCTCTCCGGCGATCTTGGCCTGGCTCTCCGCCGAGGCCATGAACTGGACGAACAGATACGCAGCGGCGAGGTTCTTCGAGCCGGCGTAGACGGTGTAGTCGTGGCCGCCGACGGGTGCGCCCGATCGCACCGAGCCGGCCGGGACCGGGGCGACGCCGAAGTTGTCCGGATCGTCCTTGAACACCTTGCCGCCGAGGTTGTCGGCGTTCGACCACGGGCCATTGAAGATCATCGCGACCTTGCCTTCCTTGAAGGCGGTCTCGGCGTTGGTGTAGCTGTCCTGCAGGGCGGGCTTGGCGGCCGCACCCGACTCGATCAGGTCTTCGACGATCTTGACTCCCGCGACGGACTGCGGCGACGAGATCGTGATCTTCTTGTTCTGCGCGTCGACGAGGTCTCCGCCCTCGCCGTAGATGAACGGCAGCAGGAAGTAGGCGTCGACGTTGAGCGCGATGCCGTCGGCGTCGGTCTTCGACTTGACGTCGAGCGCGGTCTGCTTCAGCTCGGCCATGGTGGCCGGCGGGGCGTCGTGGCCCGCCTTCTTCAGCAGCTCCTTGTTGTAGAGCAGGCCGATCGTGTCGGTGACCTGCGGCACGCCGTACGTCTTGCCGCCGAACCTGCCGCTGGCCGCCGGCGTGGGCAGGAACTCCTCCGGCCTGTCCACGGCCGGGGTGCCGTCGAGCGGCGCGAGGTAGCCGAGCGAGGCGAACTCCGCCACCCAGCCGACGTCGGTGCGCAGCACGTCGGGGGCGCCGGATCCGGACGGGGCGGCCGTCTTGAACTTGTCCCGGGCGTCGGCGAAGGGCACGTTGACGTAGGTCACGTTGATCTTCGGATACTTCGCGTGGAACTCCTCGACGAGCTCCTTGAACGCGGGGGCCTCGGTGGTCGCGTCCGAGGTGTCCCACCACGTGATCTCACCCGAGACCTCGGCGGGCGCCGCACTGGAGGCGGGAGCCGTACCGGTGCCGCCGTCACCGCCACCGCATGCCGCCACCGCCAGGGTCAGCGCCGCGGCGGTAGCCGCGGCCGTGATGACTCGCCGCATCTGGTTGCGCTCCTTGTTCGGGGGTTTACGTCGGAACGTACCGGCCGCCGAGCCGTGGTGAAAGACCTTGCAGAAAGTTTCCGCAAAGTCGTGACCTTCGGCCGGTCTCGGCCCAGCTGGCATCAAATCCGACAAACTACTTTTTATGGAGAAAGTGATTTAGTCACCTTGAAATAGCAGTAGTTGCCGGATTGTTCATTGGATGTATGGACATTCGTGGCCGAGACGCGATGTACTACCTCATCAATCACAACCGATGGCTGGGGATCCGGGCGCGGCGCCCGGGAGGAACGAGCTTTTGATGAGCACCGTCGTCCTCGACAACGTGACGAAGGTCTACCCGGGGGGATTTCTCGCGGTAGACCGCCTGAGCCTGCGCGCGGACGAGGGGGAGCTTCTCGTCCTGCTCGGGCCCTCGGGCTGCGGGAAGTCCACCCTGCTGCGCATGATCGCGGGGCTGGAGGAGATCACATCAGGCGATCTGTGGCTTTCCGGCCAACTCGCCAATGACTACGCACCTCGCGACCGCGATGTCGCGATGGTGTTCCAGAATGGGGCGCTCTATCCGCACCGATCCGTACGCGGGAACCTGTCCTTCCCGATGGAGATCGCCAAGACCGACCCGAACATGGTCCGCGAGCGGGTGGTGGAGCTGTCCCGCGCGCTGCACATCGAGGAGACCCTGGACCGCCGGCCGGGCACCCTGTCCGGCGGGCAGCGCCAGCGTGTCGCCATGGGCCGCGCGATCGTACGGCAGCCGTCCCTGTTCCTGATGGACGAGCCGCTGTCCAACCTCGACGCCGGCATGCGCACAGAACTGCGCATGGAGATCTCATCGCTGGTGCGTGCGCTCGGGGTCACCACGATCTACGTGACGCACGACCAGGTCGAGGCGCTGACCCTGGCCGACCGCATCGCGATCATGAATCGTGGCGTGCTGCAGGATGTCGGCACCCCCGCCCAGGTCTACAACGACCCGGCCACCGCCTTCACCGCCGCGTTCCTCAACTCACAGCAGCTCAACCTGCTCGCCGCCACCGTCCGGACGCCGCAGAACCAGTTCATCATGCTGGATTTCGGCCCGCACCAAATCACGATGCCATGGACCGATCCACGTGCGTACGCCGTTTCCCAGCACACCGGCGCGCAGATCATCGTGGGCATCCGGCCGGACGGGCTGACGCCGGTGCCCGAGCAGACGGAGGGGCCGAGCTTCTTCGGCCGGGTCCGCACCCTGGAATATCACGGCCACGAGTGGCTGGCCTACCTGGAGGCGGGCATCCCCGCCGTCACCGTGCCGGAACCGCCGGATCCCCGTCGCCACATGAACGGCGGCGCCGGGGGCAACGGCAAGACCCGCTCGATCATGCGCAGGCTCCTGGGGGCTGGCGGGAGCTCCGAGGAGGAGCACACCCCGCCGCCGGCGGGGTACGGCACGCACCGGCGCGCCGACCTGATCGTCCGGCTGGGCAACCGTCCCGTGTGGCGGGCCGGCGAGCACGGCCGGGTCGCCGTCGACGTCTCCCGTCTGATGCTGTTCACCCAGAGCGGCGCCCGGATCGACCCGCCCCGCCGGTAGCGTGCTCCCGGCCGGCGGCCGATCGGGCCAGGGCGCAGACGATGCCCGTCAACCTGGCGATCTTGTCGAGCTCGGCCTGGTGGAACGGCGGCCCCTGTGACCGGGCCACGACCAGGTGCGTCCCGTCCATCGGCACGCACGCCAGGTGCAGTCCGTCCCTGGTCATGGCGGAGGCGCGCAGCGGGGTCAGGTCCGCGGCCGGCACGTCCTCGGGCGCCTGCCAGCTCCCGTGCAGCACCGCGCCGCTCCCGGAGTCGACCGCGACCGCCCACTCGGCGCTCACCACGTCGGGCATCGCGTCGACCAGCGTGACGATCGCCCGTTCCGGTTCGCCCGCGACGTGGCCGAGCAGGTCGTAGTCGGGGCTCGTGCCGGGGGCCTCCCGTGTCGGCCACACCCCGTCGACCCGGGCGCCGGGGACCACGCAGATCCGGTCACGCAGCTCGCCGGGCTCGAACAGGCCGGGCCAGAAGACGGTGAAGTCGTCCACGGCGCGCCCGGCCCGCCGTTCCAGCACGGTGACCTGCAGAATGTCGGCGCCCATCACCCCGAAGGCCCGGGCCACCTGCCCCAGCACTCCGGGGCGGTCCGGGAGCGAGACCCGCAGCCGCAGCAACATGCCCACCACCTGCCTTCCTACCGGGGCCGACACCAACAGTCTCCGACACGGGTCGCGCCGCCGTTACGGCGGTGGGCCGGGCATGGGTCGACATCGGAGCGCGCGTACGAGACACCGCCGATCCATGCATGCTCCTTCCGCAAGTTTCAGAAAGAGCGGGCAAACATCCACTTGGTCCCACTTTGAATAACTTTGGCCTCGAATTTTCGCTGTCGCGAAGTTTCCACGAGATGACCATCAGTAGCCTCAGGACATGTCCCTCCCCTGGCCGCGCGTACCGTCCCTCAGGGCACGTCTGACGCTGATCGCCACAGCCGCCGCCGCGCTCGTCCTCATCCCGGTGGCGATCATCGCGGACATCGTCCTGCGGCACGGCATCGCCGACCGGATCTGGGACGACAGCCTGTCGACCGCGAGCCGGATCGCCGCGGAGGTCCAGGTGGGGCGGCTGCCCGACCCGCTGCCGACGAGCGGGAACGGCATCGACCTCATCGAGGTGGTCACCTCGGACGGGCGGATCATGGCGGCCAGCGCACCGGCCAGGGAGCTGCGCCGGCTCAGCCCCTTACGTCCCGCCCCCCACACGCGGGTCAGCCGGGCCACCTCGTGTTCGCTGCCGCACGGCGAGTGCCTCTACGTGACCGCGGTCAAGGTCTCCCCCGAGCCGGACTCCGCCGTGGTGTACGCGGGCCGGGCCACCCCGGCCGTTCTCGGCACCCGGCTGCCGGAGCTGGGGCTCCTGCTCGCGTGCCTGCTGCTCTGCGGCGGGGTGGCATCGATCGCCTGGCTGGTCGCCGGACGTGCCCTGCGCCCCGTCGAGGCGATCCGGTCGGAACTCGGGGAGGTCGCGCCGTCCAACCCCGGCTGCCGGGTGCCGGAACCCCCCGGTGACGACGAGATCGCCAGGCTCGCCAGGACCGCCAACGACGCGCTGTCCCGGCTGGAGCGGTCGATCCAGCAGCAGCGGCAGTTCGCCGCCGACGCCTCGCACGAGCTGCGCACGCCCATAGCGGGGATCCGCGCCCAGCTGGAGTGCGCCCGCCTGCATCCGGAGGACACCGAGGAGGCCGTCGAGGCGGCCCTGCGCGACACGGGCAGGCTCGAGGCGATCGTGACGGACCTGCTCCTGCTGGCGCGGCTCGGCACCGCCCCGCCCACCGTGCGCGAGTTCCTCGACCTCGGGGAACTGCTCACCGCCGAGATCCGCTCCCGCCCGGACCGGGTGCCGACACACCTCCAGGCCGCGCCGGACGTGACGGTCAAAGGGCTGCGCCCGCAGCTTTCCCGGGTGGTGACCAACCTGCTCGACAACGCCGAGCGGCACGCGGCGACGCGGGTGCACGCCGAGGTCGGCCGGGTCCGCGACGAAACCGGTGAGCACGCCGTGCTGTCGGTGTTCAACGACGGCGAGCCCATCCCGCAGGGGGACTGCGACCGGATCTTCGAACGGTTCTACCGGCGCGACACCGCCAGGAGCAGGACCCACGGCGGGACCGGGCTCGGCCTCGCCATCGCCCGCGAGGTCGTGGAGTCGCACGGCGGCACGATTCACGTCGAGTGCGAGGACGCGGGCGTCCGGTTCGTCGTCAGGCTGCCGCTGTCGCCCGACCCCGCGCCGGAAACGGCACCCGATCCGGCGCCCGAGGCGGCGCCCGATCCGGCCTCCGGCGCCGCGTACGGCGCCGCGGTCTCCGACTCGGCCTCCCGCTGAGGGCGGGCGGGGCACGAGGCCGCCGCGGAGGACGTGAGCAGGGCTGGCGTTTCGCACGCCTTTCGTGCGATTTGTTCACTTTTTGCGTCGAAGCAGTTACGCTCTGTGTGTTTCCGCTGTCCAGCGTGCGGTTACGATCCCTGCCGTGCCGTTCACAAAGAGAGCCCTGTTCCTCAAGAGGGCAGCGGTCCGCATGAGAGCGCTGTTCCCCAAGAGGGCGGCGATCGCGAGGGGGCGCGGGAGATGGCCGACCCGGCTGGCCGCCGCACTCACCCTGTGCCTCGCACTCTCCGGCATCGCCCACGGAGAGCCCTCACGCGCGCAACCCGCCACGCCCCATCGGCCGAACATCGTGTTCATCCTGGTGGACGATCTGGACGCCATGGATCTCAGCCGGTTTCCCAACATCTGGAACCTGCTGGTCCGTCAGGGGGCGACGTTCTCCCGCTTCTTCGCCACCAACCCCTGGTGCTGCCCCTCCCGATCGTCGATCCTGCGGTCACAGTACATGCACAGCCACCATGTGGTGAGCAACCGGCCGCCGACCGGCGGCTTTCCCAAGTTCCGGCCGCTGGAGGCCTCCACGGTCGGCACATGGCTGCACGACGCCGGCTACCGCACCGCCCTGCTGGGCAAGTACCTCAACAACTATCCGACCGGCGCGAGCTGGTCGTACGTCCCGCGGGGCTGGGACGAGTGGGCGGTCCCCGTCACCAGGCTCTATCAGGAGTACGGCTACGCGCTCAACGAGAACGGGACCATCCGGCAGTACGGCCACGCGGCCGAGGACTACCTCGAGGACGTGCTGAGCACGAAGGCGAGCGCGTTCGCCACCTCGACCACCGGGCCGTTCTTCCTCTACCTGGCCCCGGTCGCGCCGCACCTGCCCGCCAATTACGCCCCCAGGCACGCCGACGCGTTCAGCGACGAGATCGCGCCCAGGACCGCGTCGTTCGACCAGGCGGACACCTCGGCCGAGCCGCTGTGGCTCAGAAAGCACGCGCCGCTGTCGGCGAAGGACGTGCGCAGGATCGACCGGGTGCACCGGAACCGGCTGCGCGCCATGCTGGGCGTCGACGACATGGTGGGCGCCCTGGTCTCCACCCTGGCCGAGACCGGCCGCCTGGACGACACCTACATCTTCTTCACCTCCGACAACGGCTTCCATCTGGGCCAGCATCGGCTGCGCCCGGGCAAGACGACGCCCTTCGAAGAGGACATCCGCATCCCCCTCGTGGTCAGGGGCCCGGGCATCGTCCCCGGCAGCAGGATCGGCGCGCTGGCCTCGACGGTCGACCTCGCGCCCACGTTCGCCGAAATCGCCGGGACCGTGGCGCCCGCGTTCGCCGAGGGCCGCTCGCTCGCCCCGCTCCTGCACGGCCGTGCGGTGCCCTGGCGCGACGCCGTGCTCGTGGAGTTCGCCCACGCCGACTACTCGCCGAAGACCCCGCCCGACTACGGCGTCCTGCGCACCGACCACTACAGCTACGTGGAGTACGCCACGGGTGAGCGACAACTCTACGACCTGAGCAGCGATCCCGCGCAGATGCACAACCTCGCCGCGACGGCCGATCCCTTCCTGCTGGCCACCCTATCGGCGCGATTGGCGATGCTGCGCGCCTGCGTCGGCATCACCTGCCGGGTCGCCGACTCGGCGAGCGCGACCGGCGGGCGCGCACCGCCGGCGCAGGTCCCGTGATCGGTGCGTCCGCCTCGGATGGCCACCGCCCGGAGGGGCGGTGGCCATTCCCACGTTTCTACCCATATGACCATGGGAGCGCTCCCAGGCGAAGTTCATCCGGTTCTATCCCTTTTCGGGGCTCTAACCCCCCGCGGAGTAACAGTTAGGTTTCAGCGTATTGACGCCTGAGGGCCCAATAGAGGACTCTTCGTGGGAGCGCTCCCAACCCTGGATTCGCAACGGGCACGGCAGCGCCGAGCAGCAGTTACAGATCACGGGCCGTCAGCTCGGGGACCGGCCTGAGACACAACCCTCCCAATGAGACTTCGGGATACCACCTGAGAGGGGTCCGCAATGATTGGCAACTCGCGTCGCGGCAGGATGCTCGCGATCGCCGCGGCGTCCGCGCTCGCCCTGAGCGTCATCAGCGCCTGCAGCACCGACGACGGCGGCAGCAGCAGCACTCCGTCGGACGGCGGGTCCTCGGCCGCCGCAGAGAAGGTCACGATCACGCTCCAGACGTTCGGCGGCGGCAAGAACTTCGGCTTCAAGGAGGCCGTCGACAAGTGGAACGCCGAGCACACCGACATCCAGATCAAATATGACAACCTGACCGACCAGTTCGAGCAGACCTACTGGCCGCAGATGATCCAGTGGCTGCAGTCCGGCGCCGGCGCGGGCGACGTGGTCGGCATCGAGGAAGGCGGCATGGGCCTCGCCAAGGCGCACCCCGAGTGGTGGGCCGACCTCGGCGAGTTCGGCCTGAACAACCACCAGGCGAACTTCCCCGCCTGGAAGTGGGAGAACGGCGTCACCGTCGACGGCAAGCTGTTCGCGCTCGGGACCGACGTCGGCGGCATGAGCCTGTGCTACCGCAAGGACCTGTTCGAGAAGGCCGGCCTGCCCTCCGACCGCGAGGAGGTCGGCAAGCTCTGGCCCACCTGGGACGACTTCGTCAAGGTCGGCCACCAGTTCCAGGCCAAGGTCAAGGACACCAAGTTCGTCGACGGCACCAACACGCTCTACAACGTGGTCCTGGTGCAGGAGGCCGCCAAGAACGGCAACGTCGCCTACTTCGACAAGGACAACAAGCTGATCGTCGACTCGAACCCGGCGGTCAAGACGGCCTACGACTTCGCCGAGAAGATCAGCAAGGAGGGACTCACCGCCAAGCTGCGCAACTTCACCGACGAGTGGAAGACCGGCATGAAGAAGTCGCAGTTCGCCACCCTCGGCTGCCCGGCCTGGATGCTCGGCGTGGTCAGCGGCGACGACGCGGCCGGTCCGGAGTTCGCCGGTAAGTGGGACGTCGCGGCGGTGCCCGGCGGCGGCGGCAACTGGGGCGGCTCCTGGCTCGCGGTGCCCAAGCAGTCCAAGCACCCGAAGGAGGCCGCCCAGGTCCTCGAGTACCTGACCGGCAAGGAAGGCCAGGTGAGCGTCTTCAACTACTCCGGCAACCTGCCGAGCAACGTCCAGGCCCAGCAGGACCCGGCCGTCCAGGGCGCGAAGAACGAGTACTTCAACGACGCCCCGGTCGGTGACATCTTCGTCAAGTCGGCCGGCGCGCTCCAGCCGGTCTTCCTCGGTGTGAAGCACGCCCAGGTGAAGAACGCGGTGGAGTCGGTGGTCTCGGCCATCGACGACGGCTCCGTGCCGTACGCCGAGGGCTGGAAGCGGCTCGTCGACGACGCCGTGAAGGCCGCGGGCTGACCCTCGCCCGCCAGGTGAACACCGGCCCGCCGCAGCGGCACCCCGCCGGCGGGCCGGTCGCCTGCTTTCACTGAAAGGTAATCCATGAGCCTGCACGTCGACGCCGGCCAACCCACCCGGGCGCCGGTTCCCCCCGGCAGGAGGCACGTCCGGCGGAATTCGCCCCGGTCCTTCCGGACCTGGCTGGACCTCAAGGCCGCGCCGTACCTCCTGGTCTCGCCGTACTATCTGCTCTTCCTGCTCTTCGGGCTGTTCCCCCTCGGCTTCACCCTCTACTACTCCTTCTACAAGTACGACCTCACCGGCACGGTCGAGTGGACCGGCCTGGGCAACTACACCGCGATGCTCGCCGACTCCGCCTTCTGGAAGGCGGTCGTCAACACGCTGGGCATGTTCGTCATCGCGACGGTCCCGCAGATGCTGCTGGCGCTACTGCTCGCCAACGCGCTGAACAAGCGGTTCAGGGGCCAGCTGCTGGTCCGGATGGGCGTCCTGCTCCCCCTGGTCACCTCGGTGGTCGCGGTGGCGGTCGTCTTCACCCAGCTCTACGGCCGGGACTGGGGTGTGATCAACTGGATCCTCAGCTGGTTCGGGGTCGACCCCATCGACTGGAAGGCCCAGCGCATCCCCTCCTGGCTCGCCATCGCCACGATGGTCGACTGGCGGTGGACCGGCTACAACGCGATCATCTTCCTCGCCGGCATGCAGACGATCCCCAAGGACCTCTACGAGGCGGCCTCGATCGACGGCGCGTCCCGGCGGCGTCAGTTCTGGCAGATCACCGTGCCGATGCTCCGGCCGACCATGATCTTCGTGGTGCTGAACTCGACGATCGGCGGTCTCACGCTGTTCGCCGAACCGACCACGTTCTACAACGGCAACGTCCACGGCGGCACCGACAGCCAGTTCCAGACCGTCTCGATGTTCATCTTCGAAGAGGGCTTCCGCGAGTTCGACTACGGCTATGCCTCGGCCGCCGCCTGGCTGCTGTTCCTGCTCATCCTCATCGGATCACTGATCAACTTCCTGCTCATCCGCCGGATCGGGGGCAACAAGTGACCACGCTCTCCGCGCCCGCCGGCACGCGGCGGCGCCGCACCAAGGCGTCCGGAGGAGCCGCCGGCATCTGGGCCGCAACTCCGTTCACGAAGATCGTGCTCGCCATCACGATCGTCATCTCGGCTTTCCCGCTCTACTGGATGATCATCATCGCCTCGCGCTCCAACCGGGAGGCCACCGACATCCCGCCGCCGTTCCTGCCCGGCGGCAATCTCGGCGAGAACATCCAGCGCGTGCTGTCCAACCCGGACGCGCACTACCTGACCGGTCTGACCAACTCCCTGATCATCGCCGTCACGGTGACCGCCTCCGTGGTGATGATCTCGACGTTCGCCGGTTTCGCGTTCGCCAGGCTCCGCTTCAAGGGTGGCAAGATCCTGCTGCTGCTGGTCCTGGTGACCATGATGGTGCCGCTGCAGCAGATGGGCATCGTGCCCCTCTACCGGGTGATGGTCAGCCTCGAGTGGGTCGGCACGATCAAGGCCGTGATCATGCCGTACCTGCTCAACGGCTTCGGCGTCTTCCTCATGACGCAGTACACCGACCAGGCCGTGCCGAACGAGCTGGTGGAGGCCGCCCGGGTGGACGGCGCGTCCACGATGCGGATCTGGTGGAACGTCATCCTGCCCGCCGTACGGCCGGGCATGGCGGTGCTCGGCATCAACACGTTCATGCTGACCTGGAACGACTTCATGTGGCCGCTGCTCGTGCTGACGCCGGACAACCCGACCGTCCAGGTCGCCATCAACTCGCTCAACGCGAAGTACGGCACGGACTACGTGCTGATCTTCAGCGGCACGCTGATGTCGATCATCCCGCTCATCGTCGTTTTCATCGCGTTCGGCCGACAGATCATCGGCGGACTCATGGAAGGTGCAGTCAAAGCGTGACCACGCAAGGCACACGACCCGAGACCCAGTCCTCAGGCCTGATGTTCCCGACCGGGTTCGTCTGGGGAGCCGCCACGTCCGCCTACCAGATCGAGGGATCGATCTCGGCGGACGGGCGGGGGGTCTCGATCTGGGACACCTTCTGCCGCCAGGACGGCCGGATCGTGGGCGGCGACCACGCCGAGGTCGCGATCGACCACTACAACCGGTACGCCGAGGACGTCCGGCTGATGGCCGATCTCGGGCTGACCGCCTACCGGTTCTCCGTCTCGTGGCCGCGGATCCAGCCCCTCGGCTCGGGGGCGTACAACACCAAGGGCCTCGACTTCTACAAGCGGCTGGTCGACGAGTTGCTCAGCTACGGCATCGACCCCTGGCTGACCCTCTACCACTGGGATCTGCCCCAGGCGTTGGAGGACGCCGGGGGGTGGCCGGCACGCGACACGTCGAAGCGCTTCGCCGACTTCGCCGCCGCCGTGCACGCCGAGCTCGGCGACCGCGTGCGGAACTGGAGCACGGTCAACGAGCCGTGGTGCGCGGCCTTCCTCGGGTACGCCTCCGGAGAGCACGCCCCCGGGCGGCGTGAGCCGGCCGCGGCGATCCGCGCCGCGCACCACCTCAACCTCGCCCACGGCCTGGCCGCACAGGCGATGCGCGCGCAGAACGCGGACTCGCAGATCGGCGGGTGCGTGAACCTGTACGCGATCTCCCCGGCCACCGACAGCGAGGAGGACGCGGACGCGGCACGGCGCATCGACGGCCTGCAGAACCGCTTCTTCCTGGACGCGCTGCTGAAGGGCGAATACCCCGAGGACGTGCTGAAGGACCTCGGCGCCGTCACCGACCTCGATTTCATCGAGGACGGCGACCTGGCGACGATCGCCGCGCCCCTCGACATGCTGCTGATCAACTACTACAGCCGCTTCACCGTGTCCGGGGCTCCCGGCGGTGCGCAGTCGGCGTCGGCGGCGCCGACGGACTCCGGCTCGCCCTGGGTGGGCAGCGAGCATGTCGGGTTCGTCAACGGTGGCCGGCCGGTCACCGGGATGGGCTGGGAGATCGACGGCTCGGGGCTGCGCGAGGTGCTCGACCGGCTCGTCGCCGAATACCCGCGACTCCCGCTCTACATCTCAGAGAACGGCGCGGCCTTCGACGACGTGGTCGCGGAGGACGGCACGATCCACGACCCCGAGCGGGCCGCGTACATCGACACGCACCTGCGGGTCTGCCACGACGCCATCGAGACGGGCATCCCGCTGCGGGGCTACTTCGCCTGGTCGCTGATGGACAACTTCGAGTGGGCCTGGGGGTACGGCAAGCGCTTCGGCCTGGTTTATGTGGACTACGAGACGCAGATCAGGACAATGAAGTCGAGCGCCCTCTGGTACGCCGACACCATCCGGCACGGCGGGCTGCTGGGTCCGGCAGAATAAGCGCAGATAGGACGAGGGGGCAACCAGATGAACGGTGACCGCCGTTCGGGAGGGCGACCGACGCTGGAGGCGGTCGCCGCCCGCGCCGGGGTCGGCCGCGGCACGGTGTCGCGTGTGATCAACGGGTCACCGAAGGTCAGTGACAAAGCCCGAGACGCCGTGATGCAGGCCATCCAGGAGCTCGGCTACGTGCCCAACCGGGCGGCGCGAACCCTGGTCACCAACCGGACGGACACCATCGCGCTGGTGGTGTCCGAGTCCGAACAGCGGGTCTTCGACGAGCCGTACTTCGCCGGGGTCATCCGCGGCATCGGCTCGGCGCTCGCGGAGACCGGTCTGCAGCTCATCCTGACGATGGCGCAGAACCGACGCGAGCACGACCGGCTGGAGCACTATCTGACCGGCCAGCACGTGGACGGCGTCCTGCTGACCTCGGTCCACGGCGCCGACCCCCTGCCGGGGCGGCTGGAGAAGATGGGCGTGCCGACCGTGCTGGGCGGCCGTCCTGTCGGGCTGAACCCGTACAGCTATGTCGACATGGACAACCGGGCGGGCGCGCGGCAGGCGGTCAAGTATCTGATCTCCAAGGGCCGCGGCCGCATCGCCACGATCGCCGGTCCCCAGGACATGGGGGTGGGTGTCGACCGTCTCGCGGGATATCGCGACGCCCTGCTCGCCACCGGCATGACCGAGCGCGTCGCGTACGGAGACTTCTCCGAGGAGAGCGGCGAGGCGGCGATGCACGAACTGCTGGAGCGGCATCCGGACCTGGACGCCGTGTTCACGGCATCCGACCCGATGGCGATGGGCGCGCTCCACGTGCTCAGGGAGCGGGGCATGCGGGTGCCCGACGACGTCGCGCTCATCGGCTTCGAGGATTCCAAGGTGGCGCTGCACACCGATCCGCCGCTCACCAGCGTGCACCAGCCGACCGAGGCGATGGGCAGGCAGATGGTGCAACTGCTGATCGCCCGGATCAACGGTGAGCCGCTGGAGCAGCCGGTCGTGATCCTCGACACGCACCTGGTGATCCGCGCCTCCGCTTGACGAACGGCCGCAGGACTGCGGCATTCCACGCGCCAACCCGCTCCACGGCAGAACCTGTGCCGACCTCGATTTCCTTCCGGAACGCGGAGGTCTGATGAGTCTGCGGTTCAGCATTCTCGGCCCGGTTCAGGTGCGGCGAAACGGTAAGAAGGTGCCGCTCGGCCCTCCCAAGCAGCGGGCTCTGTTGACCGCCCTACTGCTGGAGGCCAACCACACCGTGTCCTTGGACCGGCTGGTGGAGGCCGTGTGGGACGCGAATCCGCCACGTTCCGCCGTGGCCAACCTCCGCACCTACGCGAATCGGCTGCGCGACAGCCTGAGCACGCCCGAGTTGCTGATCGCCCGCCCACCCGGCTACCTGCTCTCCGTCGGCCCCGGCGAGCTCGATCTCACCGAGTTCGCCGAGGCCGTACGGCGGGGCCGGGAAGCGCTGTCCGGCGGCGACGCGGCGGCGGCGCTCCGGCACCTGACGGCCGCGCTGTCCTGGTGGCGGGGCGCGCCGGCCGAGGACGTACCCAGATCCTCAGCGCTGGGGCCGCGGCTGGACGCCATCGGCGAGCAACGCTTACTCGCCCTGGAGACACTGGCCGAGGCCCGTCTCGCCCTGGGCGAGCACGCGGAGGTCATCGCCGATCTCCGCGAGACCCTCGCGGTGCACCCCACGAGGGAACGACTCTGGGGACACCTCATGCTCGCGCTGTACCGGACCGGTGACGCGGCGGCGGCCCTCGGCGCGTACGGCAGGGCACGGGCCGCACTCGGCGAGGAACTGGGCGTCGCGCCGGGCCCCGAGTTGGCCACCCTCCACCAGGCGATCCTGCTGCGTGACCCGGCGCTCGGCGAGCCTCCGAGGTTCGCCGGGGGCCCCTCCCCGGTGGAGTCCGAACCGGCCGGCGCGTCCCAGCCGTCCCGTCCGGTGCCACCGTCGTGGGCGCTGCCCGCGCCGCCGGCCCGGTTCGTGGGGCGCGACGCGGAGCTGAAGGATCTGGTCGCGGCGATCACCTCGGCGGCACCTCCGTGGCGGACCATCGCCGTCCACGGTCCGGCGGGCACGGGCAAGTCCGCGCTGGCGATCCACGCGGCTCGTGCCGCGGCCGACACGTTTCCCGACGGCGTTCTCTACGTCGACCTGAGATCGTGCGCCCGGTCGGGCGCGTACGAGACCCTGACCAGGCTGCTCGCCATCCTCGGCATGTGCGGCGGGGACGTTCCGGCCGGTGAGAGCGAGGTGGTCCAGCGATTCGTCGCGGTGACGACGGGACGGCGTTTTCTGGTCCTGCTCGACAATGTCACCGACGAACGGCAGGTGCGCCCACTGCTCAACCCCTCACGCGAGTGCCAGGTGCTGATCACCAGCCGCAGGGTGCTCGCGGCGCTCGATCATGTCGAGCACGTATCGCTGGGTCCGCTGGAGCGCTCATCGGCATGCGAGCTGCTGGCGCGGCTCTGCGGGCGGGAACGTTCCCGCCGAGAACCCGACCAGGTGGGCCGGGTGGCGCGGCTGTGCGAGCATCTTCCCCTGGCGCTGCGCATCGCCGGCAAGCGGCTGGACGTGCGGCGGGAATGGTCTCTGTCGGCGTTCGCCGACATGCTGGCCAACGAGCGGAACCGGCTCGATCTCCTCACGTGCGGCGACCTCTCGATTCGCGGCGCCCTCCACCCCGACTACGAGGCGCTCCTCCAGGGCCACGGCACGGGCCGTGGGAACGCCCTGGGCGGAAACGCCTTGGCGCTCTTCCACCACCTGGGCACGAAGGGCATCACGGACTGCGACCAGGCCGAGGCCGCTCGCCTCCTCGGCTGCGACCTCCACACGGCGTCCGCCGCGCTCGGCCGGCTCGCCGATCTCCGCCTGGTCGAGCCGGTCGGCGAGGATCTGTATCGCATCAACGGCCTCACCCGGCTGTACGCGCTGGAGATGGCGAGATCGTCCACGAAGGGCTGATCTCGAAGCGGTTCGGAGTCTCTGTGGTGAAGGCGGGACGAGCAGAAGGCGGGACGCCCCGACGATCCGGGGGCGTCCCGCCGCATTCGCTTCAGATGTCAGCAGGTGTACTCGGCAGGAGCGCACCAGCTGCCTCCGGGGACGTCCGACCCCCAGCAGCAGTACCGGCGCAGACAGGTCCCGTAGTACTCGTAGGAGCAGTTGATGGCGGACGCTCTGGCCTCGGGGACGACCCTGGCGAGCATCCGGTCGGCCAGACGCTGAATACTTTTCATTATCAGACCTCCTCGGTGGGAATTCCTGTCGACCAAGTTATCCAGGGCCATAATGACCGGCATACCGAGCCGATACACGCGACGCTGTATTTCATCGGTACGGAGTTCTCCGTACGGCGAAACGCGATGGCCGGCGGGCTCCGATCAGGACGGCCGCCCTCGTCAGCGGCCGCACAGAGCACTGGTCCTCGGCCCGTATACGTTTGTTCGGCGGACGCACTCCGCTTTCCGGTTATCCGTGATCTGGGCGGCGCCTATATCGCGAGATGTTCTCGGGACGGCGACCCATCGGTCGAGAAATCGCCGGCGAACAGGCATCTCGCCGACGCGGTCGTCCCGTGGGCCGGCGGTGGTCAGAGCGACAGGCGCCGGGCCACGACACCGGTCACCCGATGCTCGGGGAGGAATCCCCACTGGCGTGAGTCGGCACTGTGATCCGGGTTGTCGCCGAGCACGAGGATGTGCCCGGGCGGCACCACGTCCTCCCCCAGCCCGTCGAAGACCGCCGGAACCGCGTCGCCGGGCAGTGCCGCCACCCGCTTGATCACCTGCAGGGGACCGCCGTCCAACAGGAACCCGTCGCCAGGCCCGATCCGAGTGATGACCACGATCTGGCCACGTTCGATGGTTCCGCCCGGCCCGGTGCGCCTCCGGGCGAGAAGCCGATCCCCCGACCGTAGAGCGGGCTCCATGCTCCGCCCTTCGACCTCGATGACCATGAAGGCCCGCCGTACCAGGACCAGCCCGGCCGCGGCCGCCGCGCCGAGCACGACGACCAGGCCCGCGACCGTGAGCGCGATCAATACGGGCTCCCTGCCGTCCGGTCCGTCCGGTAGGGCACGGGAGAGCGGTCGGGCAACGGCGGGCCGAGCGTTTTCGCTGTGGGAGGCGACCAGGCCATTGCGTTCACCCCGGGATCCGCTCGGGATGGTATCCCTGCGCCTGCATGGAGAACAGTCGCGCGTACAAGCCCTGGGACGCCATCAGCGTCGCGTGCGTGCCTTCCTCCACGATCCGGCCCTCGTCCAGTACGACGATGTGGTCGGCGTCGCGAACCGCCCCCAGCCGATGTGAGATCAGCACGTTGGTGCGGCCTCTCCGATGCTCACGCAGCCCCGTGTGAATCTCATGCTCGGCCTCCGCATCCAGACCGGAGCTGGGCTCGTCCAGGATCAGCAGGTCACGCTCGCCGCGCAGATACGCCCGGGCCAGCGCTAATCGCTGCCACTGACCGCCGGACAGGTGCATCCCGGAATCGCCGTCCTGATCCCCCTCCCCGACCGTGAAGAAGATCCGCGACAGCAGCGTGTCGTATCCCCGGGGCAGCCCGGCGACCAGGCTGTGCGCCCCAGCCCGGCGAGCCGCCGCCTCGATCCGGCCTCGGTCGTCCAACGCGGTGAGATCGCCCAGACCGATGTTCTCGGCCACGGTCATGTCGTACTCCATGTAGTCCTGGAAGACCGCGCCGATCCGGCCGCGCAACTGCCCCGGGTCCATATCGCGCAGATCCACACCGTCCCAGAGCACCGCGCCACGTTCCGGGTCGTACATCCGGCAGAGCAGCTTGACCAATGTGCTTTTGCCTGCCCCGTTCTTGCCGACGAGGGCGATCGCCGTACCGTGGGGGATGGTGAGGCTGACCCCACGCAGCGCCCATGGATGATCGGGCGAGTAGCGGAACCACACGTCCCGTAACTCGATGCCGCCGGACAGTGGCTTCACGTCAACGGGCACGGTCCGGACGGTCAGGTCGGGCCCGGCGCGCAGCACCGCGAGATAATGATCGAACAAAAGCAGCTGCCGGTGCGCGACGGCGAGTTCTGCGACGAGCCCGCCGAGCGCGGACTGGACGCCCGCCACGGCGGCGACGAACAGCGAGATGTCGCCGACACCGAGGTGGCCGTGGACGGCTGAGATCAGGACCCAGACCAGGCCGACGCCGGCGGAGAAAGCGCTGACAAAGCCGCAGCCGGCCTGCACCCACAGCTCTCGCCGATCCATCCGGCGCCGTTCGGCGTTCGCGATGCGGCGTTGCCGATTCACGATCTCCCTCAGGTAAGAGGCGATCCCGAACAGCCGCAGTTCCTTCGCCGCTCGCACGTTGAGCAGCAGGTCGGCGAAGAACACTTCGCGGCGTTCCACCGGACCGATCCGCCAGAGCATCGCCGCCCGCCGCCGGGACAGCCACAGCTCGGCCATCAGCGAAGGAACCGCCGAGCCGATGACGGCCAGCGCCATCCACGGCATCGTCACCAGGAGAGACACCAGGAATCCGGCGCCGAGCACCGCGGCTTTCATGATGCCCAGCACGGCGGAGACGACCATGCCGGGCGTGGCACCGCCGTACTGCTGGGCCATCCGGATCCGATCCAGGAACGGGGGATCCTCGAACCTGGCCAGGCCGACGAAACGTTCCGTCGCCCGGAAGAGGCGATCCTGCGCGACCAGCCCCACCCTGCGGCCCGTCTCCGCCTTGAGGTACTCGATGGCCTGCGGCACGAGTGCGACGATCACACCGCATCCGGCCATGGCGAGGCCGAGGCCCGCCAGGGCGGCCACCGTGGCGTCCGCGCCCGCGATCTGGTCGAGCGCCGACTTCGTCAACCATGCGAGGGTCACCGGTACGGCCGCCGCGACCACGCTGAGAACGGCGAAACCGACGGTGTGCCAACCGGCTGCCCGACACGCCATGCCGAGCGCGATGACGGCTCCGCGTGCGACCGTGCGGGTATCGGCGTGCGGGGTCGTCCGGCCGCTCACCTGGACGCCGGGACGCTGTCGAGGTCGTCGAGGTGAGTGCCGCTCGCCAGCACTCTCGCGTCACCGTCCATCAGTGCGAACGACGGGAAGCCCGTGACACGGAACGCCCGGCTGACCTCGCCTCCGTGCTCTTCGAGCACTACTCGCGCCACCGGCCGAAGCCGTCGCAGGTAGTCGGCCGCCTCGTTCTCCGGTCCGACCACGACGGCGAGCACGTGATCGCGTCCACCCGGGAAGTCCCGCGCACGTTGGACGAAGAGCGGCAGGCGTTCTACACACGCCGAACACCCGGGAGAGAAGAAACCGAGCAGGGTCGGGTCCGCGAGCGCGGTGTCCGACAACCGCACGCCGTCCACGGTGACGGTCGAGAACGGCTGAGCCTTCTCCCCCTCCGGAAGCATCGGCTCGGGCCGGGGGCCGATCCGCGTGGCGAGCAGTTCGCCGTGCACGCGCAACCTGCGGATCACTCCGAGAGTGAGCAGCAGGTCGAGCAGGCACAGGACGCCGACCACGACGACGAGGGCGATCAGGAACGGCATGGGCGGGACCTCCGGTGAGGACGAAGTTCCGGTCAGGACGAAGCCGAGAAGAGGTCGGCGATGCCGACGGACGGCACCGTCAGCGGGGTGAGCAGCGCCGCGACGGCGATCGCGACCGCCGGCCCCGCCTGATCGGGGCCCGCCGCGGGGACTCCGCCGATGGCCGGCACGGCGCCGGCCGCCGGGCGTACGCCGCCCGGCTCCGGATCTTGCTCACCGCCGAGATGAGGAATGCCGGCCCCCATCGACGGTCGGCGGCCGACAAGGACGTAGGACATGAAGGCGCACCTCGGCGACGTTCGGGGCGGGTGTGCTCCGCAGACGCTAACCAAGGCATGGCGGCAACCGGCTATACGTCGGATACACGCGCACATGTATGTCCGCCGGCCAGGGCGGTTTCTTGGGCCTCCGCTGGGATTGACAGCCATCACAGAGCCATTTAGGCTCCTCGTGGGAGCGCTCCCACGACACGTGCGCGACGAGACGGCGCCTCGATCGGAAGAGCGTTCCCCTATGACGGCCTGCGACGCGGCGTTCGAGCGCCCGGAAGAATTGCTAAGTGAGATTGGGATGACGCGATGAACTCTCCGGCGCGATTTCCGGACGGATTCGTCTGGGGAGCCGCCACCGCGGCCTACCAGATCGAGGGTGCCACCACCGAGGACGGACGGGGGGCGTCGATCTGGGACACCTTCTCGGCGACGCCCGGCAACGTCCGCGACGGCGACACCGGGGAACCGGCGGCCGATCACTACCACCGCTACCGCGAGGATCTCGACCTGATCGCGGAGCTCGGTCTCGGCAGCTACCGGTTCTCGATCGCCTGGCCGCGGATCCAGCCCACGGGCACGGGCCGGCCGAACCAGAAGGGCCTCGACTTCTACCGGCGGCTGGTGGACGGCCTGGCCGAGCGCGGGGTCAGCCCGATGGCGACGCTGTTCCACTGGGATCTCCCCCAGGAGCTGCAGGACCGGGGCGGCTGGGAGAACCGGGACACCGCCGCCCGGTTCGCCGACTACGCCGAGATCGTGTTCGACGCCCTGGACATCGGCGACTGGCTCACGATCAACGAGCCCAAGACCATCGTGCAGAGCGGCTACCAGTTCGGCGACCACGCGCCGGGGGTCCGCGACGAGGCCCGCGCGTTCGTCGCCTGCCACCACCTGCTGCTCGCCCACGGCCTCGCCGCACAGGTGTTGCACGACCGCCACCCCGGGCGGCGGATCGGCCCGGCGCTGAACCTGCATCCCACCTATCCGGCCGACGACACGCCGGAGGCGGCGCGGGCGGCCCGGCACGCCGACGGGCTGGAGAACCGGCTCTACCTCGACCCGATCTTCAAGGGCCACTACCCGGAGGACACGCTGCGGTGGATCTCCGAACGCGGCCCGATGCGCGACCACATCCTGGAGGGCGATCTCGCGACGATCAGCACGCCCATCGACCTGCTCGGCGTGCAGTACTACACGCCGCACTTCGTCGACGGCGCCGGCGAGCGGGTCTTCAAGCACCCCACGGCGCAGGCCGAGTGGCTGGAGATCTATCCCGAGGGCCTCTACGACGTCGTGACCCGGCTCACGCGGGACTATCCGCGGGTGCCGCTGGTCATCACCGAGAACGGGCTGCCCACCCTCGACGAGCCGGGCCCCGACGGGCGGGTACGCGACGAGGGGCGCATCGCCTTCCTGCGGGACCACCTCGCGGCGCTGCACCGCGCCGTGGAGGAGGGCGCCCGGGTGGAGGGCTACCACGTGTGGTCGCTGCTCGACAATTTCGAGTGGGCCCAGGGGTACAGCCAGCGCTTCGGCATCGTCTACGTGGACTACGCGACCCAGAAGCGGATCCCCAAGGACAGCGCGCTCTGGTACCGCGACGTCGTGAAGACCGGCGAGCTCCGCTAGGCGTGTTCTCGCGGCGGCCGGCCCATCCGGCCGGCCGCTGCCCGCCCCACCCCTGCCGTGATCTTGCAGTTACTGGCATACTCATCCGCCGACCTGCAGCTTCCCGTTCGTGATCTTGCAGAAACTCGCACCGATCGGCCCTGACCAGGACGAACAGCCTCACTGATCTTGCAGTGCAAGATCACGTACGGCGAAGCCCCTGGCAGGCCGGCCGTACGAGAAGTTTCTGCAAGATCACGAACGGCGGAGCCGCAGGTGAAGCACTGAGGCTGCGAGCAACTACAAGATCACGGCTATGGGTGGTTGGGGGTGAAATTTTCATTTTTATGGGCATATGGACCTGTCGATGAGGTTCGTTGCCCGTCCCCCTTGATTATGAGGATTTGGCCGCTCGCAAGGCGTCTAGCCGCAATTCCGGGAATTAGTTGACCGTCCAGCCGTAAGGCGTTAACTTGGCGTGTCGTGGGAGCGCTCCCACAGCATGGTCCCCGCCTTGGATCCATGGCGGAGAGCTGGACTAAAGTCCCGTGCGTACTTGACCTGATTCATGACGTCTGTCAGTGAGAGGACTCCCCCGTGCCCGATCACACCATCCTCGGCGGCGGTTACCACGCCACGATCAGCGAGCGGGGCGGAGCCCTGCGCGCGCTGCGCCACGGCAGCCGCGACCTGGTGACGAGCTGGCCGCCGGACGGCCCGATCCCCTACTACAGCGGCACCGTGCTCGCGCCCTGGCCGAACCGGGTCGTCGGCGGCACGTACGTCTTCGGGGGCCGCCGTCACGTCCTGCCGGTGAACGAGCCCGATCGGGGCCACGCGCTGCACGGCCTGGTCTCCGACCGGGTGTGGGAGTGCGCCGAGGTGTTCTCGGCCGAGGACGACCACGGCTTCGTACGGCTGACGCACATGATCGAGCCGACGGCGGGCTACCCCTTCAAGATCGCGCTGGAGGTGCTGCACTCCGTCGCGGCCGACGGCCTCACCACGACGCTCACGGCGCAGAACGTGGGCGACGCCCCCGCGCCGTACGGCTGCGCCCCGCACCCCTGGCTGCTGGCCGGCCCCGACGTACGGGAGTACGAGCTGGAGCTGCCGATCGAGCGCATGCTGATCACCGACGAGTCGCTCGCCCCGGTCACGCTGAAGGACGTGGCCGGGACGCCGTACGACTTCAGGGCCTCGCGGGCGCTCGGTGACACGGCGATCGACAACGCCTTCACCTCGATCGGCGCCGGCCGGGTGCGGGTGCGCGGCCCCGAGGGCGGGGTGGAGATCACCTGGGATCCCGCCGTGATGCCGTGGGTCCAGGTCTGCACCGGCACCTACCTCGACCACCGGGGGCTGGCCGTGGAACCGATGACGTGCCCGCCGGACGCGTTCAACTCCGAGGCCGATCTGGTCGTGCTGAACCCGGGCGACAAGCACGAGGCCTCATGGACCATCGCGATCTTCGACGACAACTGATCTCTCCGAACCCCACTCCGAGGCACGGGACACCGAATAATGCAGAGCAGGACGAAAAGGCCGCTGTCCACCCATGAGCTCGACGCGCTCGCCCGCGACGGGCTGGGCGCCGGCGTGGTGTCGGTCACAGAACTGGCCGGCGGCATGGCCAACGCGGTGTGGCTGCTCGGTCTCGACGACGGACGGCAGGTCGTGCTCAAGGCCGGGTCGCCGCCCGGACTGCGCCTGCTGACCTACGAGCACCACCTGCTGCGCACCGAGGCCATGGTCTATCACCTGGTCGCCGGGAAGGGGCTGCCGATGCCGGCGCTGCTGCACGCCGGGTTCGACGATCCGGCGCTCGGCGGCGGCGACTACCTCATCCTGTCCGCGCTGAACGGGGTGCCCTGGAACCAGGTCTCGCTCACCCCGGAGGAGGAGGGCGCGCTGCGGTTCGAGCTGGGCCGTCACCTCGCCCGCCTCCACGAGGTCTCCGGCACGGGCGTGTTCGGCTATCCGTACGCCGGCCTGACCGGGCACACCTGGCGGGACGCCTTCCTCGTCATGATGGGGGCGCTGCTGGACGACGCGGTCCACTTCGGCACACCGCTGCCCGCGACGATCGTGGAGATCGCCGGCCTGGTCCACACGAACTCCGACGTCCTCGACGAGGTCGTCACGCCGTCGCTGGTCCACTTCGACGTGTGGCCGGGGAACGTGTTCCTGACCGAGGACGGACGCGTGGAGGGCCTGATCGACCACGAGCGGGCCTTCTGGGGCGACCCGCTGGCCGACTTCATCACCCCCACGATCTTCGGCGAGCTGCGCGAGGGCGATCCGCTGCTGGCGGGCTACCGCGAGGCCGGCGGCGAGATCGCCCTGACGCCGCAGGCGCGGACCCGGCTCGCCCTCTACCGCGTCTACCTCTACCTGATCCACCTGGTGGAGCAGGGACCCCGGCAGTATCCCGAGGAGCACTTCGGCACGATTCGCGACCTCGCCACCCGCTCGCTGGCCGGCTCCCTGGAGGTCCTGCGCGCCCGCCGCATCGCGGGCGTCCGCGTCTGAATCCGGCCACCTCCGGGGAAAGGATGCCGTTCGGGTATCGCCGCTCGCGGGTGCGTGTGCGATGATTTCATCGGGTGATGAATTATGCGTACGACATGCGTGATCGCGGGCGGCGGCCCGGCGGGGGCGATGCTCGCGCTGCTCCTGGCCCGCGCCGGGGTGGACGTCACGCTGCTGGAGAAGCACGGCGACTTCCTGCGCGACTTCCGCGGCGACACGATCCACCCCTCGACCCTCCAGGTGCTCGACGAGATCGGGCTGGCCGAGGCGTTCCACCGGCTGCCGCACCGCAAGGCGTACCGGATGGCCATCGAGGCCGACGAGGCGCGGGTCCCGATCGCCGACCTGAGCGCGCTTCCCGGCAGGTATCGCTACATCGCCTTCGTCCCGCAGTGGGACTTCCTCAACCTGATCACCGCCGAGGCCGCCCGATATCCCAACTTCCGGCTGCTCATGCGCGCCCGGGTGACCGGCCTGATCGTCGAGGACGGCGCCGTCAGGGGCGTGCGATACCGGGACGAGAGCGGCGAGCACGAGATCCGGGCGGTGCTGACGGTGGGCGCCGACGGGCGCGGCTCGGACGTACGGCGGGCCGCCGGACTGCGGCCGAAGGAGTTCGGCGCACCGATGGACGTCGTCTGGCTCCGCGTCCGCCGCGAGCCCGGCGACCCCCAGCAGCCGTTCCTGCGGGCGTCGGCCGGGCATCTCATGGTGGCGATCAACCGGGAGACCTACTGGCAGCTGGCCTACGTCATCCCCAAGGGCGGCTACGAGGAGCTCAAGGCGAGGGGCGTGGCGGAGCTGCGCCGGACGATCGCCCGGCTGCTGCCGTACCTGGCGGACCGGGTCGGCGAGCTGCGCGACTTCGACGAGGCCGGGTTCCTGCGCGTGGCGGTCGACCGGCTCACCCGCTGGCACCGCCCCGGCCTGCTGCTGATCGGGGACGCCGCGCATGCCATGTCGCCCGTCTTCGGCGTCGGCATCAACCTCGCGGTGCAGGACGCCGTGGCCGCCGCCAACATCATCGGGCCCGCCCTGCTGCGCGGCGAGGCCCCCGATGCGCTGCTGGCCCGGGTGCAGCGCCGCCGGGCCCTGCCCACCGTGGTCACCCAGACCGCCCAGCGGGTGGTCCAGCGCCTGCTGATCCGCCCGGCGCTGACCCGGCCCGGACGGCCGGCGCTGCCGCCCGACCTCACCCGGCTGCCCGTGATCAGGGGCCTCGTCCGGCGCTTCATCGGCCACGGCGTGCTCCCCGAGCACGTACGGCTGCCGGAGCGCGTACGCCTCCAGGCTCGGCAACGAAGATCTCACTAATTGGACGGATGGCGGCCACAGCCGCCCCGGTGCAATAGCCTTGTGTGCCGTGAGCGCTAGCAGCAACCTTGACACGTGGCGTGAACTGCCCGCCGCACAGCAGCCCGACTGGCCGGACCGCGGTGAGCTCGACAGAGTCGTCCGAGAGCTGACCGAGCTGCCCCCGCTGGTGTTCGCGGGCGAGTGCGACAAACTCAAGGCCGAGATGGCGGCCGTCGCGCGAGGCGAGGCCTTCGTGCTGCAGGGCGGCGACTGCGCCGAGACCTTCGCCGGCGCCACGGCCGAGAACGTGCGCAACAAGCTCAAGACGTTGCTGCAGATGGCGATCGTGCTCACCTACGCGGGCCGCGTCCCGGTCGTGAAGATCGGCCGGCTGGCGGGCCAGTTCGCCAAGCCGCGGTCCAAGTCCACCGAGGTGCGCGACGGCGTCGAGCTGCCGGCCTACCGCGGGGACATGGTCAACGGCTTCGACTTCACCGCCGAGGCGCGCCGTCCCGACCCCAACCGCCTGCTTCGGGCCTACCACTCCTCGGCGGCCACGCTGAACCTCGCCCGGGCGTTCACCAAGGGCGGCTACGCGGACCTGCGGCAGGTGCACGCCTGGAACCAGGACTTCGTGGCCGAGTCCCCGGCCGGACGGCGCTACGACCAACTCGCCAGGGAGATCGACCAGGCGCTCTCGTTCATGCGGGCCTGCGGCGCGGAACCCGAGGAGTTCCACACGGTCGAGTTCTACTCCTCGCACGAGGCGCTGATCCTCGACTACGACCGGGCCCTCACCCGGATCGACTCCCGTACCGGCCTGCCGTACGACGTGTCGGGGCACATGGTGTGGATCGGCGAGCGCACCCGCCAGCTCGACGGCGCGCACGTGGAGTTCTTCAGCAAGATCCGCAATCCGATCGGCGTGAAGCTGGGCCCGACGACCACCCCCGAGGACGCGATCGCGCTCGTCGAGAAGCTGAACCCGGACAACGAGGCGGGCCGGCTCACGTTCATCAGCCGTATGGGCGCCGGCCGGGTCAGGGACGCGCTGCCGACGCTGGTGGAGAAGGTCAGGGCGAGCGGGGCCACCGTCGCCTGGGTCTGCGACCCCATGCACGGCAACACGTTCGAGGCCCCGAGCGGGCACAAGACGCGCCGCCTGGACGACGTGCTCGACGAGGTGGCCGGGTTCTTCGAGGTGCACCACGCGCTGGGCACCCACCCCGGCGGCATCCACATCGAGTTCACCGGCGACGACGTGACCGAGTGCGTCGGCGGCGGGCACGGCATCGTCGAGGAGGACCTGTCGCTGCGCTACGAGACCGCCTGCGACCCGCGGCTCAACCGCAGCCAGTCCCTCGACCTCGCCTTCCGGGTGGCCGAGCTCTACCGCTCTGCCTGATATCGCATTCACCATGCCCGACCGGCTCGCGCCGGCGAGAGATCTCGCGGGCGGGGCCGGTCCGCGGCGCCGTGTCAGCGCTGGTCGACCATGACCTCGATGCTGTAGTCCTGCGCCCGGTAGCAGTGGTCGCCGTACTCCACCGCGCTGCCCACGGCGTCGAAGGCGACCCGCGTCATCGTGAGCACGGGCTCGGTGGGTCTCAGGCGGAGATGACGCCGCTCCGACGGGGTCGGGGTGCGTGCGCCGATCGTCTGGTGCGCGACGACCGGACGGACGCCACGCCGCCGCAGCACGCCGTACAGGCCCTCCGCCTCCAGCTCGGCACGCGTGACGTCCAGGTGGCCGGGGGGCAGCCAGTTGCGCATGATGGCCAGCGGCCGGTCGTCGGACAGACGCAGCCGCACGATCGACAGCAGCTCGGCGTCGGCCGGTAGGTCGAGCGCGGCTGCCACACGTTCGTCGCACACCACCTCGTGGCTGAGTACGACCGTCGACGGCCGGCCCCCGACCCGCATGAGGTCGTCGTAGAGACTGGTCAGCTCGGCCCGCCGGTGCACCTTGCGGTTGGCGACCGTGGTGCCGAGCCCGCGCCGCCGCACGAGCAGCCCCTGGTTCACCAGTTCCTGGATCGCCCGCCGGACCGTCGGCCGCGACAGGTTGAGCCGTTCGGCGAGCGCGACCTCGTTCTCGAACGGGTCGCCCGGCTGCAGCCGCCCGCTCGCGATCGCCATGCTGAGCTGCTCGGCGAGCTGGTGATAGAGGGGGACGGGGGATGAGCGGTCGATCGTCACGCCGACTTGGATTGCCACGACGCAGAGTTTACCCCGAACATGTGCGTACGACGTTATGAAAATATGTTAGGACAAACTCTTGACGGAACATTGATAGGCCAGGCAGGCTTCACCCATCACCGCCGTGGCCCGGCCGACCACGGGGGACACCGAATGACCACCGGCACCCGACCGCCGAGGTTCACCCGGGACGAAGACCGGCGGTGGGGGCACTAGATCGGATTGGAACGCGGATGCGCATCGGGCTCGCGGGTGTCGGACGGATAGGCGCCTTCCATGCCAGGACACTGGCCGACCTCGGCTTCGTCGACGAACTCGTGGTGACGGACGCCGATCTCGAGACCGCCAAGGCCGTCGCCGACGAACTCGGCGCCGAGGTCGCACCGGACGCCGAGACGCTGCTGGCGTCGGGCGTCGACGGCTTCGTCATCGCCACCGCCACGCCGGGCCACGCGCCGCTGCTGCGCCTGAGCGTCGCCGCCGGGGTGCCGACCTTCTGCGAGAAGCCGGTGGCGGCCACCCTGGAGGAGACCATCGCGCTCGCCGCACTCGTCGCGGACGCCGGCGTGCCGGTGCACGTGGGCTTCCAGCGGCGATTCGACGCGGGCTACCGGCGGGCGCGGCGGGCGGTGGAGTCCGGCGAGCTCGGGTTCGTCCACACCATCCGGGCCAACACCCACGACCAGGCCCCGCCGCACGCGTCCTACATCCCGGTCTCCGGCGGGATCTTCCGCGACTGCAACGTGCACGACTTCGACATCCTCCGGTTCGTCACCGGCCGGGAGGTCGCCACGGCGTACGCCACCGGCGCCAACAAGGGGGCGGACTTCTTCGCCGCGGCCGGGGACGTCGACACCGGCGCCGCCCTGCTGACCCTGGACGACGGCACGATCGTCATGGTCTCCTCGGCCCGGTACAACGGCGGCGGCCACGACGTGCGAATGGAGATCTTCGGCGAGAAGGGTACGATCGCCGTCGGGCTGGACCACTCGCTGGCCATGCGCTCGGCCGAGGACGACGTCGACTTCCCGCGCGGCCCGCGTAAGTGGTCGTTCATGGAGCGCTTCCTGCCCGCCTACCGCGCCGAGCTCACCGCCTTCGCCGACGTCGCACGCGGGCTGCGGCCGTCCTCGTGCACGGTGCGCGACGCCCTGGAGGCCTTCCGCATCGCCGAGGCGTGCGAGCGCTCCCGCGCGGAGCGCAGACCCGTCGCCCTCGCCGAGATCAGGAGCACCGACGAAACCGAGGGGATCTGAGACGTGACCGCTGAGGACGCGATCGCCGCCGGGACGCCCGTGGCCCGCCGCGTGGCCGGGGCCCCCATCTCATGGGGCGTCTGCGAGGTCCCCGGCTGGGGCCATCAGCTCCCGCCCGACACCGTGCTGCGCGAGATGCGCGAGCTGGGCCTGACCGCGACCGAGTTCGGCCCCGACGGTTTCCTGCCCGACGCGCCGGAGGAGAAGGCGTCGACCCTGGCGGCGTACGGCCTGGCGGCCGTGGGGCAGTTCGTGCCCGTCGTGCTGCACGACGCCGGCCACGACCCGCTGCCCGAGGTGGAGCGGGCCATGGCCGGCCTGGTCGCCGCCCGGGCCTCCACGGTCGTCGTCGCGGCCGCCACCGGCCGGGAGGGTTACGACGCCCGGCCGCAGCTCGACGGCGCCGGCTGGTCGGCCCTGCTGGCCAACCTCGACCGGATCGCCGGCGCGGCGGCCGCCCGCGGACTCGTGGCCACCCTGCACCCGCACGTCGGCACGATGATCGAAAGCGGCGAGGAGACGGCCCGGGTGCTCGGCGGCAGCCGCATCGGCCTGTGTCTCGACACCGGCCATCTGCTCATCGGCGGCGGCGACCCCGTCGAGGTCGCCCGGCGGCACCCCGAACGGATCGCCCACGTCCACCTGAAGGACGTACGCGCCGACTGGGCGCGCCGGGTCAGCGGCGGAGCTGCGACCTACACCGAGGCGGTGGCCGGCGGCATGTACGTCCCACTCGGCCGGGGCGACGTCGACATCGCGGCCATCGTGTCCGCCCTGGAGCGCGGCGGGTACCGAGGTTGGTACGTCCTGGAACAGGACACCATCCTCAGCGGGCCGCCCGCGGACGCGAGCACCGGCCCGGCGCGGGAGGTGCGGGCGAGCCTGGAGCACTTGCTGACTCTGGCGGACGAGGCGGGGACCTGACGATGGCATACGACCTGGTGGCCATGGGCCGGTGCGGGGTGGACATCTACCCGCTCGAACACGGTGTGGGCCTCGAAGACGTCGAGCGCTTCGGGAAGTTCCTCGGCGGCAGCGCGACCAACGTCACGGTGGCGGCGGCACGCTACGGACGCCGCACCGCGATCATCACGCGGACCGGACGGGACCCCTTCGGCCGCTACATCCACCGCGCGCTGCGTGATTTCGGGGTGGACGACCGCTTCGTCACCGAGGTGGACGGGCCGCCGACCCCGGTGACCTTCTGCGAGATCTTCCCGCCCGACGACTTCCCGCTGTACTTCTACCGCTATCCGATCGCGCCGGACCTGATGATCGGGCCGGACGAGATCCCGCTCGATGCCGTACGGGAGGCCGCCGTCTGCTGGGCCACCGGAACCGGGCTGTCGCAGGAGCCCTCCCGTTCCGCGCACTTCGCCGCCTGGCGGGCCCGCGGCCGGCGGGCGCACACGATCCTCGATCTCGACTACCGGCCCATGTTCTGGCCCGACCCGGCCGAGGCCGGCGCGCAGATGGGCGCCGCCCTCGAACACGTCACGGTGGCGGTCGGCAACCGGGAGGAGTGCGAGGTCGCCGTCGGCGAGACCGAGCCGCGGCGCGCCGCCGACGCCCTGCTCGACCGGGGCATCGAACTCGCGATCGTGAAGCAGGGGCCCGAGGGCGTGCTCGCCGCCACCGCAGACGAGTGCGTCGAGGTGCCGCCGTTCCCGGTGAAGGTCGTCAACGGCCTCGGCGCCGGCGACGCGTTCGGCGGCGCCCTCGTCCACGGTCTGCTCAGCGGATGGGACCTGCGTCGCGTGCTGCGGTTCGCCAACGTGGCCGGCGCGCTCGTCGCGTCGCGGCTCGAATGCTCCAGTGCCATGCCGTACGAAGCGGAGGTCGAGGCCGTCCTCGCCGCCGAAGAGCGGAAGGGGGGACGATGACCTCGACGAGCAGCCGACCGGGCCTGACCGGCCGCCCGGACCTCGCCGTCGCCATCGCCGAGCTGACCGAGATCCGGGTGCGCGAGCCGCAGCGGATCACCGCGGGGTGGGCCGCCCGGGCCCGGCGCGATCTCGCCGGCGCGGACGGCAGGCTGCTCATCGTGGCCGCCGACCACCCGGCCAGGGGCGCGCTCGGCGTCCGCGACGACCGGCGGGCCATGGCCTCGCGCAGCGACCTGCTGCGCCGCCTGGCCGTCGCGCTGTCCCATCCGGGCGTCGACGGAGTGCTCGGCACGTCCGACATCCTCGACGACCTGCTGCTGATGGGCGCGCTGGAGGACAAGCTCGTCATCGGGTCGATGAACCGGGGCGGCCTGCAGGGGTCGGTCTTCGAACTCGACGACCGCTTCACCGCCTACACCGCCGGGGAGATCGCGGCCCGGGGGCTGGACGGCGGCAAGATGCTCACCCGGATCTGCCTCGACGACCCCGACACGGTGGCGACCCTGGAGGCGAGCGCCCGGGCGGTGACCGAGCTGGCGTCCCATGGTGTGATGGCGATGGTGGAGCCGTTCCTCTCCGTCCGCCAGGAGGGCCGGGTGCGCAACCTGCTCGATCCCGACTCGACCATCGCGTCGATCAGCATCGCCGCCGGGCTTGGGGCCACGAGCCGCCACACCTGGCTGAAGCTGCCGGTCGTCGATGAGCTGGAGCGGGTGATGGACGCCACGACGCTGCCGACGCTGCTGCTCGGCGGCGATCCGAGCGGCCGTCCCGACGAGACGTTCGCCGCGTGGGAACGGGCCATGGGGCTTCCCGCCGTACGCGGGCTGGTGGTCGGGCGGGCGCTGCTCTTCCCGCCGGACGGCGACGTGGCGGCCGCCGTCGACATCGCGTCGCGGCTCGTACACGGACCCGGATCGTGACGGGACCCGGATGATGAGGGGAGCGGATCGTGAGGGGGCCCGGATCGGCAACGGAACCAGACCATGAGTGGGCAGGCCAGGTCATGAACGACGACGAACGCTGGGTTCATCCGTACGGCACCGCCGCCGAAGGCGGATTCCAGGTCTCGATCACCGACGCCGTCGACGGGTGGCGGCACACGAGCCTGCGCGTGGCGGCCCTGGACCCGGGAGGGCGGGTGGATCTCGTCACGGGCGGCGACGAGCTGATCGTCGTCCCGCTGTCGGGAGACTGCGGGGTCACGGTGACCGATCACGCCGGGGAGCGGCACGAGGCGCGGCTGGCCGGACGGGAGAGCGTCTTCGCCGGTCCGGCCGACGTGGCCTACGTCCCGCGCGAGGCGAGCCTCACGGTGACGAACACCGGCGGCGCCCCGGCGAAGGTCGCCCTCTGCGGCGCCAGGGCGGCCAAGCTGGCGGCGCCGCTCCCCTTCCGACACGTGCGCGCGGCCGAGGTTCCGGTCGAGTTGCGCGGCGCCGGACGGGCCTCGCGCGAGGTGCGCAACTTCGGCGTGCCGCGGGTGCTCGACGCCGACTCGATCATCGCCTGCGAGGTGATCACACCGGCCGGCAACTGGAGCTCCTATCCCCCGCACAAGCATGACGAGGAGCGCGACGGCGTGGAGACCGAGCTGGAGGAGATCTACTACTTCGAGGTCAGGGCCGACGGCGGCGCGCCGCCGGGCGCCGACCCGGTCGGCTACCAGCGCGTGTACGGCACGCCGGAGCGGCCCATCGACGTGCTCGCCGAGGTCCGCTCCGGCGACGTCGTGCTCGTGCCGCACGGCTGGCACGGCCCGGCCATGGCCCCGCCCGGCTACGACCTCTACTACCTCAACGTGATGGCCGGCCCCGGCCCGGTCCGGGCCTGGCTGATCTGCGACGACCCCGCGCACGGATGGGTGCGGGACTCGTGGACCCAGCAGGAGGTCGACCGGAGACTGCCGATCGGAGGATCACGATGACCACGCACCCGGACACGGTCCGCCTGACCGTCGGACAGGCGATCGTGCGTTTCCTGGCCGCCCAGTGGACCGAACGCGACGGCGCGCGGCAGCGGCTGTTCGCCGGGTGCCTGGGCATCCTCGGGCACGGCAACGTCGCCGGTCTGGGCCAGGCGCTGCTGCAGAACGAGCTCGCCGGCGGCGACCGGCCGCTGCGGTACGTGCCGGCGCGCAACGAGCAGGCGATGGTCCACACCGCGGTGGCCTACGCCCGGCAGAAGGACCGCCTGCGGACGTGGGCGTGCACCGCGTCGATCGGCCCCGGCTCGACGAACATGCTGACCGGCGCCGCGCTCGCCACGATCAACCGGCTGCCGGTGCTGCTGCTGCCCTCGGACACGTTCGCGACGCGGGTGGCCACGCCCGTGCTGCAGGAGCTCGAGGTTCCGTACGCCGGTGACGTGTCCGTCAACGACGCCTTCCGGCCGGTGTCGCGGTTCTTCGACCGGGTGGACCGGCCCGAGCAGCTGCCCTCGGCGCTGCTGGGCGCCATGCGGGTGCTCACCGACCCGGCGGACACCGGGGCGGTCACGCTCGCGCTGCCGCAGGACGTGCAGGCCGAGGCGTTCGACTGGCCGGCGGAGCTGTTCGCCGAGCGGGTCTGGCGGGTCGGCCGGCCCCTCCCCGAGCCCGCCGACATCGCGGCGGCGGCCGCGCTCGTCCGCGCGGCGCGGCGGCCGCTCGTCGTGGCCGGCGGCGGGGTGCACTACTCGGGCGCGGAGGAGGCGCTGCGCGCGTTCTGCGCGGCGACCGGCATCCCCGTCGGCGAGACCCAGGCGGGCAAGGGGTCGCTGCCGCACGGTCATCCGCAGGCGATGGGCGCGGTCGGCTCGACCGGCACGACGGCCGCCAACGCGCTCGCCGCCGAGGCCGATCTGGTGATCGGCGTGGGCACCCGCTACAGCGACTTCACCACCGCCTCGCGCAGCGCCTTCCGGCACCCGGAGGTGCGGTTCGTCAACATCAACGTCGCCCGGTTCGACGCAGGCAAGATCGGCGGGCTGCCGGTCGTCGCGGACGCGCGCGAGGCGCTCGGCGCGCTCACGGCCGCGCTCGACGGGTACGCCGTGGCGCCGGCTTATCGGGAGCTCCAGGCGCGGCTGTGGCGTGACTGGGACGCGCTGGTCGAGGCGGCCCATCACCCGGGCGAGGAGGTCACCGCGGCGCTCGCCCCCGGCGTGCTCACCCAGGGCACCGTGCTCGGCCGCGTCAACGAGCTGTCCGATCCCCGGGACGTGGTCGTCTGCGCCGCCGGTTCCATGCCGGGCGATCTGCACAAGCTGTGGCGGGTCCGCGACCGCAAGGCCTACCACGTCGAGTACGGCTACTCCTGCATGGGGTACGAGATCCCCGGCGGCATCGGGGTGCGGCTGGCCGATCCCGACCGCGACGTGTTCGTGCTGGTGGGCGACGGCTCCTATCTGATGATGCCGACCGAGCTGGTCACCGCCGTGCAGGAACACGTCAAGATCATCGTGGTGCTGGTGCAGAACCACGGCTTCCACTCGATCGGCTCGCTGTCGGAGTCGCTGGGATCGCAGCGGTTCGCCACGGCCCACCGTTTCCGCGATCAGGCGACCGGGCGTCTGGAGGGACCACGGCTGCCGGTCGACCTGGCGGCCAACGCCCGCAGCCTCGGCGCCACCGTGATCGAGGCGCGCGGCCGCGCTGAGCTCGATCAGGCGATCAAGGACGCCAAGGCGGCCCCCGCGGGCGGCGGGCCCGTCGTCATCCACGTCGAGACCGACCCGACCGTGCACGCCCCCGGCAGCGAGTCCTGGTGGGACGTGCCGGTCAGCCAGGTCAGCGAGCTCGACAGCACCCGGCGCGCCTATGAGGCGTACGTCGCGGACAAGGCGGCCCAGCGCCCCCTCCTGGGGCCGGGCCGCCCCGCCGAGCCGATCGAGGGGGGCGGTTCCTGACCCCCGGGGGCGACTCCGCGGCGCAGCGCGGTTCCCGGGCGGTCCTGTAGTGGAAAGCACCGATACGATCCCTTCTGCCGGTAAGCAGGGGAAGGGAAAGCACAGATGGAACCGTTGCGGCTCGGCGTTCTCGGCGCGGCCCGGATCTCGGCGCTCGCCATCGTCGCGCCGGCGCAGCTGACCGGCACCCGCCTGGTCGCGGTGGCGGCGCGCGACCGGCGGCGGGCCGAGGCCTTCGCCGCGGAGCACGGCGTGGAGCGGGTCGTCGCCACCTACGCCGATCTGCTGGCCGACCCCGAGGTCGAGGCGGTGTACAACCCGCTGGCCAACGCCCTGCACGGCCCATGGAATCTCGCGGCCGTCGAGGCCGGCAAGCACGTGCTGTCGGAGAAGCCGTTCGCCTCGAACGCCGAGGAGGCGGCCGAGGTGCGCGACGCGGCGCGGCGCGCGGGGGTGACGGTGATGGAGGGCTTCCACTACCGCCACCACCCGGTCACGCTGCGGCTCCACGAACTGCTCGCCTCGGGAGAGCTGGGCGAACTGGTCCGCGTCGAGACGATGACGGCGATCGAGGCTCCCGCCGAGGACGACCCCCGGTGGTCCCTGGCCCTCGCGGGCGGCGCGCTCATGGACGTCGGCTGCTACAGCCTGCACGCGCAGCGCGTGCTCGCCCCGTGGGGCGGCGGTGAGCCCGCCGTGGCGTCGGCCAGGGCGGGTGAGCGCGCCGGCGCGCCGGGCGTGGACGAGTGGCTCGACGCCGACCTGGTCTTCCCCTCCGGCGCGACCGGCCTCGCGCGCTGCCACATGGCCGCTGACGGCGTGGAGATGAGCTGCCGGATCGTCGGCAGCCGGGGCGAGGCCACCGCGACGAACTTCGTCCTGCCGCACCTGGACGACCGCATCGTGATCGAGACCGGGGCGGGCCGCCGGGTCGAGCACCTCGGCAGGCGGCCGTCCTTCGCCTATCAGCTCGAGGCGTTCACCGCCGCGGTCCGGGAGGGGACGCCGGTGCCCACCGACGCCGACGACGCGGTGGTCACGATGCGGCTGATCGACGACTGCTATCGGGCCGCCGGACTGTCGCCCCGGCCGCGGATGTAGCGATCGGAGACACCGTTCGCGATCGATCGCCGGTGTCTCCGTACGCCGTGCCCGGTCCGCTGGAAGATCACCGAATGATCGACGCGGACCGGGGCGCGTTCCGCGGGAGAGGCGGGATCATCACTGCTTGGTCTTGCCGCCGGTCTGGGCCGCGACCTCGGCGCGTACCGCGTCCATGTCGAGGGCGCGAAGCTGCCTGATCAGGTCCTCGAGCGCCGTGGCGGGCAGCGCGCCCGCCTGGGCGAAGACCTGGATGCCGTCCCGGATCGCCATGATCGTGGGAATGGCCTGGATGTTGAACGCCTGGGACAGCGCGGGCTGCGCCTCTGTGTCGATCTTGCCGAACTTGATGTCGGCATGCTGCTCGGACGCCTTCTCGTACACGGGTGCGAACGATCGGCAGGGTCCGCACCAGGACGCCCAGAAGTCGAGCAGCACGATGCCCTCTTCTGTGATGTCGTTGAAGTTCTTCTCGGTCACCTCGATGGTCGCCATGGGCGACTCCTTTCATCCGGTCCTCAGCGGGCATAACCAGCCGCGGGATTCCGGCATTCCTCTTCGGGCGATGCTCGTGTGACCGGCGCGTGACGGGGCAGGGCAATCGGGGCAGGGGGACCTCCTTCGCCTTCGAAAGGAGCCGCCGCATGACCGCGCAGGCCACTCGGCCCGGCACGACGCCGGGACGGCGACGCCCGATCGGCTCGGTCGCCGCCTCCTGGCTGTCCAGCACGGATCACAAGGTGATCGGGAACCTGTATCTGATCACTTCGTTCGCCTTCTTCCTGCTCGGCGGCGCCATGGCCATGGTGATACGGGCCGAGTTGCTCCAGCCGGGCATGCAGTACGTCGACCTGACCCGGTACAACGAGATGTTCACCATGCACGGCACGATCATGCTGCTGCTGTTCGCGACGCCGCTGTTCGCGGGGTTCGCCAACGCGATCATGCCGCTGCAGATCGGCGCCCCGGACGTGGCGTTCCCCCGGCTGAACATGGTGAGCTTCTGGCTGTTCCTCTTCGGCGGGCTGATCAGCCTGGGCGGTTTCGCGATGGGCGGCGCCCCCTCCTTCGGCTGGACGGCCTACACGCCGCTGGCCACCGCGACGTACAGCCCGGAGATCGGGGGGGATCTGTGGATCATGGGGCTCGCCATGGCGGGGGTCGGCACGATCCTCGGCACGGTCAACTTCATCACCACGATCATCATGATGCGCGCCCCCGGCATGACCATGTTCCGGATGCCGCTGTTCACGTGGAACGTGCTGTTCACCGGGATCCTCGTGCTGCTGGCGTTCCCGGTGCTGGCCGCCGCGCTGCTCGCGCTGGAGGCCGACCGCAAACTCGGGACGCACATCTACGATCCGCAGACCGGCGGCCCGGTCCTCTGGCAGCACCTGTTCTGGTTCTTCGGCCATCCCGAGGTCTACATCGTCGCGCTGCCGTTCTTCGGGATCGTCACCGAGGTGATCCCGGTCTTCAGCCGCAAACCGCTGTTCGGGTACATCGGCCTGGTCGGCGCGACGATGGCGATCACCGTGCTGTCGGCGACGGTGTGGGCACATCACATGTTCGCCACCGGCCGGGTGCTGCTGCCGTTCTTCTCGTTCATGACGTTCCTGATCGCGGTGCCGACCGGGGTGAAGTTCTTCAACTGGGTCGGCACGATGTGGCGCGGGCACCTGTCGTTCGAGCCGCCGATGCTGTTCGCCGTGGGGTTCCTGGTCACGTTCCTGTTCGGCGGGCTCACCGGGGTGATCCTGGCGTCGCCGCCGCTCGACTTCCATGTGACCGACACCTACTTCGTCGTCGCCCACTTCCACTACGTGCTGTTCGGCACGGTCGTGTTCGCGATGTTCGCCGGGTTCTACTTCTGGTGGCCGAAGCTGACCGGAAAGATGCTGAACGACCGGCTCGGGCAGG
>BCRI01000072.1 GCA_001552515.1 Sphaerimonospora mesophila NBRC 14179 = JCM 3151
AGTGGTCCGGGTCACCTCGGAACGCCTCCGCACAGGTAGGTGGACTCCTCCAGCAGCTGCGGCGTCATTGTGATCCCGGTAAGACGCTCGGCCAGGAGGAACGACGGCCCTTCGTGGGGCTCGGAGTGCGGACACATGGGGGAGTCGATTCGCTCCATGGTCTCTGCGAGTTCGTCCGGCATCTCCTCTGAGTAGCCTTCCATATGCGGGAAAAGGCGCTGGAGCTTGCCGTCCTCGATCCAGTGGGAGTAACCCTCCTGGTACGCGAATTCGAACCGGATCTTTCCGTCCTCGATCCAATATAAGTAATCCATGCCCTTGACCTCGAGATAGAAGTGCGAGACCAGGCGGGTGCCCGCCGACAGCGACAGGATGACCTCTTCGGTGACGCCGAGCCCGCCGTTGACTTCGACGAGGAGTACCCAGTCTCCGACGGCGACGGCACCGAATGTCTGCAGCTCGTAAGAGCCGGAGTAGGAATATCGGATCAGCTCATCGAGCGTCATGCGAGAGCAGTCCTCGACTCGTACGCCGAGCCGGGTCACCACTTCCTCGGGCGTCAGCCGCGGATGTAGGTGAAGCAGTAGGCATACGCCAGATCGGGGAAGCGCTCGGGGGAGAGCCAGGAGTAGTCGTAAGGATTAGCGTTCATCCCGTCATGCTTGCAGCAGCCACCGACATAATGAGCCCTGCTCATCCTGAGCCAAAGGCCTGCTTTCACAAGGCGCAGCGCGAGGATCCGCCTGCACGACTGTGATCTCTCGATGCGGGCGACGGCGCAGCCCGGTCGGCGCCTTCCAACACTTGGGCGGCCTTCACCAATGAGGCGGACACCCTACACCGATCGAGACCCGTCGGCTGCCCCCGGAATCCCGCTCGAGAAGCTGCCGCGGGGACCGCCAGAGAAATGGCCGGGAAAACGACCGGCGTGGGTGACTAGAGCGACTGTCGGGTCTCGGAGGCGATCCAGTCGAGATAGGCGGTGAGCCCGCCCTCGATCGGCAGTGCGACGATCTCGGGAGTCTCGTACGGATGCTCGGCGCGGATGTGCTCGGTCAGCCGGTCGACCGAATCACCTGTCGTCTTCAGCAGCAGCAGGAACTCCTCGGCGGTCTCGACCCGGCCCTCCCACCAGTACGTACTGACGATGGGACCGACGAGCTGGGCGCATGCCGCGAGCCGGGCCTCGACCACGGAACGGGCGAGCGAGGCGGCCCTGTCCCGATCGTCGATGGCGACCTGAACCTGCACGTAATCCCTCATCTGGTCCTCTCCAACTCTTGCACGCGTATCGACGTCGGCTCGCCAAGGTTCCCCGGTCAGGCGTTGGTGGCTCCGCCGGCGAAGAAATCGGCCAGCGCGGGGGCCAGTACGGCGTCGGGCACACCATGCCACTCCCCCTCGAGGATCACATGGCGGCCCCGGGGAAGTGCCGCCGCCACGTCCTCGGCCCACCCGTTCATCCTGTCGTCGCTGGACGCGCTGCCAGCGACCAGGGCCGGCACGGTCACGGACCGGAGAGTGGTGTGAGAGACGGCCGAGGTCATCCGAAGGTCGTAGGCGAGGGTGTGCGCGATGTCCGTCAGCATCGGAAAGAAGGGGTCCTGCCGCATGCCGGCGACCATCTCGGGTGGGACGCCGATGCTCGCATGGAAATGCTCGACCGCGTCGTCGCGGCGATCGGCGGCTACGAGCTCTTCGATCTCGGCGGCGAGGTCGTGCTCGGCTCCAAAGCCGCTTTCTCCTCGCTGCCGATGGAGGTCGATCGGCGGTTCGAGGAGTGAGAGCATCGAGATCGGCAGGCCGGCCGCTGCTCCGAGCAGGGCCAGCGCCGCACCGGAGGAGAACCCGTGGACGAACGCCGATCCACCGCCCGCCGCTATGACGGCCGCGAGGTCCTCCAGTTCCCGTTCCACGGCGTACGGCGCGGTATCGCCGCTCTCCCCCCGCCCACGCCTGTCGTAGATCGTGACGGTGAATCTGTCGGCCAGGTGACCGGCGAGGGATCGCATCGGTCCAAGCCGGCGAAAGCCGCTCGCTCCGTCGACCAGTACGAGCGCGGGCCCGCTTCCCAGCTGTTCGAAAGCGATCCGGGTGCCGTCGCCCGACGTCACAGTGGCCATCGTGCTCTCCTCTGTTCGGCCGCCTCCGACGCTACCCACCGCCACCGACATCCGGCGCCACCGACATCCGGCGCCACCTCCGCCGGCAGGCCTTCCGCACCGCCGCCACGCGAGATGAGCCGTTACGCGAGATGAGCGTTACGCGAGATGAAGGGACAGGTAGCGACGGACCAGTCGCTTGCACTCGGCGATCAGCTCGGGGTCGCCCTCCGGATCGACGCGGAAGGCGAGCTTGAGCACGGCGTCGGCGGCCTCGACGGCGACCAGGAACGCCCGGCCCAGCGCTTCGCCCCTCGGCAGGCCGAGCAGCTCGACCGTGAGCGTGCGTATCCGATCCGCCACCACCGCGTTGTTCTCCAGCGCGGCGTCGAGCATCCGTTTGGTGCCCGGCAGCGCGGGACCTCCGGGTGCGGCCAGCACCTCGCCGAAGTCCACGACGCCGAATCCGGGGGTGGTCCGCTTCATCTGGACGAACTCGTCGATCGCGAGATCCACGACGTCGGTCCAGTCGGAGATCCGCTCGACGGCGAGCCGGTCAGCCAGGCGATCGAGGAACGCGTCGAGGTTGCGCAGCGCGAGCGCGCGTACCAGCGCCTGCTTGTCGCTGAAGAACTGGTAGAACGTACCGATCGGCACCTCGGCCCGGCGGGCGACCTCCTTGGTCGTCAGGCCGTCGTAGCCGAGTTCGTCGAGCAGCCGCGCGCACTCGTCCAGCATCCGCTCGACGCGTTCCTGGCTGCGGCGCTGGGCGGGGCGACGCCGAAAGGTTCCTCCGGAGATCGTTCCCCCCGCTCCGATGGAGACTTCGCCCGAGACCTTCGTCATTGGGACATTGTCTCCCTACTTCCCGGCACAACGGTTAACATGACGTGTGCTCATGTTAACGGCCCACGTCGTCCATAGGAGGGCTCGGACATGTTCCTCTGGGGTACGGCCACCGCTTCCTACCAGATAGAGGGAGCCGTCGACGAGGACGGCCGCGGGCCGTCCATCTGGGACACCTTCTCCCACGAACCCGGCCGGACCCGGGACGGCCACACCGGCGACGTCGCCTGCGATCACTACCATCGCTGGCCGGAGGACGTGGCGCTCATGGCCGAGGCGGGACTGAACGCCTACCGGTTCTCCATCGCCTGGCCGCGAATCCTGCCATTCGGGCGGGGCCCGGCCAATCCGGCGGGACTCGATTTCTACGACCGTCTCGTCGACGCCCTCTGTGAGAAGGGCATCACCCCGGTGCCGACGCTCTTCCACTGGGATCTCCCCCAGGCGCTGGAGGACGAGGGCGGCTGGCTCAATCGCGAAATTTCCGGTTATTTCGCCGACTACGTAGCCGTCGTGGCCGAGCGTCTCTCCGACCGGGTCAGAACGTGGATCACGCTCAACGAGCCGTTCGTGCACATGGTGTACGGCTACGGCCTCGGCATGCACGCGCCCGGCAGGATGCTCTTCCTCGACGCGCTGCCGGTGGCCCACCACCAGTTGCTCGGGCACGGCCTGGCCGTACAGGCCCTTCGGGCGGGCGGCGCGGAACGCGTGATGATCAGCAACAACTGCACCCCCGTGTGGCCGGCCTCGGACTCGCCCGAGGACCTCGCCGCCGCAGACGCCTACGACACACTGCACAATCGGCTGTTCAACGACCCGATCCTCACCGGCGCCTATCCCGACCTCTCGGCGTACGGCAGGCCCGAGCTCGACTTCGTCCGTACGGGCGACCTGGAGATCATCGCCCAGCCGCTCGACGGCCTGGGGATCAACTACTACAACCCGACCCGGATCACCCGGCCCGGTGAGCCGGCACCGGGATCCGGCGGCCTGCCGTTCGAGTTCGCCGCCATCACCGATTATCCGACGACCGCGTTCGGCTGGCCGGTCGTCCCGGACGGGCTGCGCGAGCTGCTGGAGTCGCTCAAGGCGACGTACGGCCCGGCGCTTCCGCCGATCTACATCACCGAGAACGGCTGCTCTTACGACGGAATCGACGACCAGGAGCGGATCGCCTACCTGGACGGCCACATCGCGGCCGTACGCGCGGCCGAGGGCGTGGACGTCCGGGGCTACTTCGTCTGGTCACTGCTGGACAACTTCGAATGGGCGGAGGGCTATCACCAGCGTTTCGGCCTGGTGCACGTCGACTTCGAAACCCAGAAGCGCACGCCCAAGGCGTCCTATTACTGGCTGAAAGACCTGATCTCGAGCCAGAGCACCGAGGCTCAGAGTGCGGAAAAGGCTCAGAGCACCGAGACGTGAACGTGGTCGTAGTGATTGGCGGTGATCCCGCCGCGGTCTGACATCATCCGCCAGCCGGCGCCGGTGCGCATGTCGTAGAACTTCTGCTGCCAGATGATGTACATGATCCCGTACTTCCGGGCATTGTCGATGCACCACTGCGCCAGGGCGTCGCCGCGCGCCTTGCCGACCGCGTCCGGCATGCGGCCGCCGCCGCTCATCATGAAGTCGCAGGCCCGCCCCTTGCCGTGGTCGCCCGCGTCGCCGCCGCGCAGGCAGCCGTAGCCGGACGGCATCGGGAACTCCCGCAGGATCGCGTCTCGTACGGTGATCATTCGCTGGGTGAGGCCGGTCGTGGGCCCCGGCTGCTGGAAGCCGTACCTGGCCAGCATCCGCTCGATCTCGCGCTGCCTCGACTTGAGCTCCCTGATGTGCTTCTGCAGCTTGTCGATCTCGGCGTCGGCCTCGCGCGCCGCCTTCTTCTGCTGGCTGAGCAGCGTTTTGACGCTGTTCAGCCGCTCGGTCTTCGCCCGGGACAGGTAGGTCATCGTCGAAATGGAGGTCAGATCACCCGCGCCGCTGAAAATCGACGTCCCGTCATAGCCGCCGCCCATATAACTGGTCTGGGCCATCGCGGCCACCTCCCGCTGGGCGGCGCGCAGCCGCGCCTTGAGGGTCTTGACCTTCCTGGACGCCTTCTGAACCGCGATCTTCGCGTCGTCCAGGCTGATGATCTCTCCCCGGTACGCCTTGGCGACGGCCGCGGCCTCCCTGGTCAGGTTGCGGATCTTGGTCTGCTGGTCCGGCTCGGCCCCCGCCTCCGGAAACCCGATGAGCACGCCCAGGCTCGCGATTGCCATCACCGCCAACCCGACCCGGCGTCTCGACCGCACGCGACCCTCCACTCAGATCCGGACCGAAACTATAGGAGACGATCTTCACCTATGCGACCGGAACAGGAGAAACCCATCCATCAATGGCAACTTATCTCACACTTTTCCCGGGCTTGACGCGCACCTCAGCGGCCGACTCGAAAACGACAGGATGCCTTCCCGTGTCCTGACCGCTCCCGTCGGATCGATCGCGACCGGGGAGACATGAGTGGCTCCCGTCCTCGCGCTCCCGCTCACCCGGACGCCCTTGCGACGGTCGCGTGGAACGTGATTCGGTCGATGCGTGTGCGCGGGCAGGCGCGCCCATCAGGAGGCCCCGATCAGGAGGCACAGGACATGCTGCAGCACGACACACTTTTCATCGGGGGCGACTGGGTGGCCCCGGCGGGCACCGGAACGATCGAGGTCGTCTCCCCGCATACGGAAGAGGTGGTTGCCCGCGTGCCCGACGGCACGCCGGCGGACATGGACCGGGCGGTCGCCGCGGCCAGGGACGCGTTCGACAACGGGCCGTGGCCCCGGATGACCATGGCCGAGCGCGCCGCCGTGGTCGGCAGGCTGGCCGACATCTACGAGTCCCGCCAGGGCGAGATGGCCGAGACCATCACCCTGGAGATGGGCTGTCCGATCACGTTCTCCCAGCTCGCGCAGGCCCCGCAGCCGCTCGGCATGCTGCGCTACTTCGCGGAGCTCGGCCGGACCTTCCCGGTCGAGGAGGAACGTCCCGGCCTGTTCGGGCCGGTGATCGTACGGCGCGAGCCGGTCGGCGTGGTCGCGGCGATCGTGCCGTGGAACGTCCCGCAGTTCGTCATCATGGCCAAGCTCGCTCCGGCGCTCGTCGCGGGCTGCACCGTCGTGATCAAGCCGGCTCCCGAGACGCCGCTCGACTCCTATCTGCTCGCCGAGATGATCCGGGAAGCGGGGATCCCGGCCGGCGTCGTCAACATCGTCGCGGCCGGCCGCGAGACCGGCGAGCACCTGGTCGCCCACCCGGGCGTCGACAAGGTCGCGTTCACCGGCTCCACGGCGGCGGGCCGCCGCATCGCGGGGATCTGCGGAGAGCGGCTCAAGCGGTGCACGCTCGAACTGGGCGGCAAGTCGGCCGCCATCATCCTGGACGACTGCGATCTGCCGTCCGCCATGGGCTTCCTGTCCATGGCCTCGCTGCTCAACAACGGACAGGCGTGCGTCGCCCAGACCCGGATCCTCGCCTCACGGCAACGGTACGACGAGGTGGTCCAGGCGATCGCCGACATGGTGGCGGGCCAGCGGGTCGGCGACCCCGGCGACCCCGCCACCGGCATCGGCCCGCTGGTGGCCGAGCGGCAGCGGGAGCGCGTCGAAGGCTACATCAGGGCCGGGATCGAGGAGGGCGCCAAGCCGGTCGTCGGTGGCCTCGACCGGCCGTTCGACCGGGGCTGGTACGTCGCGCCGACCGTGTTCGCCGACGCCACCAACGACATGCGCATCGCCAGAGAGGAGATCTTCGGCCCGGTCCTGACCGTGATCCCCTACCAGGACGAGGCCGACGCGATCCGGATCGCCAACGACAGCGACTACGGCCTGTCCGGCTCGGTGTGGACGGCCGACCCCGATCACGGCGTGGCGGTCGCCCGCCAGGTCCGCACCGGGACGTACGGAGTCAACATGATGAACACCATGGACCCGAACGCGCCCTTCGGGGGATTCAAGGCCAGCGGGATCGGCCGCGAACTCGGCCCCGAGGGCCTGTCCGCCTACCTGGAGCACAAGTCCATCGCCCGCCTCGGCTGAGGCATCGCTCAGGTCGTGAACCTCCCGGTCCCGTACGGCGAGGCGGCGAGCCGTACGGGACCGGAGCCCCGCCCAGCGCGCCCCCGCGACGCTGGGCCCACACCGTTCGACCCACCTGAACGGTGTGCGCCGATCCCCATATCGGCGGTGCGAAACCCCTCATGGAGTTGCCCACATTCCTAATAGACGAGCCCTAACCGGAAATAGTTCGCGCGATCCACCCGGCAATCTTCCGGATCAGTTCGGGGGTGGCCGCCGCCTCGGCATGGCCGTACCCCGGCTCGATCCACAGCTCCCTGGGCTCCTTGGCGTTGTCGTAGAGCCGATAGGCGTGCTCGAGGGGGAAGAACGGGTCGGCGTCGCCGTGCACGACCAGCAGCGGCGTCGGGGAGATCAGCGACACGGCCTCGTACGGCGGAAGCGGGATGGGGTCCCAACCACCGGTGGCGATCCTCGTCCGCTTGACCGCTCGGGCCGCCAGCCGCCCATGCCAGTGCTCGATCGCCCAGTGGACCTGACGCATCGGCCGGGTGCCCCGGTAGTACCACCAGCCCGGGCCGCTGACCGAGGCGACGGCGTCCACCCCGGGATGCAGTGCGGCCTGCCGTACGGCCACCGCGGCGCCCATCGAGAAGCCGACGGTGGCGACGCGCCGATAGCCGATCGAGCGGGCGTGCTTCACCGCCGCGTCGAGGTCGAGGACCTCGAGATCGCCGACGGTGGACCGGCCGGACGAACGGCCGTGCCCCCGGAAGTCGAACGCCACGACCCCGCCGAAGCGGGACAGGACGTGCGCGATGCGCCGGGTGGGACGTTCCCGCCAGGAGCCGGTGAACCCGTGCGCGACCACGATGCCGAGATCGAGTGAACCGTTCGGCGTGTGCGCAGCGTCGAGGCGCACGCCGTCCGCCGTGCGCAGCATCGCCCCGAAGGCAGGAGCCAGACCCATGGTCACGACCATATTCGCGCCCGAGCACCGCGTCGGAAGGCACCCGCCGGACTCCGGTCCCGCGCTTCCTGGTCCCGTCCTGCGCTTCCCGGTTCGGCGCATGCCGAGGGATCAACTAAAATCGGTAGGCCGTGCCTGTTTCCGCGGCCACAGCGCGTCTCGCCCGCAGTTGAGTTGAGACGCGGACGGACACCCCGACGAACCCAGAGTGAGACTCGACATGCCTTTGCAGAGCCGCGACGACCTTCGGAACATCGCGATCATCGCGCACGTCGACCACGGCAAGACCACGATGGTGGACGCCATGCTGTGGCAGTCCGGGGCGTTCCGCGCCAACCAGGACGTCGACGAGCGGGTGATGGACTCCGGCGACCTGGAACGCGAGAAGGGCATCACCATTCTCGCCAAGAACACGGCCGTCAGGCACGGCGGGATGACGCTGAACATCATCGACACCCCGGGTCACGCCGACTTCGGCGGCGAGGTCGAGCGCGGCCTCTCCATGGTCGACGGCGTCGTCCTGCTGGTCGACGCATCCGAGGGTCCGCTGCCGCAGACCCGGTTCGTGCTGCGCAAGGCCCTGGCCGCCAAGCTGCCGGTGATCCTGTGCATCAACAAGGTGGACCGGCCGGACGCCAGGATCGCCGAGGTCGTCGACGAGGTGTACGAGCTGTTCCTCGACCTCGACGCGACCGAGGACCAGATCGACTTCCCGATCGTCTACGCCTCCGCCAAGGCCGGGCGTGCCTCGCTGAACCGGCCGCAGGACGGCGGAATGCCGGACTCCCCGGATCTGGAGCCGCTGTTCGAGACGATCGCGACGACCATCCCGGCGCCCGTCTACGATCCGACCGCGCCGCTGCAGGCGCACGTCACCAACCTGGACGCCTCCAGCTACCTCGGCCGGATCGCGCTCTGCCGCGTCCGCCAGGGCACGATCAAGAAGGGCCAGCAGGTGGCCTGGTGCCGTACGGACGGCACGGTCCAGCGGGTGAAGATCTCCGAGCTGCTCATGACCGAGGCGCTGGAGCGCAAGCCGGCGACGGAGGCCGGGCCCGGCGACATCATCGCCATCGCGGGCATCCCGGAGATCATGATCGGTGAGACGCTCGCCGACCCCGACGACCCCCGCCCGCTGCCGCTGATCACCGTGGACGAGCCGGCGATCTCCATGACCATCGGGACCAACACCAGCCCGCTCGTCGGGAAGGCGAAGGGTTCGAAGGTCACCGCGCGCCTCGTCAAGGACCGCCTCGACAAGGAACTCGTCGGCAACGTGTCGCTGCGCGTGCTGTCGACCGGCAGCCCGGACGCGTGGGAGGTCCAGGGCCGCGGCGAGCTGGCCCTGGCCATCCTCGTCGAGCAGATGCGGCGGGAGGGCTACGAGCTGACCGTCGGCAAGCCGCGGGTCGTCACCAAGACGATCGACGGAAAGGTGCACGAGCCGGTCGAGCGGCTCACCGTCGACTGCCCGGAGGACTACCTGGGCGCGGTGACCCAGCTCCTCGCGCAGCGCAAGGGCCGCATGGAGCACATGACCAACCACGGCACCGGCTGGATCCGGATGGAGTTCCTGGTCCCGGCCCGCGGCCTGATCGGTTTCCGTACGGAGTTCCTCACCGAGACCCGGGGCACCGGCCTGGTACACCACGTGTTCGAGGGTTACGAGCCGTGGTTCGGCGAGTTGCGCACCCGCAACAACGGCTCACTGGTGGCCGACCGCTCCGGGCAGGTGACCGCGTTCGCGATGCTGAACCTGCAGGAGCGCGGCACGCTGTTCGTCTCCCCGGGCACCGAGGTCTACGAGGGCATGATCATCGGTGAGAACTCGCGCTCCGACGACATGGACGTGAACATCACCAAGGAGAAGAAGCTCACGAACATGCGCTCGTCCACGGCTGAGGAGACGGAGAAGCTGGTCCCGCCGCGCGTCCTGTCGCTGGAGCAGGCGCTGGAGTTCATCCGCGACGACGAGTGCGTGGAGATCACTCCGGAGACCGTGCGCATCCGCAAGGCCGTGCTCGACTCGGCCAGCCGGGGCCGGGCCGCGGCCCGCGCCAAGCGCGCGGGCGGCTGAGCGGGGCGAGCCCCGAGGGCTCCTTCTCGTACGGCAAGGCCGGGGCAAACGGCCTCCCATGATCGGCGTTTCCCGGTCCCGGGGTGGCGCGGCCGGTGCTCTCCTGTGCGCAGAGAGAACGCATCCGGAGGAGCCTTTCATGCTCGGTAAGACCCATATCACCTCGGCCGTCAGCGCCCTCCTCGTCACCGGTGCCCTCGGTATCACGGGCACGATCGGTGTCGCCGGCGCCGGAGCGGGTGCCGCGAACGCGGCGGCAGGGGCCGTACCGGCCGCCGATGCGGCGAGCCGTGGGCCCGACTCGGCGGTCGCCCTGATCAAGGATGTGCACGGAAAGGTGCTCGGCACCTTCCAGATCGAGCGCTACGACCGCAAGAAGCTGTGGGTAACGGTCAACGCCCGGGGGCTGACCCCGGGGTTCCACGGCATGCACATTCACACGACCGGAGTGTGCGACCCCGAGTCCGTCGACGAGGCCACCGGGACGCCGTTCGCCAGCGCGGGCGGGCACCTCGACGTCGGTCACAAGAAGCACGACTCCATGGCGGGTGACCTCCCCTCGCTGCTGGCCACCGCGGACGGCACGGCGATGGCGTCCTTCGTCACGGACCGGTTCAAGCTGAACCAACTCGCCGACAAGGACGGCAGCTCGGTCGTCATCCACGAGTTGCCCGACAACCACGCGCACATCCCCGACCGGTACAGCCACCCGAAGGACTCCACCGGCACCACCGGGCCGGACGCCACCACGCTCAAGACCGGCGACGCGGGCCGCCGCATCGGCTGCGGCGTGTTCGACTACGCCTGAGCCCATCTGCGTGACCCCGCCGTTTCTGACTCCCTCAGCGCCTCGGGTACGGCACAGCCAACCGGTCAAGCCGTACTGAAGGCGATCGGCCATCACAGGTGCACCGGCTGTCCGCCGACGTGGACGCCCAAGGGCCGGGTCACGAGGTCGAACGTGCTTTCACCGGTGGAGATCATCCAGCCCGGTGAGATGCCGCATGACCATCAGCTCAAAAGAGCAAAAGTCGAGTGACGTCAATAACGCGCCTAAACTGAATCCTTACTCGTCGACGTCGATGCGGAAAAGTCTCACTGATCCACGGGAAACGTATAGTGTTCTCCATATCTCTGAACGAAGCGCCATGCCTCCGAACTCTGAGAACTCATCGCAAACAGCTCCACGACCAGCCCCCCCTCGAGCTCCAGCCGTACGTCGCCGATCGATGACACGTTCACCTTGCGAACTTTCGGACGAGAGGTAGAAAAGAAATCGTCGATGCCCTCCGCCCGTGTGTCGTAAACCGAGCGTTCATCGTCTTCCGCGAAGCCACGCATGGCATCTTTCGCCAGCCACTTCACATCTTCCGACCCGACCAGGACTCGCCCCTCCAGTAGCAGACGAAATGGGCAATTAATGTGCAGGGCGAAGGCACTACCCGATCTGGTGCCCAGACCGTTAACCGGATCGCCGAATTCCACGATACCCATGTCGAGAGCGCGACCCATGCCGGTAGCCGGCTGATCCACAAGCACGGTCAGCCGAGCCTGCGCAACCTCAGCGTTAAATGTCACAAGCATCTCCACCGACTCGATTGCCAAAGAACCCGGACCCGCATACAACTATTCAGAAAAGCCATATTCAAGGAAATAATCAGAACTCTTCTCATTTACTTCGACGGGAAATACTTGCAGCAGATGAGAGAGGGCACTCCGACCCAGCGGAAATACATCGTATTTCAGATTTGGATGATCACCTACCAGGGACTTTACAAGTTCGTCGTCGACCACTGCGGGTAGAGAGAAGTCCGCCTTCAAGCCGCTCCCCTCCTTCTCGAACTCAAGTAGATGCCACGTCATCTTTCACATGTCCTCGACGAATCTGCACCCATAACTCTTCCTTCACTATCGCCTGGCGGCAGGCTGCGTGTCCTCCACGCACTTGGCCGCCGACGTGAGGCCGGGCACCGGCCACCCCTCCACACTGCGCTCGGGCTCCGCCGCCGCGGCCGCGGCCGCGGACCCAGCAACAGTCACCGGCCCATCGGAAACCCTCACTTCCGCCACGAACACCGTCAAGGTAAGCCCGGGGAAGGTCAGGAGCCGGAGGCGGCCTCCTTGACCTGCAGGCCCCTGCCGAAGTCGGATGGCCGAGGTACTCCTCAGCAACACAGGGGCCGTCTCACTGCGCAAGTGCGCTGATCAGAGTGGCCTTTCCAAGGAACTCAGGGCGGTCTTCGCCCAGATGGGAGCCGGTCCGCTGCGGGACCGAGGTGTGGTGCTGATCCAGCTCGCGGTGGCGATCGCGCTCGGCGCGACATCGCCGCCGGCCTGAACGTCTGGCCCCCGCTGCTCGGCCTGTACGACGACGCCGAGCCGGTCGAGGCCGAGCCGCAGACGATGCGGTACCGCCTGTGGCACCTGCCCACCCGGCTCGTCTTTTTTGTCGATCGACATAAGATGCCATCTTTCCCCCCTTTGTATATAATTCGCACATCCATCGCCAGTCCGAGTTGGCGTTATGGACGAAGGCATTAGCACCCTTATCCCCACACCGACGCTACATATCAGTCATTATCCAAGGTCGACATGTCAAGGCCAGGTATGGCGGCGAGTTCAGCGAGTGCTCGGCGTGCCATTCTTCGAACATTGACCCAAACAGCATGATTACGTAGGGCGTCACTCGTCCATATCATCGCATTCTCAGCGCCACTGACATCGTCCAATAGACGATCTATCTGAAAGATTTGCGCCTTTAGGGATGGAGCCACAAGGTTTGCCTCAGTGGCGGCCCATAGGGTACTTATCGACCACTCTAGATCGAGAGCTAGCTCGTCTACTGGGAGCTGCCTATCCTCTAGCCGAGCAATTTGTTCGGCCGCCGGCCAAGCCAGTCGGTGGAGGGATGCAGCGATTCTCCTCAACGAGTCAATCGGATCAACTGAAACATCATTCATAAGCGTCACCAATCGAGAAGTTAGAGGTAACCATTCTGGTTCAATCTTCTCGTCTTGCGGGATTGGGTCATGACCGTGGCGTACCGCCGCGGCGGGCCCGTGCACAGACGCGCGGAGGTCAGGTCAGACAGTTGGGGCGTCGGGATCAGGCGCCATATAGCACGCATAGCGGGCATTTTGGAGTCAAACGGAAGAACATGCACATAACCCGCTCGTGCAAGTCTCTTTCGACACGGGCGACACATACCTGTTCTGGCGCATCTGCTCCGCGGCTGCAGAGGCGTCGCAGAAACGGCATATATCGCCATCTTTGAGGGTCAAACGCCCACTGAGAGGGCGTTTGATCCCTGATTTCCGTCGGATTCGGGTCAGATTCCTCGCCAGGTGTGGGTGGATTCGCCGGTGAGGGAAAATGGCACTCACACTTCCCCGAAGCCGGTCAGACCAGGTCGGCGGTCTTGATCTCACTCAGGCCCAGTGGCTCGAAAATCGGAACCAGCTTACGGAGGTACCAGCCCATATCACAGAATCTCGAATTCCCAGGGAGGCTGATCTTATTGATGGAAACAACAAAAGAGATCAGCAGCCGATCGGGATGGAAAATTACGTCACCACCGTGCGGGAAATCGTCAAGGAAGGCCACTATTCCAAGAGTCGCATCACGCCAACGTGCCTCACCCATACTATTTATCACGTCGGCTAGCCGGGAATCAGGAACCTCCTGCCAGTCATACATGCCATCCTCGTCGAGGAGATGTGAGACCACCCCGTTCCGTGAGAACGAGACCCCATGTGCCAACATGGCCTCGAGAGCCACGGGAACCCGGACCGGCCGGTCGAATACGAAATCGATGTCGACGGACCTGCTCACCGAAACCTCTCGATTCCGGCGGAAGCGATCGTCATGGTATAGTTCGCCACGATATACCCTTCTCGGCCAGCCAGTTGGTGACTTCTTTGGGTATGGCATTTTGCGAGATAATAGTGTAACCCACGCCATGTTTCCTGGCAAGCTGGAGCTTCTGACCCTCATTTGTGAAGAATTTCGATCTCATCTTGGAGTTTTTCATCATCTTTTCCCAGAAGTCTCCAGACTTGGTCTCGTACCATGTGCCGAGTCCAGTTTCTTGATCAATGAACGCTCCATCAAACTTGCGGCCCATCTCCTTGAAGTTACGGATACCACCGAGTTTTTTCTGTAAGTATGCCTCGTACGCATCACCGGCCACCTGGGCAGCCCTGCCAGCGCTCTTCTGAGCAAGCGACAGTCCTCGTTCCGCTTGCTCGAGCCGGTTTCCGGCATCCAGCCAGCCTCTGAATTTCTCGTATGCTCGGCCGATCGCGTTGGCCAGTTTCTTGCCTACTTCGTAGGCCTTCTTCCATTTCCACGGCAGGCCGTACTTGGCAGCGATTTTGCCGGCGAGCCCTCCGGCCACGGAAGCCAGGACGTTGAGGGCGGTGCTACCGCACGCTCCGAGATCACCCTTGGTAAAGCATTTAAGGGCATCCGTGATCCCGAGTTCATCCGCAGCGGTCTTAGCGATCTCTTTGAGAGCCGCTAGGAATTGATTCCAGTAACCATCGGCCTCACCCCGAGCATCGTTGTAACGCTTCTCGGCACATTTGACCTTGCCCAGCTTCTTGTCACAGTCGTCCCGGGACATTTTGTTCGGACACTGCCGGGTGCCGACAGGCGATCGGGTCAGGAGCCGGGGGCGGCCTCCTTGGCCTGCAGGCCCCTGTCGACGGGCGGACGGCCGAGGTACTCCTTGCCCGGGACGAGCGCGCCGAGCAGCTCCGAGACCGTCACGTAGGTGAAGCCCTTGCGGTCGAGCGTGTCCAGCAGGTGCGGCAGCGCCTGCACGGTGGTCGGGTGGATGTCGTGCATCAGCACGATGTCGCCCGGCTTGGCCTCTCCGCATCGCTTGGCCACGACCCCGGCGTTGCGGTCACGCCAGTCGAGCGTGTCGACGGCCCACAGGATCTGCGCCAGCCCCTCCTGCCTGGTCGCCGCCGCCACCTGATGGTTGGTCGCGCCGTACGGCGGGCGCATGACGTGCATCCGTACGCCGGTGACCTGGCGCACGATGTCCTGCGTACGGCTCAGCTCACGTCTGAGCGCCTCGGGCGACAGGCCGGCGAGCGAGGGGTGATCCCAGGAGTGGTTGCCCAGCTCGTGGCCCTCCGAGACCATCCGGCGGACGAATTCACGGGTGCCGTCAGTGATCATCTGGCCGAGCATGAAGAACGTGGCGCGGGCGCGGTGTGCGGCCAGCGTGTCGAGCACCCTGTCGGTCTGCTCCCCCGGCCCGTCGTCGAAGGTGAGCGCCACGCACTTGAGCCTCTCGCAGTCGACCCGGCGGGGAGGCGGGGCGACCGGCAGGCGGGGGCCGGGCCAGTGTGGCTGGGCCCCGGCCAGTCGCATCCGCAGCACTCCCGTGTCGAAGTGCGCCCGGGTGCCGAAGCGCTGCGAGACCGGTGCGCGCATGGGAACGATACGCGGGGCGGCTCCGTCGTCCCTGGTACGTTCCGCGCCCCGGCCGCATCCGGCGAGCTGGCCGCACCCGGCGAGCAGCAGCAACGACAGCAGAACCGGCCCGACCCGCATGAGACCCCCCTTCTCCCGCTCGGCGTTTCGACGCGGAGCGGGCGGGGGTGCGGACGCCTGGGATCCTAGGGATACTCCTCGGCCGAATCCCCCCGCAGAACCTTGGCCAGCTCCTCCCACCAGGGCGGCACGTCCGACTTCAGCTCGGCGTATCGGCGGGCCACCCGGATGGCGCATCCACCGGGATCCGTACCCGGATGGCGGCGTTTCACGGATCCCTCCCGCCAAAGGTAAAACCCGTCGCGGCAGCTCACGACCAGGCCGATCCACACCGAGAGCGTCACGCCGTCACCGATCTCGTACGCCTCGTGGACACCGAGTGCGGCGAGCTCCGCGTGGAGCTTCCCGATGGCGGCGTCCGACTCGCTCACCGTCACGCATCCCCCTGCCCGTGCGATCCACCCCAAAAGGTATGTACCCAACGTTGAACCGAAGCAGATGACTCCGATCAGTGATATTGAGACCGCATAGCGTAATCATGCGGGTGAACCGGCGAGTCATCAAGCGGAGTTCGTACGGACCACGTCACGCTTCCGGGCACCACCCCCACCCCAGGGCGTTCCCGCAGGAAAACGATCAGCCATTACACTTCGTCGCACCGTCAATGACCGTTTTGTGGGGGTTGTTCGTGACAGTGGTGGCGCTCGCTACCGCGAGTGCGGTGATCTTCGGTACCGCCGACTTCTTCGGCGGTCTGGCCACCAGACGCTCGCGGGTGCTGGCCGTCGTCGTGCTGTCGCAGCTCGGAGGGCTGGCGCTGATCGTGGCGCTGATCCCCTTCCTGTCCGGCTCGCCGAGCACACCGGCACTGCTGTGGGGGGCGGCCGCCGGTGTGATCGGCGGCGCGGCCATCGTGCTGTTCTACCGGGCGCTGGCAGCGGGGATGATGTCGGTGGTGGCGCCGACCACCGCGGCCGCCTCGATGGCGCTGCCGGTGGTCTTCGGCCTGGTCGCCGGTGATCGGCCTCCCGTGGCCGCGCTCGTCGGCATCGCGCTCGGCCTGTTCGCCGTCGTGCTCGTCAGCCGGGAGCCGAACGGCCGGGCCTCGACTTTCAAGATCGGCCCGGTGCTGGCCGCGCTCGCCGCCGGTGCGGGCTTCGGCGCCTTCTTCGTCCTGATCAAAATCGCGCCGGCCGACGCGGGCGGCTGGCCGCTTCTCGCGGCGAGGACGGCGTCGGTGACTCTGGTCGCGCTGGTGGCGCTCGCCGCGCGCAGGAGCCTGCGGCCGATGCCGGGCAGTTTGCCCGTGACGATCGCCGCCGGGGTCCTCGACATGGCGGCGAACGTGCTCTATCTCCTCGCCGTCCAGCGCGGCATGCTCAGCCTGGTCGCGGTGCTCGCCTCGCTCTACCCGGCGAGCACGCTGCTGCTGGCGCGGTACGTGCTCGGCGAGCGGCTGAGCCCGGTGCAGATCACCGGAGTCGGCTTCGCACTGGGCTCGATCGCGCTCATCGCCGCCGGCTGAGCGGCACGAGGCCGGCACAGGCGGCGAGATCGGAGGCGGGGGCGGGCGGCGGGCAGGGGCGGAACGGGAGGGTCAGGCCGCGCAGGGTTCCGGAAGGCGTACGACGCCCTCCTCCCGGGCGTAGCCCTCCAGCATGCCGCGCAGCTGACGCCTGCCGCGGTGCAGCCGGGACATGACCGTGCCGATGGGGGTGCCCATGCGGGCCGCGATCTCCTTGTAGGCGAAGCCCTCGACGTCCGCCAAGTAGACCGCCACCCGGAACTCCTCGGGCAGCGCGCGCAGAGCGTCCATCACGACGGTGTCGGGCAGCTGGTCGAGGGCCTCGACCTCGGCGGAGCGCAGGCCGGTCGACGTGTGGGACTCGGCCGCGGCGAGCTGCCAGTCCTCGATCTCCTCGGCGGCCGAGAGCTTGGGCGACCGCTGCTTCTTGCGGTAGTCGTTGATGAAGTTGTTCGTCAGGATCCGGTGCAGCCAGGCCTTGAGATTGGTGCCCTCACGGAACTGGTGATAGGACGTGTACGCCTTGGCCACGGTCTCCTGGACCAGGTCCTCCGCATCGGCGGGATTCCGGGTGAGTCGCATGGCCGACGCGTAGAGCTGGCCGGTCACCGGCACGACCTCGCGCTCGAACCATGCCTGTCGCTGCTCGTCCGTCAACATCATCATCCCCCCTACAGGACTTCTCCCCCGCTACCCGTCCGGCAGGATCCCATGCGAGCATGTACGTCCATTACCTGGGTCATGCCGACGGCACGCCCCCACGACATCGTCGCGAGTGAACCGTAAGCAGAGCGTTAATCGTGATCCCTGATGATTCGGAATGCCGGCGGCATTGACACACCGCGGTCAGGTCACGCAATAACCGGACAAGTCTCATTATCATAACACCAACGACTCAATCCGGAGTAAAGTGTGGCAGACGTCACGCCAGTAAAGTGACCGCCATGGAATACGTGGACCGGCATGATCCAGTGACCCGCGCCTGGGTGATCGAGGCCATCCAGGCCGTGGAGGCCGACGCCAACCGTAGTTGCGACACCCACCTGCATGTCTTCCCGCTCCCTGCGCACTGGGGGATCGACCTCTACTTGAAAGACGAGTCGGTCCACCCGACCGGTTCACTCAAGCACCGACTCGCCCGATCCCTCTTCCTGTACGGCCTGGCCAACGGCTGGATCGGTCCGCAAACGACGATCATCGAGGCGTCCAGCGGCTCCACGGCGGTCAGCGAGGCCTACTTCGCCCGACTGCTCGGCCTGCCGTTCATCGCGGTGATCCCGGCGACCACGTCCCCGGAGAAGCGGGAGATCATCGAGTTCTACGGGGGAAAGTGCCATCTCGTGGCCGACCCCGGCGCGATCTACGCGGAGTCGCACCGCCTGGCCGCCGAGACGGGCGGACACTACATGGACCAGTTCACCTACGCCGAGCGGGCCACCGACTGGCGGGGCAACAACAACATCGCCGAGAGCATCTTCGAGCAGATGACCCTCGAACGGCATCCGGAGCCGGCGTGGATAGTGGTGAGCGCCGGCACCGGCGGCACCTCCGCGACGATCGGCCGCTACATCCGCTACCGCCGCCACCAGACCCGGCTGTGCGTGGCCGACCCCGAGGAATCGGCGTTCTATCCGTCCTGGATCTCCGGCGGCGAACAGCCCGGAGACGGCTCCCGGATCGAGGGCATCGGGCGGCCGCGGGTGGAGCCGTCGTTCCTGCCCACGGTCATCGACCGGATGACCCGGGTGCCCGACGCGCTGTCGATCGCCGCCATGCACTGGGTCAGGGAGGTCACCCGCCGCGACGTCGGCGGCTCGACCGGCACGAACATCGCGGCGGCCGTACAGATCATCAAGGAGATGCGGGAGAAGGGCGAGCACGGCAGCGTGGTCACGCTGATCTGCGACGGCGGCGAGCGCTACCGGGACACCTACGGCGACCCTCGGTGGCTCGCCGAGGCGGGCATCGACATCGACCCCCACCTCGCCGTCCTCCGGGAGTTCCTCACGTCCTGAGACGTCATCGCGTGGTCGCCCGCACCCCCTCCCCCTCATCGAGCGCGCGCCGTACGTCCACGTCGTCCGGGGCCAGTTCCAGCGCCCGGAGCAGGTCGTCCCTGGCCTCCTCCCGCCTGCCCAGGGCCCGCAGCGCGATCCCCCGGTTGAACAACGCGGTGAGCAGCATGGCGCACGGCGGCGTGGCGTCCTCACCCAGCTCCACCGCATGGGTCAGGTCGGCCACGGCGCCTTCGGGATCTCCGCTCTCGAAGGCGAGTGCGCCCCGGGTGACCCAGGCCGCCGTGAGCCGGGGGTCGCGGTCCAACGCCGCGTCGAGCGCCCTGCGCGCCTCGGCGTGTCTGCCCTCCGCCGCCTCGACCTGCCCCAGCACGCACAGCAGGTGGGCGTTGCCCGGGTCCAGCGCCAGGCCTCGCTCCGCGTCGGTCCGGGCTTCGCCGTACCGCCCGGCGGCCGCCAGCAGGCCGGCCCGGTTGACGTAGGCGACCACGAACTCGGGGTCGAGCTCCAGCGCGTGGTCCAGGTCGGCCAGCGCCCCCTCGTGGTCTCCGGCGGCGAACCGGATCTCCGCGCGGTTGTAGTACGGCTCCGGGAAGGGCGGGCTCAGCCGCATCGCGGCCTCGTAGTCGGCGAGGGCCTCGTCGTGCCTGCCCAGACGGAAGAGCAGGTTGCCGCGGTCGAGGTAGTAGTCGGGATATTCCGGATCGGCCTCGATCGCCGCCGTCAGGTCGGGCAGCGCCTCCTCCGGGCGGCCGAGCATCGCGGTCAGCTGGGCTCGGTTGGCCAGCAGGACCAGCCGGTGGATCGGATGCTCGCCGGGTGCCAGATCGCGGTCGGCCAGTTCGATGGCCTCCTGGACGAGCCGGTACGCCTCCGTGAGCCGGCCGCGGCGGCTCTCCACCAGGGCCTTGCCGTTCAGATCGAAGCCCAGGTGGAACGCGCGCAGCCGCCGGTCCGGCAGCAGCGAGGTGAGCGCCACCGCCTCGTTGATCCAGGCCAGCGCCTCGTCGGTGTCCCGCCGGCCGAGATCATGGTGACGTACCAGCAGCATCGCCGTGGCGTAGGCCGCCGTGGCACGCTCCACGGGGTCGGCGATCTCCCTGCGGGCCAGGTCGAACAGCGCCCGGGCCGCCTCCTCCCGCTCGGTGGCCCCCAGCGCGGATGCCGTGCTGTGCAGGATGCGCCACCACGCCTCGGGGTCGGGCTCCCGCTCGATGACGCGCAGAGCCCGCTCGCCCAGCTCGGCCGCCGCGTGGTGGAAGCCCTCGGCCAGGCAGTGCTCCACCGCGAAAGCGAACGCGTCGATCAACTCCCGCGGGTCTCCCCCGTGTTCCCGGTGACAGCGCTCCAGGTGGTAGGGGATCGCCCCCAGCCGGGGCGCCACCCGCCCGGTCGCGGTCAGCGCGTCGGAACGTTCCCGGTGCCGCCGTGCCCGCTCCCCGGGGGACATCCGCTCGTACGGCTCACGCACGGCGGGCGCGTCGCAGCTGCCGTCCAGCTCAACGTAGTCCTGGCCGGGCACGCCAGGCGGTCCGTCCTGTTCACGCGGTCGCAGCGGCTCGGCGTAACGTTCCAGCGCGGCGGCCAGATCGGACTCGGGCTCGGCCGCGCAGACCACGAGCGTGAGCAGGGCGGGGTCCAGGCGGCGCAGCAGGACGATGAGGAACTCGCGGTCGGTGTGGTCGGCCTCGTCGGCCTGCTCCACGACGAGCGCGCGCGGCCCGGCCGATCCACGATCACGCAGGTGGTCGCGGAGGAACTCGGCCAGCCCGTTGGCGATCCGCAGGGTGCGGCGCGGCGCGGGAACCAGGATGCGCTGCGGCCGGGGCAGGCCGGCGGCGATCGACCGCCGCCTGGCGGGGACCAGATGGCACAGATCGGGCGCGGCGGAGCGGATCTCGATGTCGTGCGCGGCCACCAGATGGGGACGGCGCTCCAGTGCGCCGGGCACCAGCGCGTTCAGTACGGCACCGGCCGCGGTGTACGGCCCGCACCGCCGCCGGTGGGCGTCGACCAGCAGGTGCTCCCCTGGCACGGCCTCTCCGGTCAGGCGTGGCCCTCTGATCCACAGATGGCGTACCAGCTCTCTTCCTCCCAGCTCCCGCGACCGGCCTCGTGTGAGGCTCCGATGAGCCCCGAATGAGAACGAAGCCGGTGCCCCGGACGGGTTCCGATCCTGCCGGGCGCCGGCTTCGTCGCGGGTCAACTGCAATGTCGCGGGCTCGCCGCGGCGGAGAGCTTGACCGTTCCAGGCTTGTGGACGATGACCTTCTTCATGCTGACCTCTCCCGATCATCCGACAAACGAGAGAAATCCCAACACGAACTCGATCTAGTAACAAGCCCTGACACACAAATGTCCGGATTTGGACAAACCTGGCGGTCAGTCTCCCAGGATGGCGTCGACGAACACCTCCGGATCGAAGGGAGCCAGGTCGTCGGGGCCCTCGCCCAGGCCGACCAGCTTGACCGGGACACCGAGCTCACGCTGCACCGAGATGACGATGCCGCCCTTGGCGGTGCCGTCCAGCTTGGTCAGGGCGATACCGGTCACGTTGACCACCTCGGCGAACACCTGGGCCTGGCGCATGCCGTTCTGCCCGGTGGTCGCGTCGAGGACCAGCAGCACCTCGTCGACCGTGGCCTTCTTCTCGATGACCCGCTTGACCTTGCCCAGCTCGTCCATCAGCCCGGTCTTCGTGTGCAGGCGACCGGCCGTGTCGATGATGACGGTGTCCACCTTGTCCTCGATGCCCTTGGCCACCGCGTCGAACGCCACGGACGCGGGGTCGCCGCCCTCGGGACCGCGCACGGTCGCGGCGCCGACCCGGTCGCCCCACGTCTGGAGCTGGTCGGTCGCGGCCGCCCGGAACGTGTCGGCCGCGCCGAGCACGACCTTCTTGCCGTCGCCGACCAGCACCCGGGCCAGCTTGCCCGACGTGGTGGTCTTGCCGGTGCCGTTGACGCCCACCACGAGGACGACCGCCGGGCGCTCGCCGTGAGCCTCCGTACGCAGGGCCCGGTCGAGATCCGGCGAGACCTGGGTGAGCAGCTCCTCCCTGAGCAGCTTGCGCACCTCGTCGGGGCTGCGCGTGCCGAGCACCTTGACCTTCGTACGCAGGTCCTCCACCATCGCGCGGGTGGTGGACACGCCGATGTCGGCGGTGATCAGCGTCTCCTCGATCTCGTCCCACACATCGTCGTCGAGACGGTCCCGGGACAGCAGTTCGAGCAGACCGCGGCCGAGCACGTTCTGGGATCGGGCCAACCTGCTGCGCAGCCGTACCATCCGGCCCGCGGACGGCAGCGGGATCTCGATCTCCGGAGCCTTGAGCAGCTCCTCGACCGGAGCGACCGGCGGAGGAGGCAGCGTCGTCGTCGCGCCGCCCTCCGCTTCGCCCAGGCCCGCCTTGGCGGGTTCCTCAAGCGTGGGCGCGGGCGGCTCCGGCGGCGCCTCCACGGGCGGGAGTCCCTTGCCCTTGGGCCGGAGCAGCAGGAACACGCTCCCCACCGCCAGGACGGCGATGGAGATCACCATCACGATTATGCCTACGTATGCGTCCACACCATGCAGTTTCCCAGACGAGCCGCCATGCTCTCGTCATCGCACCCAGCGTGCCTCGCCGCGTCCGCACCGGATGCGCCACCGCACGGCGGGAGCCGATCAGTCTCGCAGCCGCTGGCTCACGACCTGGGTGACGCCGTCACCCCGCATCGACACGCCGTACAACGCGTCGGCGATCTCCATCGTGCGTTTCTGGTGCGTGATCACGATGAGCTGGGAGCTCTGCCGCAGCTCCTCGAAAAGGGTCAGCAGGCGCTGGGTGTTGGTGTCGTCAAGGGCCGCCTCGACCTCGTCCATCACGTAGAACGGCGACGGGCGCGCCTTGAAGATGGAGATGAGGAAGGCCACCGCCGTCAGCGACCGCTCTCCGCCGGACAGCAGGGACAGCCGCTTGACCTTCTTACCCGGGGGCCGGGCCTCCACCTCCACCCCCGTGGTGAGCATGTCGCTCGGGTCGGTCAGCATCAGCCGCCCCTCGCCGCCGGGGAACACCCGCTGGAAGATCTGCGCGAACTCCCGCGCCACGTCCTCGTAGGCCGCGGCGAACACCTGCTCGACCCGCTCGTCGACCTCCTTCACGACGAGCAGGAGATCCTTACGGGTCTTCTTGAGGTCCTCCAGCTGGGAGGTGAGGAACGCGTGCCGTTCCTCCAGCGCGGCGAACTCCTCCAGCGCGAGCGGGTTGACCTTGCCGAGCTGGGCCATCTGCCGCTCGGCCGTCCTGGCCCGCTTCTCCTGCTCCGCACGGACGTACGGCACCGGCGGCTCGCCCGGCACCGGGACATCCGGTCCGTATTCGGCGAGCAGCGGTTCTACCTCGAGGCCGAACTCCTCCATCGCCCGCTGCTCCATCTGCTCCAGCCGCAGCCGCCGCTCCGTCCTGGCCATCTCGCTGCCGTGCACCCGGTTGACCAGGGAGTCCAGCTCGGCGCCGAGCTCGCGCACGCGCAGCCGCACCGCCTTGAGCTCGGCGTCGATCTCTCCGCGCGCCCGCTCCGCATCGTCGCGCTCTCCGGCCGCCGCAACCAGGGAGTTCTCCAGAGCCAGCAGCGCGGTCCGGGCGCCCTCGACCACGGCGGCGGCGGTCCGGGCCTGCGCCCGGCGGCGCGCCCGCTCGGCCGCCGCGTTGGCACGCTCCTCACGCTCCCGCCGGGCGGCGCGCAGCAGCCCTTCCGCGCGGCCGGCGATGCCCCTGACCCGTTCCTCGGCGGTGCGTACGGTGAGCCTGGCCTCCATCTCGGCCTGTCGGGCGACCCCGCAGGTCGCGGCCAGCTCGTCCCTCACGTCGGTGGTCGGCTCGACCTCCAGCTCGGCCGCGTACTCCTCCTCGGCGAGCCGCTCCTCCAGCTCCACGACGCCCGCCTGAGCCGCCTCCCCCGCCTCCTCGGCGTCCCGTACGGCCCTGGCCAGCCGGGCGGCCTCGTCCTGCGCGGCCTTGACGGCGGCCTCCAGGCGGGCGAGATGCTTGGCCGCGTCGGCCGCCTTCCTGTCCGCGTCCCGCTGCCTGCCGCGCAGGCCGTCGAGCACGGCCTGGGCGGCGTTCAGCCCGCTCTGGGCGCTGTTGACGCCGTTCTGGGCGGCGCTCACACCGCTGCTCGCCTCGGCCACCCCGGCCTGGGCCGCCTCGACCGCGAGCCGGCACTCCTCCTCCGCTGCCACGGCCTCGGCCAGCGCCTCCGCGTGCCCATCGGCGGCCGCCCGCGCCGCGGCCAGCTCGGCCGCCGCCTCGTCCAGCGCGCGGCGCATCTGCAGTGCCGAGGTCTCGCCGGCCGAGCCGCCGCGTGCCGCATGCGCGCCGAGCACGTCACCGGCCCGGGTGACCGCCCTCAGCTCGGGCCTCAGGTCCACGACCTTGCGGGCCGTGAGCAGGTCGGGGACGACGACCACGTCCGCCAGGAGGGCCTCGATCGACGGGCGGAGTCCCTCGGGCGCGCTCACCAGGTCGGCCGCCCAGTCGGCGCCCGCGACCGGTGGTTCCGCCGTCCGCCGCGTGCCTCCCTCCACATCGGCCGCGATGAGGAGGGCCGAGCGGCCGCCGCCGCAGTCGCGGAGATGCTCGACCGCGGTCACTGCCGCCGTCAGCGAGGCCACCGCCACACCGTCGACCGCGAGCACCGCCGCGAGTGCCGTCTCCGCCCCGGACTCGACCGTCAGCAGGGCCGCGATCGGGCCGAGCACTCCGGGCAGGCCGGCGCCGAGCAGCGTGGCGGCTCCGTCGGCGCCGCCCGCGAGGCTCATCTCCAGCGCCTCGCACCGTGCCTGCAGGGCGGCCACCGTCCGCTGCGACTCCTGGTCGGCGGCGCGTGCCGTGGCGACGGCCTTGCCGGCGGCGGCCAGCGCCTCGCGGGGCGCGGCCAGCGCCGCGCGCGCCTCGTCCACCACCGCCTCCGCCTGCGCCGCCACGGCCCTGGCCTCCTCGACGGCGGCCCGGGCGAGGTCGACGCCCTCCTCGGCCGCGGCCAGCTCGGCGGCCAGTTCGGGGTCGGCGGCCGGTTCGCTCAGCTCCTGCGCGTCGTGCTCCGCCTGCGCACGCTCGGCGCGCTGCCGGGCCTCGTCGAGGGCCTTGGCGAGCCGCCCGACCTCCTCGGCCGCGGCATGAGCGCGGCTGCGAGCCGACTCGACCTGGCCTCGGAGCCGGGCGAGGGCCTCGCGCCGGTCGGCGGCGGCCCGCGCCGCCGCGGCCAGCCGCCGTTCCTCGGCGGCCAGCGCGTCCTCGGCCTCGGCCCGGATCTCCACGGCCGCCGCCAGCCGCTCGCGTGCCTCCTCCAGCTCCTCCGACAGCGCCCGCTCCTGCTCGCTGACCTCGGCAGCCTCCCGCTCCAGGTCCTCGGGGTCGCGTCCCCTGCGCTCGATCGAGGCCGCGTCCGCCGCGTGCCGCTGCCGTTCGGCCGCGAGGCTCTCCACGCCGCGCAGCCGCTCCCGCAGGGCCGACAGCCGGTAGAACGTCTCCTGTGCCGCCTTCAGACGCGGCTGGGCCTCGTTCTCCGCGGCCTCCAGCTCGGCCTCCCGCCGCTGCGCCTCGGACAGCTCGGTCTCGACGCGGGAGCGCCGGGCCTGTACGGCAGCCTCGTCGGCCTCCTCCCGCCGCAGCGTGTCGCGCAGGGTCACCACGTCGTCGGCGAGCAGGCGCAGGCGTGCGTCCCGCAGGTCGGCCTGGATCACCGCGGCCTTCCTGGCGATCTCCGCCTGGCGGCCGAGCGGCTTGAGCTGACGACGCAACTCGGCGACGAGGTCCTGGACGCGCGTCAGGTTCGCCTGCATCGCGTCGAGCTTGCGAAGCGCCTTCTCCTTGCGCTTGCGGTGCTTGAGTACGCCCGCCGCCTCCTCGATGAACGCCCTGCGGTCCTCCGGGCCGGCGTGCAGCACCTGGTCGAGCTGGCCCTGACCGACGATGACGTGCATCTCCCGGCCGATGCCGGAGTCGGACAGCAGTTCCTGGATGTCGAGCAGACGGCAGGTGTCGCCGTTGATGGCGTATTCGCTCTGGCCGGACCGGAACATCAGCCGGCTGATCGTCACCTCGGTGTAGTCGATGGGGAGCGCACCGTCGGTGTTGTCGATGGTCAGCGTGACCTCGGCCCGGCCGAGCGGCGGCCGGCTCGAGGTGCCGGCGAAGATGACGTCCTCCATCTTGCCGCCGCGCAGCGACTTGGCGCTGTGCTCGCCCATCACCCAGGCGAGGGCGTCGACGACGTTGGACTTGCCGGAGCCGTTGGGGCCCACCACGCAGGTGATGCCGGGCTCGAACCGCAGGGTGGTCGCGGAGGCGAAGGATTTGAAGCCGCGCAGGGTCAGGGTCTTCAGATACAACCTGTGCCGCCCCCTCCCCTCGCCACGGCGTTCTGGGGAAGACTATCGCCCCCTCCGCCGCGAAACATGGCATACGCCTGGCGAGCCCGGCCCTCGTCCCGTCTCGTACGGACGGCCGGAGCAGGAAATCGGCGGCCATCGGGCGGGTGCACAGGGATGCCACACGGGCGGTTCCGTGCGGGAAAAAGATGACGAAAGGGCGGAAGCGGAGGCCGGAAATGGCAAGGGACGCCTTTGCGGGGCGTCCCTACAATCCGTGTTTCCCAATCCCTCGCCGGTTCTCAGGTGAGAACCGGCTCGCGATCCTGCAGCCGGGCCAGGGCTTCGTCACGAGCTTGCGCCGCGAGCGCGTCGTTCTGCGCCTGGAGCCGGGTAAGTTCTGCCTCCAGATCACGGACGCGCTGCTGGAGACGGCGCATTTCCGAGATCATCCGAGGGTCAGGACCGCCGACGTGGCCGAGTAGAGCCTTCGCCATAGTAAAGGGTCCTCCACGCTGAGTGACCAGACTGGTTCGCGCACTTCTATACCGCGGGAGGGGTGCGCGTGGTTCCTCTCAAGAGTCGCACCGGCAATGGAGTCGGTCAAGTTGAACGCTCCGCACAGACGGCCGGTGGGCACTCTCGACAGGTAAATATACCTGATTTGGGGGGTTTGAGGGAAGGCCTACCTCTCTACAAACCCGGCCATACTTCCCTTAGCGACGCTCCATCGCTCGACTACCCCCTCCACCTGGCCGGGCGTGTCTCCGCCACGTAACGCCTCGAGAAGCTTCTCGCACGATTCCCGGGGACCTTCGGCCACGACCTCGACTCTCCCGTCGACGAGGTTCGCGGCCCACCCGGACAGCCCGAGCTCGAGCGCCCTGGCCCGGGTCCACCAGCGGAACCCGACGCCCTGCACCCGTCCCCGGACCCATGTGGTCAGCCGAATCATGGTTACCAGTATCCAAACCGGTCGCGCGCGCCGCACGCCGGGGTCCTCCCGAGCGCCGGCGAGGCCCGCCCGGAGGACCACGGCTTCCACCGGGCGCTCTTCCGCGCCTTGGAGAAATTCCGATTGTGTGAGAAATCTCCCACGAATGAACCCGCCATCGTTATGGACGGGCGTTCCTGGGTCGAGGCTGACATTTCGGACAGCTGTAGGACGACCTGTTCATGAACGCCTCCCGCCTGATCGGCGCCCCACAGCGGGGGCAGGGCCGATCCTGCCTGCCGTACACGGCGAGCGACCGGTCGAAGTAGCCGCTCTCACCGTTGACGTTGACGTACAGGCTGTCGAACGAGGTGCCGCCCTGCGCCAGCGCCTCGGTCATCACCGCACGGACCGCCGACAGCAGCTCGGCGATCTTGGGACGGGTCAGCGTCTCGGTGGGCCTGGCCCAATGCAGACGGGCCCGCCACAGCGCCTCGTCCGCGTAGATGTTGCCCACCCCGCTGATCAACGACTGGTCCAGCAGCGCCCGCTTCAGTCCGGTACGGCGCAGCCGTAACCTGGCCGCGAACTCCTCGTCGTCGAACGCGCCCTCCAGCGGGTCGGGCGCGATGTGCGCGATCGGCTCGGGCACCGGGCGCGGCAGCCGTACGGCCATGGGCGCGACCAGCAGATGGCCGAAGGTGCGCTGGTCGACGAAGCGCAGCTCCGGGCCGCCGTCCGTGAACGAAAGCCGCACCCGCAGGTGCTTCTCCATCGGTGCGAGGGGATCCACGACCAGGAGCTGACCGCTCATGCCCAGGTGGGCGATGAGCGCCTCCTCCGCGCCTTCGGCATGCGGGCCTTCGGCCCGCCCGTCGTCGCTCCGCAGGTCGTCGCGCAGCGGCAGCCACAGGTACTTGCCGCGGCGCTCGACGGATTCGACCGTCCGGCCCTTGAGCCGGTCGGGCAGGCTGCCGTCGTTCCTGCGGACGGCGCGCGGGTGCAGGACCTCGGCCGATGCGACGGTCCGGCCGGCCACCCAGCGTTCGAGTCCCCGCCGGACGACCTCGACCTCGGGCAGTTCGGGCATCCGTCAGCCCTGTCCGATCTCCGCGGCCTCCTTGGCCTCGCGCATCGCGCGGATCGCGGTCCAGGCGGCCTCGGCGGCCTGCTGCTCGGCCTCCTTCTTGCTGCGCCCGGCGCCCTTGCCGTACTCCCTGCCGCCGACGCGCACCGTGGCCACGAACGACTTGGCGTGGTCGGGGCCGCTCTCGTCGACGTGGTACTCGGGCACTCCGAGCGCCTCGGCGGCGGTCAGCTCCTGCAGGGACGTCTTCCAGTCGAGCCCGGCGCCGAGCGAGGCCGACCGCTTGATGAGCGCGTCGAAGAGCAGGTGGACGACCCGGAACGCCTCGTCCAGGCCCTTGTCGACGTAGACCGTCCCGATCAGCGCCTCCAGCGTGTCGGCCAGGATCGACGACTTGTCGCGCCCGCCCGTGCCCTCCTCGCCCCGGCCGAGCCGCAGATACTTGCCCAGGTCGAGCGTCCTCGCGACGTCGGCCAGCGCCCGCATGTTGACGACCGCGGCACGGAGCTTGGCGAGCTGCCCCTCGGGCAGGTCGGGATGGTTGCGAAACAGCGTGTCGGTGACGACGAGGCCGAGGACCGAGTCGCCCAGGAACTCCAGGCGCTCGTTCGTCGGCAGCCCGCCGTTCTCGTACGCGTACGAGCGATGCGTCAGCGCCCGCTCGAGGATGTCCGTGCTGAGCCGGACGTCGAGTACCTGCTCCAGCTCGTCTCTGGCGACCTCCACGGCCACCGGCTTACCGCCCGATGCTGCGCCCACCGGTCTCACTCCCTACTCGTCCCGCGGCAGGGCCCAGTCGAGCACGGCGGGCAGATGGATCGTCGGGAGAGCCCGAAGGCGTGGTGGACGCCGGGCCACCGGTTCACCGATCAATCGGTTCACGGGGCCCCGGCGTCCACCACGGCCGCGGGCACGTTCCGAAATTCCCCTCCGTCCGGCCACCGACCGCGTGCGCGTGTGTGGAAGCCCTACTGCAAGTGCTACAAAACTCTGAAAGCAAGGTAGCGCCGACCGGGTCGTTCGACGATCCGGCCGGCGCCCCCTGTACGCCTGTTTTCGCTGTACGCCTGACTGCCCCACGCCTACGGCCGATCAGGCCGACGGCTCGACCACCTGGCGGCGGTTGTAGGTGCCACAGGTCGGGCAGGCCGTGTGCGGGCGCCTGGGCGAGTGACACTGCGGGCAGTTCACGAGCGCGACGGCGGCAGCCTTCCACTGAGACCTGCGGTGGCGGGTGTTGCTCCGCGACATCTTCCGCTTGGGGACGGCCACGTCAACCCTCCTGATCGTCTTCGTTGTCCAGTTCCAAACCCTGCAGCGTCGCCCAGCGTGAGTCGATCTTCTCGTGCCGGTGGTCTGGGCCGGCCTCGGCCAGCCTGACGCCGCACTCCACACAGAGCCCGGGGCAGTCATCCTCACATACCGGGCTCAGCGGCAGCGCGAGCACCACCGCGTCACGGAATACCGGCTCGAGATCGAGCAACTCGCCGTCGAGGAACAGATCGTCCTCGCCGCCCGCGCCTCCATCGGGAAACACGGCCTCCGCCGAGTAGAAGTAGAGCTCCTGGAAGTCGACCTCGGTCTGCAAGGCCAACGGTTCCAGGCAGCGCGAGCATTCGCCGCTGAGCGGAGCCCGCGCCGTGCCCGTCACGAGCACGCCCTCCATCACCGCCTCGAGCCGGATGTCCAGCTCGACGTCGGCGTCCTTGGGAACGCCGATCATTCCGACCGCGAGGTCCGCCGGTGCCGGGAGCGTCAGGTTGAGCCTGCGCATGGACCCCGGCCGGCGACCCAGGTCGTGGGTTGAGAGCACCCAAGGGGCCCGGGGATCGAGGCTGTGCGCAGTCATCCTGTTCTCGCGTTAGGCATGGCGAATCACCGCCGTCGTGCAAGGCTGAGAAGCAAGAATACCAGCCCCGGCCCTCTCGCCCGCACGGCTCAACCCCTGAGCCGTTCGACGAGCAGCTCGCGCACGAGGTCGGGGACCAGCCCGGACACGTCCCCGCCGTACCGCGCGATCTCCTTCAGCCGGCTCGACGACAGGAAGGAGTACTCGGGGTTGGTGGACATGAACAGCGTCTCCACGCCGGACATCCGATAGTTGAGCTGGGCCATCTGCAACTCGTAGTCGAAGTCGCTGACCGCGCGCAGGCCCTTCACGATGGTCGGGATCTCCTGCCTGCGGCAGAAGTCGACCAGGAGACCGTGGAACTTCTCCACGCGGACGTTTCCGTACTCCTTGGTCACCGCTTCCAGCATTCGGATGCGTTCCCCGACGTCGAACAGCCCCTGCTTCTCGACGTTGACCCCGACGGCCACGACGACCTCGTCGTACAGTCGTGACGTACGACCGATGATGTCAAGATGTCCGTTGGTCACTGGGTCGAACGACCCCGGGCAGACGACGCGACGCAAGGCGCACCCCCAGTTTCACGGGTTCCTGGCTGCTGCGCGACCGTACCAAACGGCCGCTTCTCCGTATCGTCGGACCCTGCCTTCCTCGAACCCTTGTGGCCACACCAGGTCCTTACCCCTGGACTCACGTTCCACCGCGACGAGTGCGCCGTCCGCCAGCCAGCCGTTGTCCCGCAGCGCCTCCAGCACCCTGGCGACCACGTCGTCGGCGACGGAGTAGGGCGGGTCGGCGAAGACGAAGTCGTACGGATCCACACACGGCCTGCTCACCACCCGCTCGGCCTTCTCCTGCCGGAGCACCGCGCCCGGCAGGCCGAGCGCCGCGATGTTCTCCCTGATCGTGCGTACGGCTCTCGCGTCCGACTCCACGAGCAGCGCGTGCGCCGCTCCCCTGCTGAGGCCTTCCAGGCCCACGGCGCCCGATCCCGCGTACAGATCGAGGACCCTGGCCCCGTCGAGCGGGCCGAGCACCGAACCGACCGTGGCGAACAGCGCCTCCCTCGTCCGGTCGCTCGTCGGCCGCGTCCCCCTCCCCGGGGGCACGGCGAGCC
>BCRI01000073.1 GCA_001552515.1 Sphaerimonospora mesophila NBRC 14179 = JCM 3151
GGCGGCCTCCTGCGATCCCTGCGATCACCCGCGTCACCCGTTCATTGTGCCGTGATCCGGTGTGGGACGCGCCGCAGGTCAAGAGTGGGCAAGCGACGGCGAGGAATACGTAAGTGCGGTATCGCGCGGCCGCCCCCGTCAGCATGATGAGTTCTGCGGCCTTCAACGTGACCCAGGGGAAGGTCGGCCGACGTGAACGTGAGCCCTTCCGCACGTCGGCGCCCTCGGCACCTGACCCGGGGGTGGGCCCGGCCGGGGACGGCATTCGGGGGGAGGCCGTCCCAAGGTCGGGCCCTGGGTCATTTCACGGCGTTCTACTCGCCCGTTCCGTTCACCCGCGCCGTCGACGGAATTCTGCTCACGCCGTTCTTTTCGCACCGTTCTGCTCGCGCCTTTCGCGGCTGTTCGCGCCTTTCGTGCGCCGCCTTTTTGGAAACCGATGGCCGTTCGCGGGTCGTCACGCCCACGGGTCACGTCTTCTCGAGGAACTCCGCCTGCTCGCCCGCCACCAGCGCGTCGAGCTCGGCGCGCAGCGCGGGCCAGGCGGCCAGCTCGGGATCGGCGCCCAGCACCGCGACGGCCTCGGACCGCGCCGACTCGATGACGTCCTCGTCCTCGAGGAGCCGCAGCATCTTCAGCGAGGACCTGCGGCCGGACTGCGCCACCCCGAGGACGTCGCCCTCCCGGCGCTGCTCCAGGTCCACCCGGGACAGCTCGAAGCCGTCCAGGGTCGCCGCCACCGCCTCGAGCCGCCGGCGCGCCTGGGTGCCCTCCGGCGCCTCGGTCACCAGCAGGCACAGTCCGGGCAGCCCGCCCCGGCCCACCCGGCCGCGGAGCTGGTGGAGCTGGCTGACGCCGAACCGGTCGGCATCCATGATCACCATGGCGGACGCGTTCGGCACGTCGACGCCGACCTCGATGACCGTGGTCGCGACCAGCACGTCCACCTCTCCCCGGGCGAAGCCACCCATCACCGCGTCCTTGTCCTCCGGTGCGAGCTTGCCGTGCAGCACCTCGACCCGCAGCCCCCGCAGGGCACCCTCGGTGAGGCTCTCCGCGACATCGAGCACCGCCAACGGCGGCCGGCGCTCCCCCTCTGCCCCGTCGGTGCGCTCGTCCTTCGCGATGTCGCCCTCGTCGCCCTCCTGGTCGCCGATCCTGGGGCACACGACGTACGCCTGCCGGCCCAGGCCGACCTCCTCACGCACCCGCTCCCAGGCCCGGTCGAGGAAGTGCGGCTTCTCCGCCGCCGGGACGACGTGCGTCGTGATCGGGGCGCGGCCCGCCGGGAGCTGGGCCAGCGTGGACACCTCCAGGTCGCCGAAGACGGTCATCGCGACCGTGCGCGGGATCGGGGTGGCGGTCATCACCAGGATGTGGGGCCGGCCGCCCCCGCCCTTCTCCCGCAGCGCGTCACGCTGCTCGACCCCGAACCTGTGCTGCTCGTCCACGACCACCAGGCCGAGATCGGCGAACTGGACGTGCTCCTGCAGCAGGGCGTGGGTGCCGATCACTATCCCGGCCGCGCCGGAGGCCACATCGAGCAGGGCGGCCCTGCGCGCGGCCGCGCCCATCGACCCGGTGAGCAGGGCCACGCCCGTCCCGCCGAACATGCCGCCGGTGCCGAGGTCGCCGAGCATCTTCCTGATCGACCGGTGGTGCTGCTGGGCCAGCACCTCGGTCGGGGCGAGCAGCACGGCCTGGCCGCCGGAGTCGGCCACCTGGAGCATGGCGCGCAGCGCCACCACGGTCTTGCCCGCGCCGACCTCGCCCTGCAGCAGCCGGTGCATGGGATGGTCCTCGGCCAGATCGGCGGCGATCTCCTCGCCGACCTGCCGCTGCCCCTCGGTGAGCTGGAACGGCAGCCCCCGGTCGAACTCGCTCAGCAGCCCGTCGTCCCGCCGGGGACGGGGCCGGGCCGGGGAGGCCGAGGCGGCCATCCGCCGGCGCACCAGCGCGGCCTGGAGCAGGAACGCCTCGTCGAACTTCAGCCGCCGTCTGGCGCTGTCGATCTCCTCCGGGTCCCTCGGCCGGTGGATCCGGCGCAGCGCCGTCTCGAGGCCGGGCAGCCCGTGGCGGTGCCGTACCTCGTCCGGGATCGGGTCGTCGAGCACGTCGAGGACGTCGAGCACGGTGCGCACGGCCCGGGCGATCTTCCAACTGGCCAGGCCCTGGGCCGAGGGATAGATCGGCACCGGCACGTTCGCGAACTCCTCGGCCGTCGCCTCCGTCTCGTCGAACGACTCGTACTCGGGATGGGTCAGCGACACGCGCCTGGTCCGCGGCGTGCGGAAGACGTTGACCTTGCCGGAGAACATCGCCTCGGCGCCCGGCCTCAGCCGCTGCTCCGCCGCGTGCGACCCCTTGCCGAAGAAGGCGAGGTGCAGCTTGTCCTTGCCGTCGCTCACCTCGACGTCCAGCCAGGTGCCCTGCCGGTTCTTCATGGGACGGCGCATCACCGCCGACACGCGGCCGACGACGGTCACGTGGTCGTCGTGCTCCAGCGAGGCGATCGGCGTCAGCTCGCCGCGCCGTGCGTAGCGTCTGGGGTAGTGTCGCAGCAGCTCGCCGACCGTGGAGATGCCCAACGCGGCCTCCAGCGGGGAGGCCGTACGGCCCAGCGCTCGCTTGAGCGGCTCATCGAACCTCGTCACGGCACCCATTACTACCCGGACTCGCCGACATTCCGGCGCACCCAGGCCGCTTCTCCGCACCGGCGCACGCCGTTACGCTCCGATGCGCTAACGTGGGGAGGTACGAGGTTTCCGGGTTGGCCGGGGTCGCCGTTTGGCGTCACCCTCCCGGCATCGGATATTCTTGTTCGGCCAGCCGGTTGTTCCCGGCATTGCTCGGACGAGCCGTTGCAGCGGCGCCGGGCCGATCGACTGAATCGAAGGAGCGATTACCGTGGCCTCCGTCTGCGACGTCTGCGCCAAGAAGCCGATTTTCGGCAACAACATCTCGCACTCGCATCGGCGCACCCGCCGCCGCTGGAACCCCAACATCCAGACCGTGCGTGCGATGGTCAACGGCACGCCGAAGCGTATGAACGTGTGCACCTCCTGCATCAAGGCGGGCAAGGTCTCCCGCTGAGGAGACTCATATCTCGTCCGAGCCCGTCACCGGCGTCCGGTGACGGGCTCTCGCGTGTTCCGGCCGTCGCCGGCCGGCGACCCGACGGCTATCGCCGGCGCCAGGCGTGGTCGACGGGCCCGATGCCGCCGCCCAGGGGGAAGCCACCGGCGATGGCGCCCGTGATGTAGTCCTTGGCCTGCCGTACCGCACCGGGCACGTCCTCGCCCAGGGCGAGGTAGGACGCGATCGCGGAGGCGAGCGTGCAGCCCGTCCCATGGGTGTGCCGGTTGTCGAGGCGCTCGGCCGTGAAACGATGCGCGGCGGTCCCGTCGGTGAGCAGGTCGACCGGCTCGCCGGGAAGGTGGCCGCCCTTGATGAGCGCCCACTTCGGCCCCAGGGCCAGCACCGCCTCCGCCGCCCGCGGCAGGTCGTCCTCGCCCTCGACCTTCACCCCGGTGAGCTGCTCGACCTCCCACAGGTTGGGGGTGACGACGGTCGCGACCGGCAACAGGCGGGCCTTGACCGTCTCCACCGCCTCAGGGGCGAGCAGGCTGTCGCCGTGCTTGGAGACCCCGACCGGGTCGACCACCACGGGGACGGACACGCCGGCGAGCACCTCGGCGACGGTCTCCACCAGCACCGTGGACGCCAGCATGCCCGTCTTGATCGCCTGTGCCCCGATGTCGCCGAGCACGGAATCGAGCTGGGCCCGTACGGCCTCCGGCGGAAGCTCCCAGTAGCCCTGGACGCCCAGTGAGTTCTGCGCGGTCACCGCGGCGATCACGCTCATGCCGTGAACGCCAAGGGCCAGCATCGTCTTGAGGTCGGCCTGGATCCCGGCGCCCCCGCCGGAGTCCGAGCCCGCGATCGTCAGCACAAGCGGAGGTGTGGTCATCATGCCCTCATCCTCCCAAAAGGTGCCGATCAGCGGCGGAAGTGGTCCCAGCCACCGGTCGTCTCGTCCATTGTGGTGGTGTGTCCGGTGACCTGGACGCCTTCGCCCTCGGTGACGTCGCCGATGGGCGTCCACTCGGGCGGGAGCCGCACGTCCGGAGGGAACGTCGCGGCGAGGGCGTGGTCGTCGCCGCCGGTCAGCACCCAGCCGAGCGGATCCGTGCCGTCGCCGAGCACAGCGGCGGCCTCGGCGAAGACCTCGGGGAGCGGCAGCGCGGCGGCGTCCACCCGGACGGTCACCCCGCTGGCCGCCGCGACGTGCCCGAGGTCCTGCAGCAGCCCGTCGCTCACGTCGAGCATGGCGGTCGCGCCGAGCCCGGCCGCCTCGGGCCCCCGGGCGTACGGCGGCTGCGGACGCCGGTGCGCGTCGATCAGCGCCACCAGGCCCGGCGACGCCCCCTCGCCTCCCGGCAGGGTGGCGGGCGTGAGCCCGGCCCGCAGCAGGGCCAGTCCGGCCGCCGCGTAGCCAAGCCGGCCGGTGACGGCGACGATGTGTCCCGGGCGGGCGCCCGACCTGGTCACCGGAGGCCGGCCGCCGAGGTCTCCCAGCGCGGTCACGCCGATCATGACGATCTCCGACCCGGCGATGTCGCCGCCGGCCACACCGGTTCCGGCCAGGGCGCACTCGTCGCGGAAGCCGTCGGTGAGCGCGTCGAGCCACTCGATCGCGGTGTCGGCCGGCAGCCCAAGACCGACGACGAGCGACGTCGGCTCGGCGCCCATGGCGGCGATGTCCGCGAGGTTCTGGGCCGCCGCCTTGCGGCCGATGTCGTAGCCGCTCGACCAATCACGGCGGAAATGTCTTCCCTCTATCAGAACGTCGGTGGTGACCACGACCCGGCCGTCGGGCGCGCTCAGGACGGCGGCGTCGTCACCGGGTCCGAGCAGCACGGCAGGGCTTTGCGATAGACGACCCGATATTCGGCTAATTACTCCGAATTCACCGAGTTCTCCGACTGTGATGACACACCCCCTGTGTATTCGAGGTACGGTTACGCTCCGGCACTGATCTCCATCAGGGAGGACGCATGGTCCAGGCCTATATCCTTATCCAGACCGAGGTCGGCAAGGCGGCCGACGTCGCCGGTGAGATCTCCTCGATCCCCGGCGTGACCAAGGCCGAGGACGTCACCGGCCCGTACGACGTGATAGTCCGCGCCGAGGCCAACAACGTGGACGAGCTGGGCAAGCTCGTGGTGGCCCAGATCCAGGGTGTCGAGGGGATCACCCGTACGCTAACCTGTCCGATCGTTCACATCTGACGAGGGAGCCGGGCAGTCGATCCGGCCCGATCGGGTGGCTATGCGAAAACCGGCCTTTCTCTCGGGGGCAGCAGCGGCCGTGATGTCGGCCGTTCTGGCGGGGTGCTCCACCACGGTCCAGGTCGAGCCGCCGACGCCGACCGGCGCGGCCGCCGAGGTCTGTCGCAGGCTCGGCGCCATACTCCCCCACAATCTGGACGGCGCCAACCGCACGATCTTCGAGCCCGCCTCGCCGTACGTCGCGGTCTGGGGGGACGGGGAGATCGCGCTGCGCTGCGGTGTGCCCCGGCCCGGCTCGATGACGGCGACCGCCGAGGTTCTCGACGTCAACGGCGTCGGCTGGTTCCGTGATCCCCAGCGACCGGCGCTGTTCACCGCCGTCAATCGATCGGCGTACGTCGAGGTGACCATCTCCAACAAGCACGTTTCCGGTGCGGTCCTCGTCGATCTCGCCGACCCTATCAAGAAGACCATCCCGGAATAGCCCGTCACTGTCTGGACCGGGACCGGCGGGAGTGCTTCCCCGACGTTCGGCGGGATCGAGGGAGCGGAGCGGGAGGGAGCGAGGACCGCACACCGAGCCCCGCGTGACGGGGCCCGGCAGTGGACCGGAGCTTCCTCCCGGCGCATCCTCGGCCCCGCGGGAATTCCGAGCTTGCGAGGAATTTCCGCGGGTGGAGGGACCGCGCCGATCAGGCATCGAGGCCGGGGTTCATCGTCACCGCGCTAGCGCAGGCCGACCGGGCGGTTCAGCGCGAGCTGGATCATCCGGTCGACCAGTTCCGGGTACGGCAGACCGCTGGCGGCCCACAGCTTCGGGGCGACCGACTGGGCCGTGAACCCTGGCATGGTGTTTATCTCGTTGACGATGACCTCGCCCGAGGGCGTGAAGAAGAAGTCGACCCTGGCCAGCCCCTCGCAGCCGAGGGCCTCGAAGGCGCGCACCGCCATGCCGCGCATCGTCTCGGCCA
>BCRI01000074.1 GCA_001552515.1 Sphaerimonospora mesophila NBRC 14179 = JCM 3151
CACGACCAGCTCCGCCGTACGGGGCCTGCCGTGGGTCTCGACCAGGCCCACGACGACGTCCCGGCCGCGATCGAGGGCGCGCAGGCCCTCGCCGAGCATCGCGTAGGTCTTGCCCACCCCGGGTGCCGCGCCGAGGTAGACACGCAGCCGCCCGCGTCGCATGCCGATCAGCGCTCCTTGCCGAGAGCCCGGTCGAGAGCCAGGTTGAGTTCCAGCACGTTGACCGCCGGTTCGCCCATGAACCCGAGTGCCCGGCCCATGGTGTGCTCCCTGATGAGCGCCTCCACCACGGCCGGGGCGAGGCCGCGTTCTCGGGCGACCCGGGGCGCCTGTAGTTCCGCGTAGGCGACGGAGATATGCGGATCGAGGCCGCTGCCGCTCGCCGCGACGGCGTCCGGCGGGACGACCGCTCGGACATCTCCGCGGACGGGAACGGTGCGGCCGGTCGCGTAGTCTCCGTCCGGACTCGCGCATTCTACCTTCACACCCTGGTAGGTGGAGAGGAACGGCCTGACCGGGCAGGGCTGGTTGACGCTGACGGCCCTGGCGACCGGGCCGACGGCCGGGAAGACCTTCAGCACCGCGCCGACTCCGTCCGCCGTGCAGTACGGCCTGGCCCCGCTCACCCCCTCCAACTCCCCGACGGCCTTCGACCGGGCGCAGACCTGGGTGAGCAGCGACGGCCTGCCGGGGCTGTCGACGACGTCCTCGGGGCCGAGGTTCCTCGCCGAGGTGGACAGCGGATCGTAACCGTCGCCCGCGGCGGACGGGCGGCTCTGGAAGTACTTCCTGACCGGGTTCCCGTTCCGGTCCGTGAAGAGCTGGCCGATCAGCGCGCTGCCGACGTTCTTCCCGTTCTCCCGCACGATCGATCCGCTCGCCCGGTCGTGGAAGAAGGCCTGGGCGACGCCGGTGACCGCCAGCGGGTACAGCCCGCCGAGGATCAGCGTGAGCACCACGAGGGTTCTGACGGCCGTGGGGACCTGCCGGGTGAGCCGGCCGGGGAGGCGAGTCATGCGAATCATCAGGACATCACCGGCAGCAACAGGTCGATTATCTTGATCCCGACGAAGGGGGCGACGATGCCGCCCAGGCCGTACAGGGAGAGATTGCGCGACAGCAGCTTGGACGCGCTCGCGGGCCGGTAGCGCACCCCGCGCAGAGCCAGGGGGATCAACGCGACGATCACCAGGGCGTTGAAGACGACGGCGGACAGGATGGCCGATCGCGGGCTGTGCAGCCGCATGATGTTCAGCACGTCCAGGCCCGGGTAGACCGCGGCGAACACCGCCGGGATGATCGCGAAGTACTTGGCGATGTCGTTGGCGATCGAGAACGTGGTGAGCGCGCCACGCGTGATCAGGAGCTGCTTGCCTATCTCGACGATCTCGATGAGCTTCGTCGGGCTGGAGTCGAGGTCGATCATGTTGCCGGCCTCCTTGGCCGCCGAGGTGCCGGTGTTCATCGCGACTCCGACGTCGGCCTGGGCCAGGGCAGGGGCGTCGTTGGTGCCGTCCCCGGTCATGGCGACCAGTCTGCCGCCCTCCTGCTCCTGCTTGATCAGGGCGAGCTTGTCCTCGGGGGTGGCCTCGGCGAGGAAGTCGTCCACCCCCGCCTCCCGGGCGATCGCCCGCGCGGTCACCGGGTTGTCCCCGGTGATCATCACGGTCCGGATGCCCATCTCGCGCATCTCCGCGAACCGCTCGCGGATGCCCTCCTTGACCACGTCCTTCAGGTGGATGACCCCGAGCGCCCGGGCTCCGTCCTCGGTCGCCTCCCCGACCACGAGGGGGGTGCCGCCGGAGGCGGAGACACCGTCGACGATGGCGGCCACGTCGCCGCCGGGACGTCCGCCGTTGACCACGATCCACTCGGTGACCGCGGCCGCCGCGCCCTTGCGTATCCTGCGCCCGTTCACGTCCACGCCCGACATGCGGGTCTGCGCGGTGAAGGCGGCCCACTCCGCGTGTTCCAGCTCGCCCGGCCGCCGCTCGCGCAGGCCGTACGCCCGCTTGGCGTGGACGACGACCGAGCGGCCCTCGGGGGTCTCGTCGGCGAGGCTGGCGAGCTGCGCCGCCTCGGCCAGCTCCAGTTCGGAGACGCCGTCGACCGGGACGAACTCCGACGCCTGCCGGTTGCCCAGCGTGATGGTGCCGGTCTTGTCGAGGAGCAGAGTGTGCACGTCGCCGGCGGCCTCGACCGCCCGGCCGCTCATCGCCAGTACGTTGCGCTGGACGAGGCGGTCCATGCCCGCGACGCCGATGGCCGACAGCAGCGCTCCGATGGTCGTCGGGATGAGGCAGACGAGAAGCGCGGCCAGTACGACACCGGTGACCCCGTCGGAGTCGAGGGTGAGCGTGTCGGGGATGCCGGGGTTCTGGGCCTTGGAGTAGATCGCCAACGGCTGCATGGTCGCCACACCGACCAGGAAGATGATGGTGAGAGCGGCCAGGAGGATGTTCAGGGCGATCTCGTTGGGGGTCTTCTGCCGGTCGGCGCCCTCGACGAGGCCGATCATCCGGTCGATGAAGCTCTCGCCGGGCCGCCGGGTGATCCGTACGACGATCCGGTCCGACAGGACCTTGGTGCCACCGGTGACGGCGCAGCGGTCGCCGCCGGACTCGCGGATCACCGGCGCGGACTCGCCGGTGATGGCCGATTCGTCCACCGAGGCGATGCCCTCGACGACGTCGCCGTCACCGGGGATGATCTCCCCCGCCTCGACCACGACGACGTCGCCCTGACGGAGCTCGGCGGCGCCCACGACGTCCCACGCGGCACGTCCGTCCGGCGTCCCGTTCCTGAGCCGGCGTGCCGTGGTGTCGCGCCTGGCCGCCCGCAGCGTCGCCGCCTGGGCCTTGCCCCGGCCCTCGGCCACCGCCTCGGCCAGGTTGGCGAACAGCACGGTCAGCCACAGCCATCCCGTGATCGCCCAGGCGAATCCCGAGGGGTCGGCGATCGCCAGGACCGTCGTGAACGCCGCGCCGATCTCGACGACGAACATCACGGGGTTGCGCCACAGCGTGGCGGGGTTCAGTTTCCTGATCGCGTCAGGGAGTGATGTGAGGAGCCGGTGCGGCTCGAGCACGCCGCCTCTGACCCTGACTTCCACCGATGTTGACATTTCCTATGAAAGTCCTTCTGCGAGCGGCCCGAGTGCGAGGGAGGGGAGGAAGGTGAGGGCGACGAGGATGACCGTCACCCCGATCACCATTCCGACGAACTGCGGCCGGTGGGTGGGCAGGGTGCCGGCCGACTCGGGGACGGCGGACTGCGTCGCCAGCGACCCGGCGAGCCCGAGCACCAGGATGATCGGCAGGAACCGGCCGATGACCATGCACAGGCCGAACACCACGTCGTACCAGGGCGTGTTCACCGTCAGCCCGGCGAACGCCGATCCGTTGTTGTTGGACGTGCTGACGAAGCCGTAGAGCACCTCGGACAGGCCGTGCGGCCCGCTGTTCAGCATGCTCGCGCGCTGCTCGGGAGAGGCCATGGCCAGCGCCGTGCCGACCAGCACCAGGATCGGCATGACCAGGAAGTACGCCCCGGCGAGCTTGATCTCACGGGGGCCGATCCGCTTGCCCAGATACTCCGGGGTCCGGCCCACCATGAGTCCCGCCACGAAGACCGTGATCACGGCGAGGACGAGCATGCCGTACAGTCCCGAGCCGGCGCCACCGGGGGCCACCTCGCCGAGCATCATGTCGACCATGGTCATCATGCCGCCGAGCGGCGTGTAGGAGTCGTGGAACGAGTTGACCGCACCGGTGCTGGTGAGCGTGGTTGCCGCGGCGAAGGCGGCCGAGTCGGCGACCCCCAGCCGGACCTCCTTGCCCTCCAGCGCCGCGCCGATCGCCTGCGGCACGGTGCCGCCGGCCGAGAGCTCGAAGACACCGGTCAGGGTGACGCTCGTCAGGGCCATCACCGCCATGATCGCCGTGATGGCGTGCCCCTGCCTGACCTGGCCGACCATCCGGCCGAAGGCGCGTGGCAGGGAGAACGGGATCAGCAGGATCGCGAAGATCTCGATCCAGTTCGTCCAGCTCGTCGGGTTCTCGAAGGGATGCGCGGCGTTGGCGTTGTAGAAGCCGCCGCCGTTCGTGCCCAGCTCCTTGATGATCTCCTGGCTCGCGACCGGGCCCCCGGTGACGTCCTGGGCGCCCCCTGTCAGGGTCGTCAGCTCCTGCGGGCCCGCGAAGTTCTGCACCACCCCGCCCGCCACCAGCGTGAGCGCGCCGACGAACGCGATCGGCAGCAGGATGCGGATCGTACCGCGGACCAGGTCCACCCAGAAGTTGCCGAGCAGGTCGGTCCGGCCGCGTGCGAAGCCGCGCACCAGCGCGATCGCCACCGACATGCCGGCGGCTGCCGACACGAAGTTCTGCACGGCCAGCCCGGCCATCTGCGTCAGGTGGCCCATGGTGGACTCACCGGAGTACGACTGCCAGTTGGTGTTGGTCACGAAGCTGATCGCCGTGTTCCAGGCGATGTGATCGGGCACCGGTCCCATGCCGAGACTCAGAAAGAGCCTGTCCTGGAGGCGCTGCAGGCCGTACAGGGCCAGGACGGACACCGCGGAGAAGGCCAGCACGGCGCGCGCGTAGCCGCCCCAGGTCTGCTCCGCGTCCGGCCGGACGCCGATCAGGCGATAGACGACGCGCTCGACGGCGCTGTGACGAGTCCCCGAATAGACCCGGTACATGTAGTCGCCAAGCGGCCTGTGCACCAGGGCCAGGGAGACGACGAGGGAGGCGATGAAGACGACCCCGGACACTAGAAACGCTCCGGGAACAGCATCGCCACGATCATGAAGACGACCAGGCCGGTCGCGATGACGAGGCCGGCGGCGTTGACGGCGCTCACAGCCGTTCCACCGCCCGCACCAGGAGCCCGAAGGCCGCGAATATCACGACCGTCAGGGCGACGAAGACGACGTCGGTCATCCCCACTCCTTCACGCCGAGGCTTCGCTCGTCCCCGGGAAACGGGGGGCGGCATGAGCCAAGCGAATACCCCGCTGTACCTCTGGTGGGGTTTCTTGACGTGTTCCCTACGCCGGAGCGATGGGTATTTACGCGCTCCGTACGCCGCCGGGGGCGCGGGGCGGCCGGGTTCGTCCCCGGTCAGGAACCGCCGGTGAGGCGGCGGAGCACGGCCTGCTTGGCCGTACGGAACTCCTCGTCGGTGAGCACACCGGATCGGTGCAACTCGCCGAGCTCGGTCAGCCGGCGGATGAGCACGTCGTGATCGTCGGGCGCCTCGTGGCGGTCGGCGGCGGGCGGGGGGAGTGGGAGGGGCTCCTTCGTCTCGCGCGGCAGGCGGGCGAGCACGGCGGCGGCGACGAGGGCAGTCGTGCCGCCGAAGCGCTGCACGCCCCAGGACAGGCAGCGCGGGTCGTTCTCCGGCGGCCCGCCCGGTCCGGCGCCCTTCAGCCGGAAGCGGAGGCTGCCGTAGCCCAGACCGGACTGGGGCTTCCACTCCACGCCGGCCAGGTCGGCCAGCGGGAACTCCTGCGGACCGGCGGACTCCTTGACCGACTTCGCGAACAGGGTCCACTCGATGCGCACGCGCTCGCCGTCGAAGCTCACGACGCCGTCGCCCGCGGAGGCCGACACGGGTACGGCAGGGCCGGGCAGGAGGAAGCCGTCGCAGGGGTCGCTCGGCGTCTGCCAGATCTGAAGGGAGTCGCGGATCTCGTCGGCGAGGTATTCCGCTGCGCCCGTACGGTCCTTGGGGACGGCCAGGCGGTAGGGGTCAGCGGGGGCGCCGAGTCCGCCGGCGACGGCCTCCGTCAGCGGGTCGGCCCCTTTCCTGAGGCGAAGCCGCAGGTGGCCCCCCTTGCGTGCGGGCTCGAAGGCCGCTCCGGCGATCGCCTGGAGCGGTATCACCAGCTCTCCGAGCACCTTCCGCAGCTCATGGACGTCCTTCCCGCTGCCCGGCACGATCCGCAGCCGTTCACCGTCGAACGTCCATGATCCGTCCGATACGACGATCTCCGCCATGCCGCCAGCCTAGAACACGGCGACCGTCTCATATTCCCGACATCGTGGGCGCGTCAGTTTTTGCGGGCGACGGCCCCGAGGATCCCGGGCCTGCTCAGGTCGACCTCCGTCTCCCATGGCGGATCGGGACGCCAGGCCTGCACCGGGACGACGCCGGGCTCCAGGATCTCCAGACCGTCGAAGAACGACGTGATCTGTGGCAGCGTCCGGCCCGCGATGCCGCCGGAGGAGGTCGCCGAGTACACCTTCTGGCCCTCGGCGACCGTGTCTCCGATCTCGGTCTCGCCCTGGTAGATGTGGGAGAGCACCAGATGGCCGCCCGGGACCAGCCGGTCCCTGATCGAGGCGGCGATGGCGGCCGCCGCGTCGTCCTCCGGCACGAAGTGGAGCACCGCGACCAGCAGCACGGCGAACGGCCGGGTCAGGTCGATGTGCGCGCGGACCGCCGGGTCGTCGAAGATCGCGTCCGGATCCCGCAGGTCGCCGCGCATCACCGCGGTGTCCTGGTCGTTCGCGAGCAGCGCCTGGGCATGGATGAGGACGACGGGATCGTTGTCGACGTACATCACCCGGGACCCGGGCGCGTGCCGCTGCGCCACCTGGTGGACGTTCTCCTGAGTCGGCAGCCCGGCGCCGACGTCGATGAACTGCGTGACCCCGGAACGGGCCAGATGCCGTACGGCACGGCCGAGGAAGCCGCGGTTCTCCCTGGCGACCTCGCGTGCGTCGTTGCCCATCTGCCGGCCGATGGCGATCATCTTCTCGGCGGCCTCGCGGTCGGCCGCGAAGTTGTCCTTGCCGCCCAGGTAGTAGTCGTACATCCGGGCGACGCTGGGGATGGTCGGGTCGATACCCGTCGGCACCTGCTTGGGATCGTCCATCTGGCCGCCTCTCAAGAACCGTCTGCGCGGATTCTAGGCGAAAGATCACTAACCTGGGAATAACGGATCCCGATCGAGAGGCGTGATCGAGCCCGTCGGACGGTGGTCCCCGAGCCGATCGCGATCAGGTGAAGAGGCGGGCGACGGCATGGCCCGCCGCCGCCGCCATCACACCGAGCACCAGGCTGCCGACGGCATTGGCCGCGGCCTTTCCCGTCGATCCCTCCTCGAGCAGGCGAACCGTCTCGAAGCCGAAGGTGCTGAAGGTGGTGAGCGCGCCGCAGAAACCGGTCCCGGCCAGCACGGTCACCTCGTGCGGCAGGCCGAGCGTGGGGCCGGCGCCGAGCAGGAGGCCGAGGACGAACGACCCGGCGAGGTTGACCGTCAGCGTGCCCCAGGGGAACACGCTGTCGTGGTGTCGCTGCACGAACCGGTCGATGAGGTAGCGCGCGGGCGCGCCGACGGCTCCGCCGAGGAAGACGAGCAGGACGGTCATGCGGCGAGGAAACCGATCCCGAGAGAGATCCTTGGCGAGATCTTCGGTGAGGAACGTGTGCACGCCGATGGCGGGGGGGCGTCTCGCGCCGGTCGGCCAGGCCCGGCGGGAAGATCTGTCTCGGGGAATGCCCTCATGTCCGCCCTCCTCCGAGACGACGAAAGCCGCCGGCGCGTCGCCAGGAGCCATCAGCCGTCGGTGGCGGTTCGGGCGGCCGGGCGAGACACCGTTGGGAAACGCCGCCCGGGCGGGATCCATCGCCGTGCCGATCAGTTTACGTGTGCGGATGCGCGAATCGTCAATCCGTACAGGGGCACGATGCCTGGTCGAGGGGGAAACGCATGCGTTTGTCCCGTGCGTCTCCCGAGCAGCGGGGCAGGCCGCGGTGGGGCCCCTTGAGCGCGGGCGTTCCGCCGACGTTCCCGGAGGCTTCGGGGAAGGGGGCCGGAGGTGAAATCGCACGAGACCGCGGCCAGGTTGACGATCTTGGTGGGGGAGAACGACCAGTACCGGCACCGGCCGCTGTACGCCGAGATCGTGCATCGGGCCCACCACATGGGATTGGCCGGGGCGAGCGTGTTCCGCGGCATGGAAGGCTACGGCGCCTCCTCGCTCATCCACACGAGCCGTCTGCTGTCACTCGGCGAGGACCTGCCGGTCGCCGTCGTCATCGTCGACACCCGAGAGAAGATCACCGCATTCCTCGTGGAACTCGACGAGATGGTCATCGACGGCCTGGTCCTCGTCGACGAGGTCGAGGTGCACCGCCACCGGACCCGTCCACGGTGACTCCGGCCATCTCTTCCGGCCGGCATACCGGCGGGCGAGGTGCGCGTGGTGACCGCGGAGCGATTCGCCCACCGGGTCGTCGAGTGCGGCGGCGTCGCGGTTCACCATTGTCGCTGCACCTCTCGTGTCATACGAGCGCCGGGCAGATCCTTTCACGTCGCCCGTACGTCGTACATCGACAGCGTTCGAGCCCTCAGCCGGCCGTCCGGCGGGATGTGGGCGGAAGGCAGGGGCATGACCGCACTCACTGGCCTTCGGCTTCGCCCGGCGCCCGGCCGACGGACCCGTCCGTAAGGCGCGGTTCGGCCGGCCCGTCCGTCCGTACGGGGGCCCGCCCCACGGCACGGCGACCGGCGCTCAGGCTCGTGATCGTCACGGTGGTCAGGACCGCGACGATGACCCCCAGCGAGGCGAGCGTGGGAATCTGTGGGACCCAGGCCCAGATGCCGTGCGCCCAGTGCAGGATCAGCTTGAGCCCGATGAAGGCCAGGATGATGCTCAGCCCGTGGTTGAGATGCCGCAACTTCGTCAGGGCGCTCTGCAGCACGAAGTAGAGCGCCCGCAGGCCCAGCAGGGCGAAGGCGTTGGTGGCGAAGACGAGGAACGGGTCGCTGGTCACGCCGTACACGGCGGGCACCGAGTCGACGGCGAAGACGATGTCGGTGGTGAAGACGGCGGCGGCGGCCAGCGCCAGCGGAGTGAGCGCGAGCCGGCCCTTCTCCCGGACGATCAGCCGGGAGCCGCGATAGTCGCCGGTGACCGCCACGAAGCGCCGTAGCAATCGGACGCTGCGCATGCCGGAGACATCGATCTCCTGCTTGTGCCCGCCCAGTGCGTCTCTGAGGATCTTGCCGGCGGTGATCATCAGTATCACGCCGAACAGCAGGAACGCCCACGTGCCGCTCCGCAGCGCGGCGGCCCCGAGCGCGATGAAGATCGCGCGCAGCACGAGTGCCCCGATGATTCCGTACAGCAGGACCTGCCGGGCCAGCGCCGCGGGGACCGCGAAGGCCGACAGCAGCAGCATGAACACGAACAAGTTGTCCACCGACAGCGACTTCTCCACCGCGTACCCGGTGAAGAACTCCAGCGCGGTAGTGGGTCCGAAGACACCCCACAGGTAGGCGCCGAAACCCACAGGGAGCAGGAGATAGAAGACCGACCAGCCCACTGCCTCGCGCATCCGCACCTCGTGGGAACCGCGGGACAGCACGAGGTCCGCCGCCAGCAGGAGCAGCACCACGGCAACGGTGATGGTCCACAGATTCAGTGAAGCAACCGATTCGATCTCGGCTGCGGGCAGCTTCGCCCCGGGCATGGCCTCTCCTCGAACGCGCTCGATCGTTCGAGGTCTCCTTCACCCGGATGACGCGGGCGGCCGTCCGGGGACATCATGAGATGTCCGTACTGACCGGAGGTCGGCTCTTGGGAAGTACTCCCCTCGTCCGGCCCAGAGTAGGGCACTTCCCCCACATCGATCCACTACTTGTGCGGGTCTCGTCCCGACTCGTGGATGCCACCGAACTGGAGGAGTGCCCGGACCGGTTGCGACGCTTACACGGCCTGTCCGTTCACCTCGATCGTGACGCCTGGCTTCTCGGCCCAGAAGGCGAGCAGTCCGGCGATCTCCTCGACCCTCGGGTACGGCTTCGCATAGGACCAGACCACGTCCTCGGCCGTACCGTCACCGGTCTGAACCGACCAGTAGGTGGCGTCGCCCTTGAACGGGCAGTGCGACGTCGTCGTCGATGGTCTGAGCATGTCCGTCTCCACGTCCGCCGGCGGCAGGTAGTAGCGCGGTGGACAGCCCGTCTCGGTGAGCACGATCGGCCGGGCGGAGGTCGCGACGACCACGTCCTTGACCCGCACCACGACCTGATCCGATACGGGCGTGACCTCGATTTCATGTCCTCGTGTGTTCATAGACCGATCCCATCAAACGTTTTCTATGGCCGCCGGCGGGGGTGCTCGGTGTGCGCGCCACGGACGCCCAGGACTGTCGGACCCCGGTGTCATGATGTATTCGTGGTGATCGTTTTCGACGCCGAGCTGTGGATATGGGATGCCCGGCGCGCCGACACGTGGACCTTCGTCAGCCTGCCTGCCGAGGCATCCGAGGAGATCCGTGACCTGGCGGGCGGACTGCGTCGCGGCTTCGGTTCGCTGCGGGTGCGGGTCACGGTCGGCGGGAGCACATGGAAGACCTCGATCTTCCCGGACAGCGCCCGTGGCAGATACGCATTGCCCATCAAACGTGCTGTCCGTACGGCCGAAGCCCTCGACGTGGGTGACATCGCGACCGTGACCATCGAACTCATCGACTTTTGACCACATGGGCGACAAGCCGGCCTCAGCGCACACTCCGCTGGCGGACCTGCTCAATCAAGGCGGAGCCGGAGAAGTCGCATCCGTCGAACTCAAAACCCACCCGAACTCGTTGGCGTCGGTGAGCGCCACGGCCACATGACGGTCAAAACGATCGAAAGGCCGGTCCCTGATCTTGGGAACCGGCCTGTGAGCTGGGGTTTCGTGGTGGGGCTACCTGGACTCGAACCAGGGACCTCTTCCTTATCAGGGAAGCGCTCTAACCGTCTGAGCTATAGCCCCGTACGAACGTCTGTGGCGCCATCGTAGCGTACCCGCCGTCCTGAGTGACTCCTCGCGCAGCGGGTAACGCGGGTGGGTAAGAGAGGGCACGCCTGGGAATACGTGGGAGGAACATACGGAGATGCCGCGATTGTTGTGGGGGTAGGCGCCTGCGGGCGCCGCGCGTCTTCGTGGAAGTCCAGGTGACGGGGAGGAACCGGAGCGATGCGCCGCCGGTCGCCCCCGGCCCGCCTGGACCTGCCCATGTGCTCGATCACCGCTCCTTGATAGAAGGGGGCCCGCAATGGCCACGCGCACGGCGAGAACCGCCGCCATCGAAGACATCTGGTCCGAGGACGAGCTCGCCGAGGTCCGGGAGCGGCTACTGCACGAGGTCGATGAGCTCAACGCGGACATCGCCCGCGCGGAGGCGCAGCTGGCCTCGGGAGACGTCAGCCAGGGCGCCGGGGACGATCCCGCCGATGCCGGGGCGAAGACATATGAGCGCGAGCGTGAGATCGCCCTTACCCTGAATGCGCGAGAGTTGCTCGCGCAGAATGAGCGGGCGATCGCCCGCGTCGACGCAGGGACCTACGGAGAGTGTGAATCGTGCCACAAGCCGATCGGCAAGGAGCGCCTTCTGGCGTTCCCGAGGGCGACGCTGTGCGTAGCGTGCAAGCAGCGGGAGGAACGCCGCTGAGTGAGGAGTCGCCGCCCCGCCCCCCTCGTGGCCGGAGGATCGCCCTCCTCGCCACGCTGGCGGCGGTGATCTACGCACTCGACCTGGTGACCAAGTTCCTGGTGGTGGAGTTCCTCGAGGACAGGGAACCCGTCGTCCTCATCCCGGGTGCCTTGGTGCTGAACGTGATCCGCAATCCCGGCGCGGCGTTCAGCATGGGCACCGGGCTGACCGTCGTGTTCTCCCTGATCGCCACGGGCGTCGTCATCGCGATCATCCGTACGGCACGGCGGCTGCGCAGCCTGCCCTGGGCGATCACGCTCGGCCTGCTGCTCGGTGGGGCCATGGGCAACCTGACGGACCGGATCTTCCGCGCGCCCGCCCCGCTCCAGGGTCACGTCGTCGACTTCGTCCAGGTGTTCCCCGCGACCCGGTTCCCGGTGTTCAACGTGGCTGACTCGGCGATCGTGTGCGGGGGCATCCTGGCCGTGTTCCTCGCCTGGCGGGGTTTCCAGATCGACGGCACGCGGCAGGACCAGCAGGAGGAAGCGAGAGCCGATGGGTGACCGGCGAAACCTGCCCGTGCCGGACGGCCTGGAGGGCGAGCGCCTCGACGCCGCCCTGGCCCGCCTTTTCGGCTTCTCCCGGACCCGGGCCGCGGAGCTGATCGCCGCGGGCGAGGTGCTGCTCGACGGATCCGTACCGACCAAGTCCGACCGGGTGCACGCGGGAGCGTGGCTCGACGTGACGATCCCGCCGCCGCCCGACGCCCCGATGCCCGTGGCGGAGCCGGTGCCGGGCATGACGATCATCCATGAGGACGACGACATCGTCGTGGTGAGCAAGCCCATCGGTGTGGCCGCGCACCCGACCGTCGGCTGGACCGGCCCCACCGTGCTCGGCGGCCTGCTCGCCGCCGGGCACCGGGTGGCCACGAGCGGGGCGGCCGAACGGCAGGGCATCGTCCACCGCCTCGACGCGAACACCACGGGCGCGATGGTCGTCGCCAAGAGCGAGTACGCCTACTCAAGGCTCAAGCGGGCGTTCAAGGAGCGTACGGTCGACAAGCGTTACCACGCGCTCGTACAGGGCCACATGGACCCGCTGCGTGGCACCGTCGACGCGCCGATCGACCGGCATCCGTCCGGTGACGGGCGGTTCGCCGTCGTCGCAGGCGGCAAGGACTCGGTGACCCACTACGACACGATCGAGGCGTTCCGGGCGGCGTCCCTGCTCGACATCAAGCTGGAGACCGGCCGGACCCATCAGATCCGGGTCCACCTGTCCGCGCTCCGGCACCCCTGTGTCGGCGACTTCCTGTACGGAGCCGACCCCACCCTGGCCGCCCGCCTGGGCGTGGCCAGGCAGTGGCTGCACGCGGTGTCGCTCGCGTTCGAGCACCCGTCGACGGGGAAGTGGATGTCGTTCACCAGCGAATATCCGGCCGACCTGGCCCACGCGCTGGAGATCGTCAGCGCCGAGAGCTGATCGACTCGCCGCCGTCGCCGTCGCCGTCGCCGTCGCCGTCGCCGCGACCGCCGGGGCCGCCCGTGTCGCCGTTTCCGGCGCCGTCGCCCTCGGAGGGCTCGACCTTGCCGCCCTTCGGGCCGTCGTCGCCGCTCGGCGACGGTGTGCTCCCGCCGGAGCCGCGCCCCTCGGACCTGTCGGTGTGTGTCGGCTTTCCGCGGTGTGTCGGCTTCCGTGAGGGCTTGCGGGACCGTTCCGCGTCGCGCCGCCGATCGGACCCCGTCTCCGATCTCGTCTCGGACCCCGTCTTGGCCCCTGCCCGGGAACCGGTCGCCGGGCCGGGTGCCGGGCGAGCACGCTGGTCGGCCACCGTTCGCGCCTCCGGCCGCCCACGCGGCCCGGCGGCGGGCTCGGCCGCCGGGGGCGAGGCCGTCCTGGTGGCGTAGACCGTCACGGTGGGCGTGCTGATCGAGGACCCGGGCACCTGCGCCGCGTCGGTTCTCGCGGTCACGAAGGCCAGTCCGCCCACGGTCAGACCGACGAGCGCGATCAGTGCCGTCGCGCCGACCGCGGCGTGCCACGGTGTCCCTCCGGTCCGGGACGGCGCCGGCGGCGGTGGCGGTGGCTCGTCGAACCGGCCGTACGGCCGGGAGCCGTATCCGGGCGTCGAGGGGACCGGGGTGGGCTCTGTGGCCTCGGCGGCGGCGCCCGGGCGCGGGGCGCCCCGGGGACGCGGCCGTTGCGCCGGCACGAGGGGACCGGTCGGCGCCCCGCCGCCGGTCGAGCGTCCGGTGGCCACGCCGTGCAGGTGCCGCGCCGCCTCCTCCGCCGTCATCCGATAGGCCGGGTCCTTGGCGAGCAGGCCGTTGATCACCGGTGCCAGGGGTCCGGCGCGGTGCATCGGGCCGGGCGGCTCGTACATGACGGCGGCCAGCGTCGCGAGCGCGTGCCCGCGGTGGAACGGCGACCGCCCCTCCGCGGCCAGGAACATAGTCACGCCGAGAGACCACAGGTCAGACGCCCGGTCGGCCCGCGCGCCCGCCGCCCGCTCCGGGGCGATGAAGGCGGGCGTGCCCACCAGCATGTCGGTGTGCGTGAGCGGAGCGTCGTCGTCCATGGCGGCGATGCCGAAATCGGTGAGTACGGCACGGCCCTCGTCGGTGATGAGCACGTTGTCGGGCTTGACGTCGCGATGCAGGACGCCGGCGGCATGCGCGGCGCGGAGGGCGGCCAGGACCTGTGCGCCGATCTCGGCGACCCGCCGGGGCGGCAGCGCGCCCTCCTCCCGGATGATCGACCCCAGGGTGCGCGAACGCACCAGCTGCAGCACGATCCAGGGGTGGCCGCCCTCCTCGAACACGTCGTACACCGCCGCGACGCTCGGATGGCTCAGCCGTCCGGCGGCCCTCGCCTCCCGGAACGTCCGTACGATGAAGGTCTCCCGGTCCGGCCCGGTCAGCCCGGCCGCACCCCGGAGTTCCTTGACGGCGACGTCTCGTTCCAGCACCTGGTCGACCGCACGCCACACGACTCCCATGCCGCCGCGCCCGAGCGGCTCGATCAGGCGGTAGCGCCCCGCCACGACTCGTTGTGAGGTCGTCTGCGCATCAGCCATGGATCTCGCGCTACCCAGAGCCTCCGCCGGCTAACTCCCCGCGACGATCCCCGGAAGATCGCTATCGGGGACGGAACGAGGCGGTGAACATCCGCCAGTAGGCCAGTCCGGTCGTCCAGCGGGCGTCCGCGACCTGCCAGTAGATGGTGAAGCAGCGCCCGTCGTCGAACCGGAACCCCCGGTCGAGCACCCGGACCTTCCCCTGACCTGGTTCGAAGGTGAACTCCCAGTCGGCCGCCTCGACTCCGCGATAGCGCAGCGGATCCAGCCGGATCCGCGTGTAGCCGGGCAGGAGGTTCCGCCCGGTCGAGGTCGCCTCGACCCGGGTCATCTGGGCGACCGGATCCTTCTCCTCCCACTGCGTGCGGTCGATCAGCAGGTAGTCCGTACTGCCCGGGCGGCGGAACCACACCCGGGCCGCCTGGCGGTCGTACGGCTTCCAGCCGGGCGGCAGCGCCACCGAGAAGCCCAGCCGCGTGTCGTGGTACATCGACCATCCCCGGGGCAGCGACGCGTCCGTCGCCTTCGGGCTCGACACCGGGCTCGGCGTCGGGGCCGGCGCCGGGGAAGGAGACACCGAAGGCGGGGGAGAGGTCGTCTCGGCCGGCTCCGGGGTCGATAACGGGGTCGAGGGCAGCGGGTCGGGCGGCGACGACGACGCGCCGGCCGGGGCGGAGGACACGTCGGTCAGCGCGCGGTAGCCGTACCAGCCGCCCGCTCCCGCGCCGGCGAGCAGGACGGGAAGCAGAGCGAGCATGACCACCCGGTTCCTCCCGGAACGCGTCCCGCCGGGACGGCCGTCGGCCGGGCTCCGCGGCTGAGTCGAGTAGGGAATCGGAGGCGCCGGGGGCGCCGTCGGATGGAAGGCGGACGGGGCCGAAGCGGGTGGGGCCGGACGGGAACGGGGGCCGGCGTGGTCTGCGGCCGAAGCGGCGGCGAGCAGTTCGGCGGCCTCCAGCGCGTCGATCCGCTCGGCGGGGTTCTTGCGCAGCAGGCCCATGATGACGGGCGTGAGCACGCCCGCGCGGCGCGGGGGTTCCGGCTCGTCGCTGAGGACGGCCGCCATCGTCGCGATGGGCGTGTTGCGCTCGAAGGGCGGTCTGCCCTCGACCGCGGCGTACAGCGTCGCCCCGAGCGACCACAGATCCGACTCGGGCGTGGCGGGCAGCCCGTTCAGCCGCTCCGGCGGCAGGAACGCGGGGGTGCCGCTGAGGGACCCCGTCATGGTGAGCGCGGTCTCTCCGGGCATCGTGGCGATGCCGAAGTCCGTCAGCACGACCCGGCCGTCCGCGCCGATCAGCACGTTCTCCGGCTTGACGTCGCGGTGGAGCACTCCGGCGGCGTGGGCCGTGCACAGCGCGTCCAGCACCTGCGCGCCGATGGACGCCACCCGCTCGGGCACCAGCGGCCCGTGCTCGCGCAGCGCCTCTCCCAGGGAACGGGCCTTGACGAGCTGCATGACGATCCAGGGCCGCCCGTCCTCCTCGATGACGTCGTGGACCACGACGACGTTCGGATGATCGATGCGGCCCGCCGCACGCGCCTCCCGGATGGTCCGCAGGTTGAACTCCCTGCGGTCCTCCTCGCTCATGGGGTGATAGAGGACCTCTTTGACGGCCACCGGCCGGTCGAGCAGCTCGTCGTGGGCCCGCCAGACGACGCCCATGCCGCCTCGGCCGATGGGTTCGAGCAGGTGATATCTGCCTGCCACACGGTGCCCGTCCCGCACACGGCCCTCCTCCGGAAACCCCTGCATCGTCCCACAATTCGACGCCGCAGGCTTCGCCGCACACCGGTGATCATGGCGTTGGTGGCCCGGATGGAACGGCTTCGGCCGTGAACCGTGCGGCTCACCCTGGTGATATCGGGTCGCTTGACTTCTCCGGGGCCGCCTTTCCGACCGGTGTGTCCGCGTACCTCGCGACCAGAGGTCTCTCCGGCGCGTCAGCGGGCCGGTCGAAGATGTCGATGTCGACCTCCTCGCCCCCGACGATCAGCGTTTCCCACGCTCCGCTCACGACCAACGTCCGCAGCGTCTCGCTCTTGAGCCTTCGCAGGTGCTCGGCGATGGTCGCGTCATCGGGCATCCCGGCGATCCGGGCTGAAAGGCGATCGCGGATCTGCCGCAGCCGCTCCATCAACGCGTCGATGTCCGCGTTCCTGTCCGCGTTCCTGTCCGTGTTACCGCCCGCGTCCCGGCCCGGGCCGCTCTCCTCGATGCCCTGGGCGATCTTGTCCTTGATCGCCCGCGTGACCCCGTGCTCGTCGGTCGTCACCATCGCGTTCCAGGCGCGGCTCTTGTGCCGGTACTGCAGCATCGACATCGCCGCCTCGTGCCGGATGAAGTCCGCGTCGCGGAACGCTCTGCCGCGCCAGTTGCGGTTGAGCGTCCGCGCCAGTGAGATGGACGACGCCAGTCCGCTGTTGAGCCCGCGGCCCGGCCAGAAGTGGATCGCGTTGGCCGCGTCCCCGAGGAGGAATCCGTACGTGCCAGGGGTGGCCGGCGTCGGGGAGTACAACTGGGCGGTGAAACGCGGGCGCTGCACCATGTCCAGCCGGAAGGCGGTGACCGCGCTCACGTTCTCTTCGGCGACGCCGAAGAACACCAGCCCTTCCTTCGCCCGTTTCCACAGCGCCGAGCCTCTGACCAGGGCGGGCAGGAACAGCGTCCGGTGGGTCGAGCAGTGGAAGTCGCCGTCTTCGTTCCGCGCCATGAGGCAGGGATTGGACGCGACGCATTCCTCGAACACGTGCCGGACGGGGTCGATGCCGATGACCTCTCGCGCCTCTTCGTCGGTGAGGCGCATGTTGAGGAAACCCTCGCCGCGTAGGGCGTTCAGGAGAAAACGATTCTGTGCCACGGTGAGCAGGACGGTCATCGGATCCGACAGGTCGGACTTCACCCGCAGACCCAGCACGACGTCCTGCACATGCCGGCCGTCGAGTGAGTAGATGGACTTGTCGGCCTGGCCGAATTTGTCGGTGAAATGCTCACGGGTTCGGGATCGCCCGCCCTCACAGATGGCGAGCACATGGTCCAGGACCACGGTGTCGTGGTGCTTCTCGGGGTCGAATCGCTCGGGAACCAGCCGGATGCGGCCGGGTTTCTCGTTCGCCATCTCGAGCAGCGTGTCCTCGATATAGGCGATGCGGATGTTGCGCGGATTGCGTCCGCGTATCGAATCGGGGCCGGTCGGCCACATCTCCGTGTAGGCCCCGGGGGTGAACAGCCGCGCCTGCACCGCCTCGGGGAGGTTCAGATATTGGCGGCTCTGGATCGTCACGACCTGCTGCCGCCGGTTGTTGCCCTGGGCCGCGTTCTTCCACACGACGCGTGACCCGTCCAGGGTCCAGCGGCCGTCGTACATCGTGATGGCCACTCGCTCGCCCATGAGGTGATCGAGCAGCAGGGCGAGGCTCAGGCCGACGGGGCCGCCCCCCGAGATGGTGACGCGCAGGACCTGCCCCGGCTCGACGCTCGGAACCGCTCTGCGGAACGTCTGGAGCAGGGTGGCGTCCATGATCGTTTCTGAGTCGTCGAACGCCTCGAACCGGAACGTCTCCCCGCCGATCGTGATCACATCGCCGGGCCGGAGCACGTGCGACGTGACACGTTTCCCGTTGACCAGCGTGCCGTTCCGGCTTCCCCTGTCGTGCACCACGTAATGCTCGGACTCGTGCAGCACCTCGGCGTGAAAACGTGAGGCCCGCTCACTCGTGATCACCACGCTGTTGTCGCCTCTGCGACCGAAAGTGAGCGATTTGTCGCCTAGCGGAAACCGCTGCCCGGCAAGAGGCCCCTCGTGCCCGACGATCGCAGGTGGCATGGTTCGGACCCCTCTCTGTCGGGCAACCGATGCCGATCACCATCGTGACACGCTTGGGGATTTCCGAAAACAGTCCACGAACCGTATAAATCACTTGCCGTCGAAGCGGTCCCATACGGCCGGGCACGCTGGACGGATGCGGCAGGCGATCGGCCCTCGGTTCCGCGGGCGAGGGTCATTTGGCCGGTTCGAAGGTGGCGGTGAAGGTCTCGAAGTAGTGGTAGTCCTTCTCCCAGCGGTCGTCCAGCGTGTGCCAGTAGATGGCGTAACCGTGGTGTTTGTCGGTGACGAAACCACGATTGAGCACGTGCGCCTTGCCGCTGCTCGTATCCCAGGTGAATTCCCAGTCCGCGGCCGACTTCCAGTAGTCGACCGACTTGATCTTGATCAGCTTGTACCCGGGGAAGCCGTGCTTCGCGCTCGGCTCGTAGTCACGCCAGTCCTTCTCGGCGTCCTTCCGCGGACTGCTCGTCTGGTCGATCAGCAGGAATCCGGAGGTGCCGGGGCCGCGGAACCACACGCGGGTGTCGCGCCGGCTGCTCACCTTCCAGCCCTTGGGAAGGGCCACGGAGAAGCCGGTCTTGTCCTTGTAGCGGTACCACCCCTTCGGGACGTCGGCGGGCTGGGAGGTCGTCGGGCTCGGCGAGGGGCTCGGCGTCGATTCCGCCGAGGGGGAGGCCCCCGGCACGGCGAGCTCTGAGGCGGCGGGCGCCGGCGACTCCTTGCCCTTGGCCGGCGCCTCGGCGTGGGACGACACGGCGGCCTCCGTCTGGCCGGAGGAGCGCTCGCCCTCGCGCAGCCCCAGGTAGCCGGCGACTCCCGCGATTACCATCAGGACCGGGACCAGCACGAGCGCCACCTTCACGACGGGCATCCGCCGCCGCTCGGCCGGACGGCCGTCCACGCCGCCCTGCCACATCACGCTTCGCTGCGTGGGCACCGCCAGTCCGTCCGGGTCCGCGGCCGGCCCGAGCGGCCCGAGCCGATCGGCGGCCGGCTCAGCGGGGGCCGGTTCAGCGGGCGCCTGATCCCGCGCGGCGCCGGTCGAGTCGTCCCGGACCGGGTCCTCCGCGGGGTCGTTGTGAGCCGGTGCCGACGGGGTGGACGCCGGTTTCGGTACGACCTTCGCCACGGGTGGAGCGGCCTGCGCCCCGGTCTCCGGGATGGGCAGCACGGCGGCGGGACGGTCCTTCTTCGCGCCGGAGGAGGACGCATCGGCCGGCGCGTCGTCGCCGGTCTTACCGGGTCGGCGGGCCTTCCCGGGTTTCTGGAACTGCTCGGGTTTCTGGTGCTGCTCGGGTTTCTGGGGCCGGTCGGCCCGGTCCGCCCCGGCCGCTGCTTCGCCGGGTCGCTGCGCCGTCGCCTTGCCTGAACCCTTGCCGGAAGTCTTGCCCGAACCCTTGCCGGAAGTCTTGCCGGGAGTCTTCGCGGCAGTTCCGCCGGAGGCCTCGGCGGAGGCCCCGCCGCCCGGGACCTTGCCGCCGGTCGCGTCGTCGTCGGCGCCCGCCGCTCCGGCTTCGGCCGTACCCGCATCGGTCACGGGCCGGCCATCGGCTCCGATCGCGGGGAGCGGCGAGGTGATCTCGCCGGGGCCCGCCGCTTCCGCGTCGTCCAGCGCGCCCCGATCCGGCCGCGGTTCGGCCCGATGCGCTTCGGCCGGCCGCGGTTCGGGCTGCTGCGCTTCGGTCGGCCGAGGTTCGGCCGGCTTGGCGGCGGCGCCCTTGCCCGGGGAGCTCCCGGCCGCCGCGCCGGAGACCGGGCGCGACGGACTCCGGCCCGGCGCCTTCCTGGTGGCGTCGCCGCGATCGTCCTCGGCGGCCCGGGCAGGCTTCGCCGCCGAGCCGTACGGCCTGGCCCCGGCACGTGCGGCCTCACCCGGAGGCGCGGCGGGGGAGGCGGGGCGGGCGGCCTGCCGCAGCAGGCGGGTGATCTCGTCGTATCCCGGCCGGTCCTCGGGTTCCTTGGCGAGCAGCCCGGTCAGCACCGGGCCCAGCCGCCCGGCCCGCTTGGACGGCGCGGGGTCGTCGTTGAGCACGGCGTGCATGGTCGCCATCGCCATGCCCTTGTCATGCGGCGGCCTGCCCTCCACCGCCGCGTAGAGCGTCGCGCCCAGGGACCACAGGTCGGACTCGCGCTGGGCGGGCGAGCCGCGCAGCCGCTCCGGCGGGATGAAGGCCGGGGTGCCGACGAGTCCGGTGCGGGTCATCGTGGAGTCCGCCTCGATGCGGGCGATGCCGAAGTCGGTCAGCACGACCCGGCCGTCCTCGGCCAGCAGCACGTTCTCCGGTTTGACGTCGCGGTGCAGCACGCCCTGCCGGTGGGCCGCACGCAGCGCGTCGAGGACCTGCAGGCCGATCTCCGCCGTGCGCTCGGGGGTGAGCGGACCGTCCTCCCTGATCACCTGCCCGAGCGAGCGGGACGGCACGAGCTGCATGACGATCCAGGGCCGGTCGTCCTCCTCGATCACGTCGTGGACGACGACCACGTTGGGATGGGTGAGCCGGCCGGCCGCGCGGGCCTCGCGCATCGTCCGGCGGTTGAGGTCGCTCAGCTCGTCGCCCATGGCGCTGTCGAAGCGGACCTCCTTGACCGCGACCTCGCGGTCCAGCAGCTGGTCATGGGCCCGCCACACCACCCCCATGCCACCCCGGCCGATCTGCTCCACCAGGTGGTACCGGCCACCCACGAGCCGGCCTTCCGCTTGCGACATCTATTCCCCTCCCGGACGCAAGAATCGTCCCACGGATGGCAAAGGGATCAACTCGGGCGAATGGCCACCCGATCCCCTTATTCCGGCATATGAGACAGATCGATTGGGGATCGGTACGTGGTGCTAAGGTCGAAGACATGGCTCAGTGCTTCACGTTTACGCAGCCGGCTCCGGGAGGGCCGGTCGTGCGATCGTGAGTTAGCGACCATCCGGAGCCGGCTGAAGGCAGGGACGTGCGTCTCTGCCTTTTTCGTTTAGGGAAACGACCTAGCTCAGCCGGCTCGCGGGGCCGGCCTGACGAAGGAGGCCACATGTCGAACGCAGCCCAACTCGACCGCCGTGCCGTACGGAGCCGGGTCGTGCGGGTGGGGGATCTGGCCATCGGGGACGGTATGCCCGTCGCGGTGATCGGCGGCCACGACGCCCGCTGGCTGAGCCTGCGCGATCACCATGGCGGCACCCCGGCCGACGAGGTGATCTGCCGGGCGCGGGCGGATTGGGCCGGGCCGCTGCTGGTGGAGCCGTTCTCTGCGGCGGACCTGGACTCGATCGCGCGGCACGCCGACGGCGTGGTGGTCGGCGCGGCGTGGATGCAGGACTTCGCCCTGGTCCGGGCGGTGGCACGGCTCGGCCTGCCGGTGGTCGTCCAGCGCGGCCGGGGCGCCACGCTGGAGGAGTGGCTGGCCATCGCGGACTACTGCGTCGCCGAGGGCAACGACCTGGTGGTGCTCTGTGAGAGCGGCAGCCGTACGCCTCTGGAGGGAGTGCCCCTCGACCTCGCGCTGATGCGGGCGGCGCGGGAGCGCTCTGGCCGTCCCGTCATCGCCCTGATCGGAGAGAGCGCCTCGATCGGAGGAGAAAGCGCCTCGATCGGAGCAGGGGGCGACGGCGTGCTCGCCGCGGCGGCGGTCGCGGCCGGGGCCGACGGCCTGCTGCTCGTCCCGGCGGCCGCGCCCGCCGTGGTGGCGGCGGCGCACGAGGCCGCCACGGTGCTGGCGCCGCTCGTCCGGCCGGAGGAGCCCGCGACCCTGGCCGACGCGAGGGCGGCGATCGACCGGGTCGACGCGGCGCTCGCGACGCTCCTCGAACGCAGGGTGGCCCTCGCCGGGACCATTCAACGTCTGAAGCCGGTCGGCGGCTTCCAGGGGCGGGACATGGAGCGTGAGCGCCGGCTGGTCGCCGCCATGGCACGCCGCGCGCCCCGGCTGGGCGAGGAATGGCTCGCACCGGTGATGAACGCGGTGATCGAGGCCGGGCTGCGGCTCGCCGAAGCGGAACGCGGGGACGGCGAGCGGCGACGCTGAAGGGCGGCACGCGAGGGTGGTGAGCGGCGACGCCGAGGCGCGGCACGCGGGGCGGCGCGGGGCGGCGCGTAGATCTCCTCACTCCGGTCCCACGGGTCCCCGGATCCCGCGTAGGCTCTGACGCGCGGGCGCGCGGCATGCGCCGGGCGGCCCGGAAAGCGGCGCGGCGAGTTGGGGGTCCCATGGGTGATTCGTTTGTTCATCTGCACGTCCACACCGAGTACTCGATGCTGGACGGGGCGGCCCGGTTGAAGCAGATGTTCAAACTCGTGGGCGAGCTCGGCATGCCCGCGATCGCGATCACCGACCACGGCAACATGCACGGGGCGTACGACTTCTACAAGCAGGCGACCGCCGCCGGGGTGAAGCCGATCCTCGGCATCGAGGCCTACGTGGCGCCCGAGTCGCGGCTGCGCAAGAAGCCGGTCCTGTGGGGCGAGCCGCACCAGAAGAGCGACGACGTCTCGGCGGGCGGCTACTACACCCACATGACGATCTGGGCCCGGAACAAGGCGGGTCTGCACAACCTGATGAAGCTCTCCTCCCGGGCCTACACCGAGGGCTTCGTACGCAAATGGGCCCGGATGGACGCCGAGCTGCTCGCCGAGCACTCCGAGGGCCTGATCGCGACCACCGGATGTCCCTCGGGCGAGGTGCAGACGCGCCTGCGGCTGGGACAGTACGACGAGGCGCTCAAGGCGGCCGCGAAGTTCCAGGAGATCTTCGGGAAGGAGAACTACTTCCTGGAGATCATGGACCACGGTCTCGACATCGAGCGCAGGGTACGCGACGGGCTCATCCGGATCAGCCGGGAGCTGGGCATCCCGCCGCTGGTCACCAACGACTCGCACTACACGTACGAGTCCGACGCCTCCGGCCACGACGCGCTGCTGTGCATCCAGACCGGCAAGCAGCTCAGCGACGCCGGCCGGTTCCGGTTCGACGGCACCGGCTACTACCTCAAGTCGGCCGACGAGATGCGGGCCATCGACTCCTCCGACCTGTGGCAGGAGGGCTGCCGCAACACGCTGCTGATCGCGGAGAGAGTCGACCCCTCCGGGTTCTTCGAGTTCAAGAACCTGATGCCGACCTTCCCGATCCCGGACGGCCTGAGCGAGGAGGCGTACTTCCGGCAGCAGGTCTGGGAGGGAATGGAGCGCCGCTTCCCCGAAGGGGTGGACGAGGAGCACCGCGACTGGGTCGAGAACGAGATCGGCGTCATCCTCCAGATGGGCTTCCCGAGCTACTTCCTCGTGGTGGCCGACTTCATCATGTGGGCCAAGAACAACGGCATCCGGGTGGGCCCGGGCCGTGGTTCTGCCGCCGGGTCGCTGGTCGCGTACGCACTCGGCATCACCGACCTCGACCCGATCCCGCACGGGCTGATCTTCGAGCGCTTCCTGAACCCCGAGCGCGTGTCCATGCCCGACATCGACATCGACTTCGACGAGCGCAGGCGGGCCGACGTGATCCGCTACGTCACGGAGAAGTGGGGCGCGGACAAGGTCGCCATGATCGCCACCTTCGGCACCATTAAGGCGAAAGCCGCCATCAAGGACGCCGCCCGCGTCCTGGGCTACCCGTACGCGCTGGGCGACCGCGTGTCCAAGGCGTTCCCACCGGCCGTCATGGGCAAGGACATCCCGCTGTCGGGCATCTTCGACACCGACCATCCCCGCTACAACGAGGCGGGTGAGCTGCGCAAGCTCTACGAGGAGGACGTCGACGTCAAGGCGGCGATCGACCTCGGCAAGGGCCTGGAGGGGCTGATCCGGCAGACCGGCGTGCACGCCGCCGGCGTGATCATGTCGGCCGAGCCGCTGACCGATCACATCCCGATCATGCGCCGCGACTCCGACGGCGCGATCATCACGCAGTTCGACTATCCGACCTGCGAGACGCTCGGCCTGCTGAAGATGGACTTCCTGGGCCTGCGCAACCTCACGATCATCGACGACTGCCTGAAGATGATCGAGACGAACACCGGGAACAAGATCGATCTACTGAAGCTGCCGCTCGATGACACCAAGGCCTACGAACTGCTGGCCAGGGGCGACACCCTGGGGGTGTTCCAGCTCGACGGCGGCGGCATGCGCACCCTCATGCGCATGATGCGTCCCGACAACTTCGAGGACATTTCCGCGGCCCTCGCGCTCTACCGGCCCGGCCCGATGGGCGCCAACTCCCACACGAACTACGCGCTGCGCAAGAACGGCCAGCAGGAGATCACCCCGATCCACCCCGAACTGGAGGAGCCGCTCAAGGACATCCTCGACACGACCTACGGCCTGATCGTCTATCAGGAGCAGGTCATGGCCATCGCGCAGAAGGTGGCCAACTACACGCTCGGCGGCGCCGACCTGCTCCGCCGCGCGATGGGCAAGAAGAAGAAGGCCGAGCTGGACAAGCAGTTCGAGTTCTTCGAGAAGGGCATGAAGGAGAACGGCTTCTCCGACGCCGCCATCAAGGCCCTGTGGGACATCCTGCTGCCGTTCTCCGACTACGCCTTCAACAAGGCGCACACCGCCGGTTACGGCCTGGTCGCGTACTGGACCGCCTACCTCAAGGCCAACCACCCCGCCGAGTACATGGCGGCCCTGCTGACGTCGGTCAAGGACGACAAGGACAAGAGCGCCCTCTACCTGAACGAATGCCGTCGCATGGGCATCAAGGTGCTCCCGCCGGACGTCAACGACTCCGACTTCGACTTCACGCCGCGCGGCACCGACGTGCGGTTCGGCCTGTCGGCGGTACGGAACGTCGGCGGCAACGTGGTCGACGGCATCATCGCCGCACGCCAGGAGAAGGGCAGGTTCGACGACTTCAAGGACTTCCTGCGCAAGGTCCCCGCGGTCGTCTGCAACAAGCGGGTCATCGAGTCACTGATCAAGGCGGGCGCGTTCGACTCGCTCGGGCACGTGCGCAAGGGCCTGGTCATGGTCCACGAGCAGGCCGTCGACGCGATCATCGACATCAAGAAGAACGAGGCCATCGGCCAGGACTCGCTGTTCGGCGCGGCCGACGGCACCGAGGACCAGACCTTCGACGTGCAGATCCCGCCGGGGGAGTGGGACAAGACCACGCTGCTGCAGTTCGAACGCGAGATGCTCGGCCTGTACGTCTCGGATCACCCGCTGCTCGGCCTGGAGCACATCCTCGCCTCGGGCACCGACTGCTCGATCGCCGCCCTGCAGGACGAGAGCCGCCCGGACGGCCAGATCATCACGGTCGGCGGCATTCTGTCCGGCCTGCAGCGCAAGGTCACCAAGAAGGGCGACACCTGGGTCCTCACCGAGTTGGAGGACCTGGAGGGCTCCATCGAGGTGATGATCTTCCCGTCGGCGTACCAGCTGTGCGCCACGATCCTGGCCGAGGACGCGATCGTCTTCGTCAAGGGCCGGTTGGACAAGCGGGAGGACGTCGCGAAGATCATCGCGATGGAGGTGTCCGCCCCCGACCTCACGGCCGAGTCGGGCGGCCCGCTGGTGGTCAGCATGCCGGTCGCCCGGTGCACCCCGCCGGTGGTCGGCCGGCTCAAGGAGGTGCTCACCACCCACCCGGGCACCACCGAGGTCCATCTCCAGCTCCACAACGGGCCGCGCACGACGGTCATGCGCCTCGACGACCGGCTCAGGGTGTCGCCCTCTCCCGCTCTCATGGGAGACCTCAAGCAGCTCCTCGGTCCCGCCTGTCTGGCCGGCTGACCTGCCGCCGTCGTACATCGATCGGTGTAGCCGGCTACTCCGCTGTCGCAGACCCAGGTGACGCGCTGCGGCCGATGTGCCCGGCCGTCACCGAAACCTACCGTTGGGGCCCCGAGAACGCCCCGGGAACGCCCCGGGAACGCCCCGGGAAAGACCGTCCGGCCCTCATCCGTGCCGCCCGGCGTCCGTCCGCTCAGGTGGGGTGCTGCTGCGCACGGTGGACAGGGCGGCCGCGTCGTGCCGGTGCTGCGGCCGGCGGGGTTTCCCGGCTTTCCGCCGGGTGTGAGTCACGGGCCATCGTGCCCCCGGCGCCGCCGGTCGGCTCCTCGTCGCCGTTCGCCACGCCGCCCTCGCCGGTCCGCCCGCCGCCGTCGTGCCGTTCGCGCTCGGCCTCCCGCTTCCTCTTCTCCTTCTCGCGCTGCTTCTCCAACGCCTCTTTCAGGCCCGGCGTGAAACCGCCGCCGAACCGGGCCGGGTCCGGCGGGACGAAGTCGTACACCGGAGTGCCCCGCAGGGCCCGCCGCATCGAGTCGACCCAGATCGGACCGGGCAGGGACGCCCCCTGCACGGCGCCGTAGTAGCGGCCGCCGATGGTCACGCCGGTGAGCGGGTGGCGGTAGGAGCCGCGGATGTCGCCGATGCTGACCGCGCCGGCGAGCGTGGGGGTGTATCCGGCGAACCAGGCGGAGGTGTACCCGTTGTTCGTGCCCGTCTTGCCCGCCTGCGGCCGTCCGATGGACTGGCCGCGCATGGTGCCCCTGGCGAACACGCCCTCGAGCACGTGGTTCACGGCGTCGGCGACCTCGGGTTCGAGCGCGGTCACGCAGTCGGGCGACATCTCCGTGCGGGTGCCGTCCTTCGCCACGACCGCGGTGATCGCCATCGGACGGCAGTAGCGTCCCCGCGCGGCGAACGCCGCGAAAGCGGCGGCCACGGTCGTCGGGTCCATCTCGTTGACGCCCAGGGTGAACGTCGGCACCTCGTGCAGCGGCTCGCCGTCCGCCCGCCTGATGCCGAGTGCCTTCGCGGTCTCGACGACGTTGCACAGGCCGACCTCGCGTTCCAGGGTCATGAAGAAGATGTTGACCGAGTTCCAGGTGCCCATCTCCAGGGTGTACGGCCCGCCCCCGCCTTCGCCGCCCGCGTTGTAGATCGTCGTCGTGGGATCGTTGACCGCCTTGCCCGAGCAGTCCCGGTAGCCGCTGCCCGGGACGAACGCCCCCGGGATCTGGAACCCGTCGCCGAACCGCATGCCCTGTGACAGCGCCGTCGCCAGCGTGAACGCCTTGAACGTCGACCCCGCCTGCAGGCCGAGCCCGCCGCCGTGCGCCTGGTCGGCGGCCAGGTTGTAGGTGGTGCGCGGCCCGATGCTTCGGTTGTGCCGGTTGCGTCCGTACCGCTTGCTGACAGTCATCGCCCGGATGAACCCGGTGCCCGGCTCGATCATGGTCTCGGCGGCCGTCTGATTGTCCCGGGGGTCGACCCGTGCCGCGATGGCCCGCTCGGCGGCCCGCTGCGCCACCGGGTCGACCGTGGTCCACAGCGTGAGCCCGCCCCGCTGGAGACGGCGCTCGCGCTCGGCCCGGGTGCGCCCGAACGCGGGATCGGTCAGCACCTCCTGCTGCACGTACACGCAGAAGAACGGGTAGGCGCTCGCCTGACATCCACCGGGCTCGGCGCGCATGCGCAGTCCCAGCGGCGCGGCACGTGCCGTACGCGCCGTCTCCGGGCCGATCACGTGCAGCTCGGCCATCCGGCCGATCACCAGGTTGCGCCGGGCGAGCAGCCGCGCCCGCTGCCCCGCGCCGATCGACGGATCGGTGTCGTACGGCGTGCGCACCGCCCCGGCGAGCGTGGTCGCCTGCGGGAGCGTGAGATCGGCGGCGTCGACGCCGAAGAACCGCTGGGCGGCGGCCTGCACCCCGAAGGCGCCCGCCCCGAAATAGGCGATGTTGAGGTAGCGCTCCAGGATCTCGTCCTTGGTGTACTTCTTCTCCAACGCCAGCGCGTAGCGCAGCTCGTCGATCTTTCTCTGGATGCTCCGTACCCGGGCCAGGGCACGCTCGCGGGCGGTCTCCGCCTGCGTGACCATGATGTTCTTCACGAGCTGCTGGGTGATCGAGGAGCCGCCCTGGCGGATGCCGCCCGCCCTGGTGTTGGCGATGAGCGCCCGCAGCGTGCCCTTGACGTCGAGCCCGCCGTGCTCGTAGAACCGGGAGTCCTCGATGGCCACGATGGCCTGCCGCATGACCGGGGCGACCCGGTCGAGCGGCACGGACCGGCGGTTCTGGTAGTAGAACTGCGCGATCTGCTCGCCATTGCGGTCGAGGATCCTGGTCATCTCCGGCAGGCGATCCTCGCTGGGCGGCGGTGGCAGTTCCGTGAACATGGACGTGGCGTTCCTGGCCGCCAGGCCGGCCCCGCTCACCAGCGGCATGGCCAGGCCCGCGACCAGAATTCCCCCGGCCGCGCCCGCCAAGCCCAACGCGGCGGCGGCGCCGAGTAGACGAGAGGTCACGGGAATATCAGTGCGACCCCCGGATCACGTCCAAACGTGATCGGGCGAAAGCTTTACATCGGCCTGCTGATCTTCAGCCCAAGTGAGGTGAACTGCTCGAACGGCCGGTGATATCCACGTTCGATGTGGTTGACCCCGCGCAGGGTGGAGGTGCCCTCCGCCACCGCGGCCGCCAGCACCGCCGAGAAACCGGCCCGGATGTCGGGCAGGGTGACGTCGGCGCCCCGCAGCTTCGACACCCCGCGCACCACCGCGGAGTGCTTGGCGTTGGTGTCGTGATAGCGGCAGGCCGGGCCGCCCAGGCACTGCGCGAACACCTCGATCTCGCAGCCCAGCTTCTGCAGCGCCGGCACGTAGACCAGCCGGTTCTCGAAGACCGTCTCGTGCAGCACCGACATGCCCTCGGCCCGGGTGAACAGCACCATCAGCGGCGTCTGCCAGTCCGTCATGAACCCCGGATGGGTGTCGGTCTGCACGGCGGCCGCGCGCAGACCGTCGGGGGCCGAGGCGCACAGCCACTCATCGGTGATCTCGAACCGGGCGCCCATCCTGGCCAGCGTGGTGATGGCGGTGACCAGACGGTCCTGCGGGCAGCCGTGCACCCGCACCTCACCCCCGGTGACGAGCCCCGCCACCAGGTAGGAGAACGCCTCGATGCGGTCGCCGGCCAGCCAGGTGGAGGCGCCGTGCAGCCGTTCCACGCCCTCGATGACGATGCGCCGGTCCGGACTGAGCTCGATCATCGCGCCCATCCGCTGGAGGAACAGCGCCAGCTCCACCACCTCCGGCTCCATCGCCGCGCCCTTGATGACCGTTTTGCCCTCGGCGAGCACGGCCGTCATCAGGATCGTCTCGGTGGCGCCGACGCTGGGATAGGGCAGCGTGATCCGGCTGCCGCGCAGCCGCTTGGCCTTGGCGCTGATCCCGTTCTCGCCCACCTCGATCTCGGCGCCCATCGACCGCAGCGCCTCGACGTGGTAGTTGACCGGCCGCCGCCCGATCGGGTCGCCGCCGACCAGCGGGACGAACGCCTCACCGGCCAGGTGCAGCAGCGGGCCGAGCATCAGGATCGGAATGCGGTTGAGACCCGTGTACTCCTCGGGGACGCGAGGCCGGATATCGGTGCCACGCTCGACGTTGATCTCGCCCGGGGTGATCTCCACGTGGATGCCGAGGGCCTCCAGCATCGCCGCGGTCAACCCCACCTCGCCGACCTCGGGGGCGTTGTGCAGGGTGCTCGGGCCGGTGCCCAGCATGGCCGCGACCATGTGCTTGGACACCGCGTTCTTCGAGCCGCGTACCTCGACGTCCCCCCGCAGCGGCCCGGACGGGTCGATCTGCCACACCTCTTGCCTGCCGTGCCTGTTGGCTCGCTCGCTCTGCTCGCTCACGTCGTCTCCTCGAGTGCGCAGGTGAAACAAGCGTAACGGGCTGGATCTGATCAGCAGGTGACCAGTGCGGCGTAGGTACCATTTGGACGGTGCGGTATGTGAGGGGCAATCTTCAGGTGGCGGCACTTACCGTCCTCGTCCTGGCACCGCTCGGCGTGGTGGCCGGATTCGTCTGGTCGGCGGTCGCGCCGGCCTCGCGCTTCGTGCTGACCGACGCCGGCCCGATGCTCGCCGATCCGGAGGCGCAGACGCTCATCGAGGCCGACGGCTGGTTCGCCGTCATCACCGGCGGGTTCGGTCTGCTCTGCGGCATCGCCGGGTACGTCCTGGCCCGCCGGCGGCCCGTCGAGGTCCTGGTGGGCCTCGCGGGCGGCGGCCTGCTCGCCGGCTACCTCGCGCTCCTGGTCGGCGGAACGGCGAAGGGGACGATCCAGGCCGCCGCCCCCGGTGGTCTCACCACGACCACCTCGCTCGGCGTGACCGCGCACGGCGTGCTGCTGGCCTGGCCGATGCTGGCCACCGCCGTCTTCTGGATGATCGAGTTCGTGTTCTTCTCACGGGAGCGCCGCGAGGTGCGCGGGATCTGATCCGGCTCAGACGCCGGCCGGACGCGTGCGCCAGTGCCCGGTCGCCCGCTCGAAGGCGTACCCGAGCCGCAGCACCTCGGCGTCCGCCCACGGCCTGCCGACGATCTGCACGCCGACCGGCAGACCGCCCGAGGTGAACCCGCACGGCACCGACATCGCGGGCGCGTGCAGCACGCTGATCCAGTAGCAGGAGCGCATCCACGCCAGATAGTCGGGCATCGGCTGCCCGGCGACCTGCGTGACGTACGGATCGTCCACCGGGAACGGCGGCACCTGGCTGACCGGCGCCACCAGGAAGTCGTAGTCGTCGAAGAACGCGCGCATCCGGTGGAACAGCCCGGTGCGCAGCCGCTCGGCGCGGGCGAGGTCGGCCCCGGTGACCTCACGCCCCCGCTCGACGTTCCACGCGACGTTGGGCCCGACGCCGGAGACGCCGTCGAAGTTGAGCGCGTAATACCACGCCCGGTAGATCCGGAAGGCGTCCTCGGCGTCGGACAGGTCGAGATCCACCCGCTCGACCTTCGCCCCGAGACCGGTCAGCACCGCCGCCGCCTCCGCCGTCACCCGCGCCGTCTCCGGATCCACCGGCAGCCCGCCGAGATCAGGGCTGAACGCGACCCGGGCGCCCGCGACGTCGCCGTCCCACGGGGCGGCGAAGGCCGAGCCGTCCTCCCTGATCGAGTACGGCGAGGCCGGGTCGAAACCGGCGATGGCCGACATGAAGAGCGCCAGGTCGCCCACCGTCCGCGCCATCGGCCCCGAGACCGGCAGCGTGAACCACGCGGCGGTGGCCGATTTGGCCGGCACCCGCCCCGGCGTCGGCCGCAGCCCGGTCACGTTGCAGAACGACGCGGGGTTGCGCAGGGAACCGCCCATGTCGGAACCGTCGGCCAGCGGCACCATCCGGGTGGCCAGCGCCGCGGCCGCCCCGCCGCTGCTGCCGCCCGCGCTCCTGGACAGGTCGTAGGGGTTGCGGGTCGCGCCGAACACCTCGTTGACCGTGTGCGATCCGGTGCCGAACTCGGGGGTGTTGGTCTTGCCGATCATGATGCCGCCGGACTCGCGGATCCGCCGTACGAGCGGGTCGTCCTCGGTGGGGACGTGATCGGCGAACGCGCGGGAGCCGTACGTCGTGCGCACCCCGGCCGTGTCGGCGAGGTCCTTGTGGGCGACGGGCAGCCCGTGCAGCGGGCCGCGCCAATGGCCGCGTGCCAGGTCGGCGTCGGCCTTCGCCGCCTCGTCGAGCGCCCGGTCCGCCACCAGCGTCACGATGGCGTTGACCTCGCCGTTCACCTCGTCGATCCGCCGCAGGCACGCCTCGGTCAACTCCACCGCGCTCACCTTCCCGGTGCGCAGCAACTCGGACATCTCGGTCGCGGTGAGGTCGTGCAACTCGGTCATCGACGGTCCCCCCAAGAGAGTGCGTCCGGCCCGGCTCCCGGCCGGGACCGGCTCCGGCCGGCCCGGTTCGTACGGCTGTCGCCTCCGAGTCTCGCCTACCCGCCCCGCCGCCCGCGATGGCAACACTCGCCGAGCCGCCGCCCCGCCCTTTGCCGACCGAGTCCGGGACCGGAGCCCATGCTGACTACTGTTGGTGAAGCAAGTGACACGAAGAGTAGTAGAAGGGGGACTTATGACTCGTCCAGAGCCGCCGGGGGTGGACCGGTGACATCCCTGCTGCATGTGGATTCCAGCGCCACCGATGCGGGCGACTCGATCAGCAGGCAGCTGACCGCCGGTTTCGCACAGGTGTGGCGGAAGCTGCACGGCGCCGACGGATACCGCTATCGGGACCTGGCCGCCGACCCGGTGTCACTCGTCTCCCCGGCCTTCGTCTCGCTCGGCCTGCGGGTGGAGAGACAGGGGGCTGTGCCGCTGGCGAAGGTGGCCGGGATGACCGAGACAGCGGCCGAGGAACGCGAGTGGGCGCTGACCCTGCCCCTGATCGAGGAGATGCTGGCGGCGGACACCGTGCTCCTCGGCGTGCCCATGTACAACTTCTCGGTCCCGGCCTCCCTGAAGGCCTGGATCGACCGGATCACGTTCCCGGGGGCGTTCCTCGCGTCCGGCACGGGGGAGCGCCTGCTGCGCCGGACGAGGGTGGTCGTGGTCACCGCACGGGGCGGCTGTTACGCGCCCGGCACGCCGAGGGAGGGTTTCGACTTCCAGACGCCCTACCTCCGGGCGTACTTCACCGACCTGGGGGTGTCCGAGGAGAACCTCCACTTCGTCCACGCCGAGATGACCAGGGCCGGGGACGTGCCGCAGCTGGCTCGGTTCAAGCCGCTGGCGGCCGACTCGCTCACGGCGGCGTGGACCGCGGTGACCGAGCTGGCCGCCCGCCCGGTGGGCGGGAGAGCGGCGGCGCGTTCACGCTGAGCCCGCCGGCGGTGTCCGTCGCGCCGGGCCGGGCCGTACGGACACCGCCGGCTCCGTCGCCGGACCACCCGGTCACCTTTCGACATCGCCGTTCGTCATATCGGTGAGGAGGTGGCCGCCGGGACGGACGATCAGACGTTGTGGCGCCCGGATCGCCGGGCGATTCACCGGCCGAGGAATGCCGTGGACGAAACGGTGCCGGAAGCGATGACGCGGTGCCGGAAGTTCTCTCCGGCGGTGTGCGGACGATCGGCGGAGTGTCTTCTCCGCCGATGAATTCCGTCGGCGCCGGGAGCCCGATGCCGTCCATTTCTGCGGTACCGGTGCCGTCGCTTCGCCAATTCACGGAGCGGCGTTCCGGCATATTCTTTTGCGGCCTTTGTTGCGGATGCCTTTATCCAGGGCTCCCCTTTTTCTGGATGCCTTTTTTCACGCTGCCCTTTTTCTGGTCTGCTTTCGTCGTCGCGGACGGCCGTCGCGCGTCTGAGGGGAGACGGAGTCCGTACGGGAAACGGAGCACGGCACGGGAGACCTTCTCGCCGGAGCGGAAGAATGCGAGGCCGGGTGTGATCCCGATCCGGGCTCGTGCCGTGCCCTGGACGCGTCGCGGGAAAGGAGCGGACCACCGCTCACGCCGACGCGGCCGGCCGGGCCTGCTCGACCGTCCGCTGGTAACTCTCCGTTATCGCGGAGAGGGTGGAGGTCTTGTCCGCGTCGGATCGGCCGACCATGGCGCGCTCGGCGCCGTCCATCCTCCGGTTGGCCAGGGTGATCGCGGTGGTGGCCGGACGGCGGTCCTCCTCGTACCTTGCCAGCGCGGCCGTCACGTCATCGCCCTGAGCGAGCTCGGCGGCGAGGACGGCGGCGTCCAGGATCGCCTGTGAGGCGCCGTTGGCGCCGATCGGGTACATCGGGTGGGCGGCGTCGCCGAGCAGCGTCACCCTGCCGTTCCCCCAGCTCTCCAGCGGATCGCGGTCCACCATCCGGTAGTGCAGGATCCGCCCGCCGCCGGCGAGCACCCGCGGCACGTCGAGCCAGCCGAAGTCCCAGTGCGCGAAGTGCGGCAGCACCTCGTCCAGCCGGCCCGGACGGTTCCGGCCCGCGTCGGCGGACCGCTCCCGCCCCGGAGTGGCGACCAGGCAGACCCAGTTGAGCAGGGCCTTGCCGCGTGCGGCGTGCCGCGCCGAGATCGGATAGGCGACCAGCCGGGTGGCCTGCTCGTCGTTGGCGAGGATCATGGTGCGGCCGTCGAGGAAGCCGTCCAGCTCGGTCAGGCCGCGCCACATGCTCACCCCGGCGGCGCGCAGTGGGGTCTGATCCGGGTGGAGCCGGGACCGTACGGCGGAGTGGAGGCCGTCCGCGCCGATCAGCGCCTCGGCGTCGTAGGCGACCTCGGTGCCGGCGACCTCGTCGGCGGCGTGAACGCGGACTCCGCCGCTGACGTGCGCGAAGTCGTGCACCCGGATTCCGGTGCGTACGGCGCCGGGGCCGAGCCGGTCGCGGACCGCGGCCAGCAGCAGCGTCTGCAGCTCACCCCGGTGGATCGAGTACTGCGGATGCCGATGGCCTGCCGCGATGCCCCGCGGTTCGGCCCAGAGCAGGGCGCCGCGGTGGTCGAGGTAGCGGTGCTCACGGGTGGGGATCCCGGTCGCCGCCAGGGCCTCTCCGAGCCCGAGGCCGGTCAGCTCGGCGATCGCGGCGGGCTGGATGTTGATGCCGACTCCGAGCGGGCGGATCTCGGCGGCGACCTCGAGCACGATCGAGTCGATCCCGCGGGCGTGCAGTGCGAGGGCCGTGGTGAGCCCGCCGATGCCGGCGCCGGCGATCACGATGTCAGGAGTGTTGGCGGTGGTCATGGCGACGGTGCTCCCTGCGGGTCTGGTGTCGGGCTGACGTGTCGTTCCCAGGGACGGTGCGTCGCGGGCACCTACTACGGTGAGTGACCAGAACCGAAGGCGGCGACGCGCCTGCGCGGACAGGGGACCGCCCCGCCGATGCCGACCAGCGGGGCGGTGGAACATGGTCGAATCCTCGCTGTTCTCACCCTCCGCGCGAGGATTCTTTAGTTATCAGGCGTGATGTACGGAAACGACCCGATAAGGGGCTGGTGCCGCCTTGGCGATCTCGGCCGCCCTCTTCGCGAAGTTCTGCGCCTCCGGGTCGGTCATGGTCGCCTTGATGTCGTCCAGGCTGCGCCACTGAGCGAGGTTCACCACTCGGGTGCCGTCCAGGCTGGCGAGAATGTTCACCGACACGAATCCCGGCCGGTGGCTCATCACCTTCTCGGTGCCCTCGTTCAGGACGTCGATGAGTTCCTGCTGTTTCGTCGGGTCGACGTCGAGGATGTTGATGAAGGTCACCACTTGATCCTCGACGCGAATCACGGTCTCACTCATGAGTCCATGCTATCTGAATTCAGGTCGGAAAAGTCAAGCCTTGTTGTTTATCCATTCGGCGTCCCGGATGGGGGAGTTACTCACGTAATTACGTTTCGCCGAGAGCAGGAAATGGCGATTCACGCAAGGGGGAGCGGCGGACGCGCCGGGGAGCCGGCGGACCGGGGGCACGGGCCGGCGCCCCGGCCCGCCGGACTCCTCGGGTGCGGGGCGCCGGTGCGGGCGTCAGGCCGGCGTCATGGACGGGCTGCTGTCGAGGACGAAGCCGTCGTAGCCGGCGGCGGCCACCTCGTCCAGCTTCTGGCGGTAGGCGGCGAGACCGGCGAAGTAGAACATGACCCGGTTCTTCTTGCCGGGGATGTTGGCGCCGAAGATCCAGGAGTCGACCTTCGCGAAGATGGTGTAGTCGGCGAGTTCCTTGCAGGTGCGGGTCCACCCCGCCTCGGCCTGCCCGGTGGGCTCGATGGAGGTCCTGCCGCTCTCCTCGGCGGTCCTGATCAGGTCAGTGAGCCACTCGACCTGGGTCTCGATGCAGGGCGGCAGGTTGCTGAAGGCGCTGTTCGGGCCGAGCACCATGAAGAGGTTCGGGAACCCGTGCGTGGCGACGCCCAGATAGCTGGTGGGCCCGTCGTCCCAGTGCTCCTGGATCGTCCTGCCGCCCCGGCCGCGAATGTCGATCTGCCGGTAGCTGCCGTCGACGGCGTCGTACCCGGTCGCGAAGACCAGGACGTCGAGTTCGTGCTCGACGCCGTCCTCGGTCACCACGCCCTTCGGCGTCATCTCCCTGATCGGGTTCTCCTTGATGCTGACCAGGGTGACGTTGTCGCGGTTGTAGCTCTCGTAGTAGTCGGGGTTGCAGATCGGCCGCTTGGCGTAGGGCTGGGTCGGGATGAGCTTGCGCGCCGTCTCCGGATCCTTGACGATCTCCCTGATCTTCGACCTGATGAACTCGCAGGCGGCCTCGTTGGCCGCCGGGTCGGTGGCGATGTCGGAGAAGGTGCCGAACATGAAGCGGAAGCCGTTGCCCTTGTCCCAGTTCTCCTGGA
>BCRI01000075.1 GCA_001552515.1 Sphaerimonospora mesophila NBRC 14179 = JCM 3151
TTGCGAGGCCGTCCAGGACACCGCCTGGAGCATCACCCGAGACGCCACCCCTAAAAGCGCCCGGAGCATCACCCGCGACACCATCTGAGGACCCACCGGAAGAGACATCCGCAGTCTCCCGGACACGCCGAAGAGCATCGTGATCACGGTCATCGATGCGCGCTGGAGGAGCATCCGCCGTAGGAGCCGTACCGGCAAAGGCGGCATCGACAGAGCCGGCCTCACCGGAGCCGCCATCCACCACTCGGCCCAGAGACACACCATCCAGAAGCGCGCGGTCGAGGGAAACGGCGGGAACGGTGGCAAGCCAGTCAGGCCAGCCGGACCACGACGCGGAACCTTCCCGACCACCGGAGGAACGGGCGGCCGCACGCGCCGACGCCTCGGCCCGCACCGCAGCCCACCACTCAGGACCCAGCAACGACCGCTCCCGGGAACGCGCAGGACCCGGATCGAACAATCCGAGCGGCTGGGTCAACTCTGCCGACTCCACGCGTCCCCCCTTTCCGCGTCCATCATTTCGAAAGTCTGTCTGAATTCTCTCACGCGACCTCCGGAAATGACAACACCCTCTCGAAAGAATTCCAAAGTAAATATGAGAATTAAATGACGCTTACCCCTAATGTCCGTGATGTCGGAAATGGAAGGAAGTGTTGCATTGAGTGGTAATGCGGAGTCGAGAACGCCGTACGTCTAGGTGGGGGTGGCGATCGAGACGAGAATCTGCAGGCCGTCCGGGGTGCGGGCGAAGGTGTCCCTGATGGGGATGGATGATGTGGCGCCGCCGGTGATGTGGATAGAGAGGTGGTGTAGATGGAAAAGGCGCTTTGGATGGAAAGGTGTTTTGGGGGAGAAAGACAGCCGAGAGGAACCGCCGAAACCGACGGCTGGGTTGATGGTCGGAGACGATGGGTTGGGATAGAGACCGACACCTCGACCGATACCTGTGCCGCTGGATTTGACCGGCCGGCGACGCACCGCGTCGGCCTCCACGTCTGCGCTATTCGTAGTCGGTAGCGCTGTTCAGGATGGCGGCGCCGTTGAGAACGGTAGAGCTGTAAAGGACAGCAGCGTTCGCCGGTGGTCCATGGCAACTCCCCAATATTTCACGGAAATATCAGGACATGTCATTGTCCGAGGATGGCGGCTTTCTGGTCGGGACGTCGGGCCTGCGGGGTTTGGCGTACGGGCATCGCCACGTCGAAAGGCGTGGGCTTCTCGGACCGCAGACGGTTCAGGGTGAGGACGAGTGTCGTGCCCCACAGCAGGTGGCTTGCGACCGGAAGGGCGTGGCGGCTCATCCGGATCTCGGCGGCGGGCGGCAGCGTGCCGATGGGCGGCATGAGTCCCTGGTGTCCGGCGTACCAGACGGCCAGGCCGTACGCCGCGCCGAGGGGCACGGGGATCCGCTGGCCCGTGGACAGCAGGCCGAGCAGGGCGCCTGAGGCGGCGCCGAACACGAAATGAGAGATCGTTCCGAGCACGCCGTCGCCGGAGATACGCCGGGGGCGGCCGGGGAGAGTGATCCCGGCGATCCGCTTGGGTGGTTGGGGCCCCAGCAGGCCCGCCCTGTCTCCGGCCATCGACATCGCGCTGTAAACGGCGGTCGCGAGGCCACCGCCGATCGCGCCGTTCATCACGTTGCGCATCATGATGGTGGCTTTTCCCGTCAAGACCCGGTTCGAGTGCCCAAGCGTGCTCCGTTCTCGGTAAACGTTCTCGATGTCGTTCCTGGCAGCACCCTCCCGGCTGTTCTCCGGGCTGTTTCCGGTGCCGTCCTCCCGGGCGGTGCCTCAGCTTCCCGCGGCCCTGTCGGGGACGATCTCGCCGAGCAGCCGCTCCCAGTCGGCGAGGAACCGGCGCACGTCATATCGGGCCAGGGCGGCGGAGCGGGCGGCCTTGCCTGCCTGGGCGGCGAGCTCGGGGTCCGTCGCGAACGTCTCCAGGGCGCGAACGAGGGTCGGCAGCTTCGTCGAGATCACCCCCGCCTCCGGGGGCACCGCCTCGACGGCCTCCGTGGTGGCCATCGCGACGACGGGCATGCCGAGCATCATGGCCTCGATGAGCGACAGGCCGAGCGACGTCCAGCGGTAGGGGTGCAGGTAGACCCGCCTGCGGGCGAGTTCGGCGTGCATCTCGCGCTGCGGCAGGTCCTCGAATGCCGCCATGTCATCGGCCAGGCCGAGCGTGGCCGGCAGTCCGGTGACCTTCATCCCGAACACGTCCAGGGGAGCGGCTGCGGCGAACGTCGGCAGCAGGTCGGTGCCCGCCACCCGCCATCGCCGGACCGGTTCGTTCACCACGACACCGGCCCGCGCGAGCTCTCCGGTGTAGAGATGGCCGGGATCGACCACGCCATGCTCGATCACGTGGGTCGGCGCGCGGCCGGAGTCCCAGAACAGGTCGTTGAAATGGGTCACGTGGACCAGCGGGATGTCGGCCCGGTCCGCCAGTGGGTGTCGTGTCTTCGGGACGTCGCCCGCCGGCGTGTTGTGCTCGACATAGACGCCCGGTACGTCCCGCCCCAGCCACTCCCCGGCGAGTTCGATCTCGTGGGGTCGCTGGTAGACGACGAGATCCACATGTTCGGCCGCCAGCCGATCGTACGGAACCTCGTGCACGTTGTCCGGCCACGGATAGGTCCGCGCCCGCCCTCGTCCGTCCGGGCCCCTGTCGGGGGTGAGCGGCACGAGGTAGTCGTGGCCCCCCTGCACGAACGACGTGGTCCACGAGCCGTGGACATGCCACACCATGATTCTCATAGGATCTTCGCTCCCCGTCCATCGATCCTGCCGGTATTCATACCGATGCTTCCCCGAGCAGCCTGTCCACGGCGGTGGTGAGGTCCGGGACGACCTCCGGCGCGGCGGCCACCTCGGCCGCCAGCGTCTGAGGGGTCGGCACGAGGATGGCCCGAGCTCCCGCGGCCAGGGCCGCCGCTACGTCCCGTCCGATGTCGCCGACGACCACGCAGTCTCCCGGGCCGACCCCGAGGATCTCCGCCGCCCGCAGCACCAGCCCGGGGGCGGGTTTGCGGCATTCGCAGCCGTCGTCGTCATCGTGCGGGCACACGGCCCACACGTCGAACGGGCCGAGCAACTCCTCGACGCGGGAGTTCACCTCGCCCAGCGCCACCGGGCTGATCAGCCCTCGCGCGACCCCGGACTGGTTGCTGACCACCCCGATCGGCACCCCCGCCCGGCGCAGCCGGTCGAGTGCCGCTCGTGCCCCCGGCACCGGCTCCACCCGATCCGGATCGGAGTTGTACGGAACATCGTGGATGAGCGTCCCGTCGCGATCGAACAGCACGGCGGCCGGCAGCGAGGCGGGCCGGTCGATTCGATGAGCCAAGTCACCTCCCGGAGGACAACTCCCGGCTACCCGCGGGGTCAGGTGACAAACCCGGCTGTTCGCTACGGAGAGTAGCAGTTCTTGAGCCTGAGCCCTTTGTACGGCGACTTCTCCGCAAAGCGGTGTTTAGAACCGCTTCTCTCGGTAACCAGACACGCACCGCGCAACGGAGGTAACCGATGCGATTCCTGGGTGAAATCAGTGCAGTCCTTCCCCCGAGGGGCCGCTCGTGATCGGGACGGTTCTCGTGGTCCGGCCCGACAACGCGGGCGACGTCCTGCTCGCAGGTCCGGCGGTTCGCGCCGTGGCCGCGAACGCTCGTCGGGTCGTCCTGCTCGCCGGGCCGCACGGCCGGGCGGCCGCGGCGCTGCTGCCCGGGGTGGACCAGGTGCTGGAGTGGCGCACGCCGTGGATCGACCCCGGTGGTGTGCCGATGACCGGCCGGCACGCCAGCCGGCTGATCGACCAGGTGCGGCGGATCGCTCCGGACGTGGCGCTGATCCTCACCTCGTTCCACCAGTCGGCGCTGCCGATGGCGCTGCTGCTCCGGCTGGCCGGGACGCCGAGGATCGCGGCGATCAGCCCCGACTACCCGGGGTCCCTGCTCGACGTGCGGCACATCGTGGACGAGAGCGTGGACGTACCCGAGTCGGAACGGATGCTCGACCTCGCCCGGGCCGCCGGCTTCGAGCCGCCCCCCGGTGACGACGGGCGCCTCGCCGTACGGGAGCCCCTCCCGAACATGGAGCATCTCACCGGCCCACCCGGCTATGTGGTGGTGCACCCGGGAACCAGCGTGCCGGCCCGGGCCTGGCCGCAGGAGCGGTGGGCCGAGGCCGTGCGTGAGCTCGCGGCCGCGGGTGAGCGGGTGATCATCACCGGTAGTCCCGGCGAGCGCGCGCTGACCGCACGCATCGCACGCGCCGCAGCCGACCCACACGCCCTGCCCCTCGTCCCACCCCTTGGGATGGATCTGGTCCTGGATCTGGGGGGTGCGACCACGTTCGCCGGGCTCGCCGGCGTGCTCGCGTCCGCCTCCGTGGCCGTCGTGGCCAACACCGGACCCGCCCACCTCGCCGCCGCGGTCCGTACCCCGGTGGTCAGCCTCTTCGCCCCCGTCGTCCCCGCGGCACGCTGGGCGCCGTACGGCGTACCGGTCGAGCTGCTGGGCGACCAGCGAGCGCCCTGCCGGGGAAGCAGGGCGCGTATCTGTCCCGTTCCCGGCCACCCGTGCCTCTCCTCGGTCCGTGGCGAACACATCGTCGAAGCGGTCCGCCGCCTAGCCGCAGTGAAGGAGAGCGTCCCATGAGAATCGCCCTGGTTTCGGAACACGCCAGCCCGCTGGCCGCCATCGGCGGCGTCGACGCGGGCGGGCAGAACGTTCACGTCGCCGCGCTCGCCGTCGCCCTGGCCGAGCGGGGTCACGAGGTCACCGTGCACACCCGGCGCACCGATGCCGGCCAGCCGGACACCGTGGTCATGGCTCCGGGCGTGACCGTCGACCACGTGCCGGCCGGGCCGCCCGAGCCGGTGCCCAAGGACGAGCTGCTGCCGTACATGCCGGCCTTCGCGGCGCATCTCGCGCGCAGGTGGGCCGTGGAACCGCCGGACGTGGCGCATGCGCACTTCTGGATGAGCGGTCTCGCGACGCTGTCGGCGGCCGGACGCCTCGGCATCCCGGTCGTGCAGACTTTTCACGCTCTCGGCACCGTCAAACGGCGCTGGCAGGGCGATTCCGACACCAGCCCGCCGCGGCGTCCGGCCGCCGAGCGGCAGGTGGGCCGTCAGGCGACCGCGGTCATCGCCACGTGCGGCGACGAGGTCCGCGAGCTGGTCGCGATGGGCGTGCCGGACGAACGCATCTCGGTGGTGCCCTGCGGCGTGGACCTGGAGCTGTTCCGCCCGGACGGCCGGGGCACGCCGCGCGGTGAGGGGAATCGGCCGCGCGTGCTCAGCATCGGACGTCTGGTCCCGCGCAAGGGTGTGGACACGATCGTCCGTGCGATGCGCCAGGTGCCCGACGCCGAGCTCGTCATCGCCGGCGGTGATCCGTACGACGACGAGGGGATCAGGTTGTCCGCGCTCGCCGAGGCGTACGGCCTGGCCGACCGGGTGCGACTGATCGGCAGCGTCGCCCGTGCCGATGTCCCCGCGCTGATGCGCTCCGCCGACGTGCTGGTCACCGTGCCCTGGTACGAGCCGTTCGGCATCGTGCCGGTCGAGGCGCTGGCCTGCGGGGTGCCCGTCGTGGCGTCCGCCGTCGGCGGTCACCTCGACACGGTGTCGGGATGCGGCCTGCTCGTGCCGCCGCGGCGGCCGCGTGCGCTGTCCCGGGTGCTGCGTGACGTGCTGGCCCGTCCCGATCTGCGCGCCGCCCTGTCGGCCGCCGGTCCGCGCCGTGCCCGCGCGCGGTACGGCTGGCCGAGGGTGGCCGCCCAGACCGAGGCCGTGTACAGGATCCTGATCGGTGAGCGGACCGGCCATCTCGGCGGTTCTCCCGCTCTCGGGAGTTCGCGGGGTCTCGGCCGACTCGCGGTGGCTGGAGGTTGAGATGCATCCTCATCTGGCCCGGCTGAGGACCGCCCTTATGGCGGTGGATCCGGACACGCCCAAGATCTACGCATGGGGGTGCAAGCTCGCCGGCGTGCTGATCGAGGGCGGGCGGCTGCTGGTCTGCGGCAACGGGGGATCGGCGGCGGAGGCCCAGCACCTCACGGCGGAGCTGGTGGGGCGCTATCGGGCCGACCGGCGGCCCTACGCCGCGATCCCGCTGCACGGCGACACCTCCGCCATCACCGCGATCGGGAACGACTTCGGGCCGGACGAGGTGTTCGCCCGGCAGGTGCACGCACACGGCAGGCCCGGAGACGTCCTGATGTGCCTGTCGACCAGCGGGACCAGCCGCAACGTGCTCGCCGCCGCCGACACGGCGCGCGGGTGCGGCCTCACGACCTGGGCGCTGACCGGACCGGCGCCCAACCCGCTGGCGGAGCTGTGCGACGAGGCCATCGCCGTTCCCGCGTCCGACACGGCGACCGTCCAGGAGGTGCACCTGACCGTGATCCACATGCTCTGCGACGTGATCGAGAAGGCGTGCGCGTGAACGGACGACACAACGGACGGGACAACGGACGACATGACGGACGGGACAACGGACGACATGACGGGCGACGCGGCGGGCGTCTCAACGGGCCCCTGGTCATCGTGGGCGACTCCCTACTGGACGTGGACGTAGAGGGTGACGCGGGGCGGCTGTGCCCGGACGCGCCGGTCCCCGTCGTGGAGGGACGGGCCGAGCACCACCGCCCGGGTGGAGCCGGGCTGGCCGCGCTGCTGGCCGCCTGCGAAGCCGCCGAGGTCGTGTTGATCACCTCGATCGGGGACGACGCGCCGGGCCGTCGGCTGCGTGATCTGCTCTCGGGCTCCGTCGAGGTCATCCGCCTGCCCATGGAGGGCGCGACGGTGTGCAAGACGAGGGTGCGCGCCCGGGGGCAGACCCTGCTCAGGATCGACACGGGCGACGGGCGTCCCATGGTCGCCGGTCCGTCGGGTGAGGCGCCGCGCTGTGCCGCTGAGGCGCTTCGCTGTGCCGCTGACGCGCTTCGCGGGGCGAGCGCCGTTCTCGTCGCGGACTACGGCGGGGGCGTGGCCGACCTGTGTCGGGAACAGCTGGGAGAGCTTGCCGTCCCCGTCGTTTGGGATCCCCATCCCCGAGGCTCGCTGCCGGTTCCCGGATGCGCTCTGGTCACGCCCAGCGAGGCCGAGGCGCGGTCGCTGTTCCGGGAACCGTTCGGCAGACCCGACGGCAGACCACACGGCAGACCACACGAGAGACCACACAGCCGATCACATGATGGGTCGCCGCGCGCCGAGCCGTACGACGGCTCGTACGACGGTTGTCCGGAGCGGGTGGCACGCGGACTGGTACGCGACCTCGAAGCGGAGGCGGTGGCGATCACATTGGGGGAGCGCGGGGCCGTGCTCGCGCGTAGAGGCGGCCGGTGCGTCCCGGTGCCCGCGCCAACGGTCGCCGTCGGACGGGACGTCTGCGGGGCGGGAGATCGCCTCGCGGCGGTGGCGGCGCTCGCGCTGGCGGACGGCGCGTCCACCGAGGACGCGGTGGTCGCGGCGGTCGGCGAGGCCACCCGGTTCGTCGAGGAGGGCGGCGCCGCCGCGCTCCGGATGCCCTGCCCCGCCCCGGAGCCGGCCACGCCGTACGCTCCGGGCGCCTCGGCCTTCGACGTGGCGGCGTCCGTACGGGCGGCCGGCGGCCGCCTCATCGCCACCGGCGGCTGCTTCGACCTGCTGCACGCCGGGCATGTGAGCCTGCTGCGGCGGGCGCGTGCGCTCGGCGACGCGCTCGTGGTGTGCCTGAACTCCGACGATTCCATCCGCCGGCTGAAGGGGCCGAACCGCCCGCTGGTGGGTGAGCGGGACCGTGTGGAGGTGCTGCGGGCGCTGGGCTGCGTGGACGCGGTGACCGTTTTCGAAGAGGACACCCCTTCCAGGGCGATCGAGAGGCTGTGTCCCGACGTGTGGGTGAAGGGCGGCGACTACACCGAACGGGCGATGCCCGAGGCGGAGGCCGTCCGCCGGGCGGGGGGTGAGGTCGTGATCCTGCCGAGCGTCCCCGGATACTCCACGACCGGGCTGATCGCCGCAGCTCAGGCCGTCTCCTGAGGTTCTCGCTGGTCCTTCGCCCCGCGTTCCCTATGTCACGTCCTACGTCACCTGTTACGTCAAGGAAAGGGACTGAATCGATGCTGGGAAACATTCTGATCACCGGTGGCGCCTCCGGCCTTGGGCGGGCTACCGCGCTCGCCGTCGCCAAGGAAGGCGGCCGCCCGCTGGTGATCGATGTGAACGAACCGGACGGTGATGTGGACCACGTGCGTGCCGACCTCGCCGACCGGGGGCAGGCCGAGCGTGCGGTGCGTGAGCTCGCGGAGCGTGCCGGCGGGCTCGACGGTGTGGTGACCGCCGCGGGAATCGACGCGTGCGGGCGCCTTGAGGACATCCAGGCGGCGGACTGGGAACGGGTGATCGCCGTCAACCTTCTCGGCACGGCTTCGGTGATCCGGGCGGCCCTGCCGTACCTGCGCGAGAGCGGGGGCAAGGTGGTCACGGTCGCCTCCACCCTGGGGGTGCGCGCGGTGAGCGACGCGACGGCCTACTGCGCGGCCAAGTTCGGCGTGGTCGGGTTCACCCGGGCGCTCGCCGCCGAGCTCGCGGGCCAGGTGGGGGTGACGCTGCTGATCCCGGGCGGTATGCACACGAACTTCTTCGAGGGACGGGAGGAGAAGTATCGGCCGGGGCCCGATGCGAAGCTCAACCAGCCCGAGGACGTGGCGGCGGCCATCGTCTTCGCGCTCGGCCGTCCCGAGGGCTGCGAGGTGCGGGAATTGGTCGTCTGCGCCTCCACGGAGACGTCGTGGCCCTGAGCCGTACGGAGACCGGCCGTACGGAGACCGGCCGTACGGAGAGCGACGGGCGTCCCGTGCTCCTGGTGCTGCGCGGGCTGGGACTGGGTGATCTGCTGACCGCGGTTCCGGCGCTGCGCGCCCTGCGGCGCGCCCATCCGGAGCACCGGATCGTGCTGGCCGCGCCCGCGCACCTGGGCGGTCTGCTGCCGCTGATCGGCGCGGTCGACGACCTGATCGACGTGTCCGGGCCGGGTCCGGTGCCGATGGGTCCTGTGCCGATGGGTGAGCCAATGGGTACGGCGTCGCTGGGTACGGCTCCGTCGAGTACGGTGCCGTACGGTTCGGCTGGTTTTGTGGATATCGCCGTCAACCTGCACGGCAGCGGACCGCAGAGTGTCGTCGCGCTGCGCCGCGCCCGGCGGCTGCTCACCCACGCGCATCCGGCCGTACCCGGCGTGGCCGGGCCACCCTGGCGGCCCGAGATCCACGAGGTGCGGCGATGGTGCGAGATGCTCGAGTGGTACGGCATCGCCGCCGATCCGGGAGATCTCGCGCTGCGCGATCCCGGTCCCGGCCGGTGGGCGGGTGCCGAGGTCGTCATCCACCCGGGCGCCGGATATGCGGCCAAGCGGTGGCCGCCGGATCGGTTCGCCGAGGTGGCCGCGGAGCTGAGCCGCCTCGGCCACCAAGTCGTGATCACGGGAGGGGCGACGGAGATCGCTCTCGCCCGCCAGGTGGCGGTGCTCGCCGGTCTGCCGGCGGCACATGTGCTTGCCGGCCGTACGGATCTGCGGGAACTGGCCGCACTGACCGCCGGCGCCAAGCTGGTGATCTGCGGTGACACCGGAATGTCCCACCTCGCCACGGCCGTGGGAACGCCGTCGGTGGTGATCTACGGCCCGGTCTCGCCCGCTCTGTGGGGGCCGCCCTCCGGTCATCCGCATGTCACGCTGTGGGCCGGGCGGACCGGTGATCCGTACGGCGATCGGCCGTCGGAGGGACTGCTGGAGATAGGTGTCGGCGAGGTCCTCGACGCGGCCCACGAGCTGCTGCGGACCCGGTCGGTTGATCGTCGAGAGGGGCGTCAACCGGCGGACAGCGCACGCGAGGCGGTCTCGACGATCTCCGCCAGCCTGCCGCCGTGCGCGCCGCGCCAGTAGACCCGGCCGCAGGCGAGGCAGCGGGCGAACGTGTCGTAGGTGCGGCGCGTTCCCGGCAGCAGCTCCGCCTCGACCTCGCCCTTGCCGACCGATGACAGCGGGCCGTTGCACGCGGTGCACCGCGTCCAAGGGGCGAGCGGGGGCCGGAAACGGTCGAGCACGTCGAGGAACTGCTCCAGGGGCCGGGTGCCGCGGACGTGGGCGCCGAGCCACAGCGCCCGGCGGCGCAGAATCCCGCGATCCTGGGTGAGCAGCACCCTGCGCTCCGCGCCCGCCTGCGCGATCAACGCGTCGTCGTCGAGGTCGTTGCGGTAGGCGACGTCCACCCCCACCAGCCGCAGCCATCGGGCGAGGGTGCCGAGATGGACGTCGAGAACGAATCGAGCGGCCGGAATGGGCTGCGGCCGGGACATCCCCGGCACCTCCACCACGTCACGGAGCCGGGGACGGTACGAGGGAGCGACCGGGCGGCCGCCGACGAGAAGTCCGCCGACCTCGGTCAGCGGCACTCCCGCCGACTCGATCACGTGCCCGAGCGACGACGTGCCGTCGTAGGGAAGCCGCAGCTCGTCACGCCGGCGTCGGGGTGGCAGGAAGATCCACAGCTCCGACGCGAAGCGTACGGACAGTTCTGCCTGTTCCACCCGTCCAGCATGTCAGCTCTGCCCGGCCGAGCAGTACCGGCCGAGTAGTTCAGGCCGCAGTACTGACGAGCAGTGCGGCCCGGCCGTCGGTCGCCGGGGGGCGAGGACGGGCCGGGCCGCGGCGGGAGGCGATCAGGCGTTGGCCGCCGCCCCGGTGCGGGCCTGGACCGCGGTCAGCAGGCCGACCACGACCGTGACGCCGCCGGCGATCCAGGCCGTCCAGGCCGCGGCGGCGTCGCCGTCGAAGCCGAAGGCCCAGGGCGACACGAACAGCAGGGCGCCGAAGGCCGCGGTGACCCAGGAGCTCGCCCCACCGGCGCCGAGGATCGCCCACAGGGCGGATACCAGGAGAAGCGCTCCGAGCAGGAGCAGCGGCTGGCCCGCCGCGCTGACGTCGCTCGCCCAGAAGAATGCGGCGAGGATCGAGACCAGGCCCGCGAGCAGGGCGACGATGTCGGACAGAGATCTCGTGAGGTCCATCCGTAGCCTCCGAACATGAGAGGTGACCCGTTGCTTCGAAGGTCTGCTTGATTGACCGCCCGGTCAACACTCCGCCACGTCAGGGTTCCCTAACCGACCGTGGCCGCCGGCCCGTGGGGAGCCGGCGGCCATCGTCTCGTTGTCGTGTGGCTGCCGCGGTTCAGACGGCGGTTCGGATGCAGCCGTTCAGGCGTCGGGCGTCAGGGGATCAACGACCGCCGCCGACGTTGACCGTCGCCTTGTTGTAGTTCTTTCCGTTTCCTTCCGGCTTGTAGTTCTTCTCGGCGTTGCCCGCGAGGTCCATCGAGAACCAGTGCACCTCGGTGGTCTTGTCGATGGTGATCGGCTGGGCGCCTTCGCGCATGCCGGCCGCGGTCAGCTTCGGCGAGTTCAGCGTGGGACGGCTGCCGTCGAGCGTGTAGTAGATGTTCGCCGGCTCGTCGACGGTGAAGGTAAAGGTCGCGGAGGTGTCGGTCCTGCCGGTCACCTCGAGCCGCGACTCGGGACGGTTCTTGTCGTGCGCGTAGGCGCGGGCGACCTCGAGGATGGCGATCTGGCCGTTGGCGAACTCCATGGCCTCCTCGTGACCCTCGCTGAACGGCGGCTGGAAGCCGACCGCCGTGTAGCGCTTGGTCTGCGGGTCGTAGATGTCCGCGCCGACCTCGAAGTCCCAGCCGATGATGCCCCGGTTGTACCAGTGCTCGTCGGCGCTGTTGCCGGCCGCGGAGTACAGCACGTCGATCACCGGGCCGGTTCGGCCCGGCCAGATGGCCGTACCGCGCCAGCCCTGGACGGCGGACAGGATGTGACCGGAGGCGTTCCAGAAGAAGTTCTCCGTGCCGAGGTCCGTCCGCGGCAGGGTCTCCCGCCCGGCGGTCTTGTACGCCCCCGGAGGCCACATGAAGTAGCCGCCGTAGGAGTGGGTGTTCATCGCGAACTTGATGTTCGGGTACTGCTCGGTGAGCCACACCTGGTTGCGCGCCTCCGGCTCCGAGAGTTCGGCCGGGCCGGCGTAGGTGTCGCTGGTGCAGTTCGTCGAGGCGCCGTTGTAGCCGTCGCGTACGGAGCCGACCGTGAAGTTGCGGTTGAGGTCGACGCCCCAGGAGTTGCGCGCCGCCGGGTCGCTGAAGTTGGCCGCGCAGTGGTTGGTCATGTTGCGGCGCTGCATGTTGAAGTCGTACAGCGAATAGTGGCCGCCGTCGGGGTTGGCCGTCGGCATGATGAAGATGTCGAGATCGTCAACCAGCTTCTTGGTGCTCGCGTCCTTCGCGTAGTTGCGCAGCAGCCGCTCGGCGGTCTCCACACAGGTGATCGGGGTGACCCACTCGCGGGCGTGCTCCTGGCAGTAGAGGAACACGCCGGTCTTCGACCCGTCCCGCTGCTTGCCGATGCGCAGTGCCTTCACCTGGAACGGCTCACGCGAGACGCTCGCCGGCGCCTTCAGATTGTCGGTCAGCCTGGTCGCGGAGGCCGCTGCCACCACACCGGTGCCCGTGCCGGTCCGGTAGAGGCTGGCGGTCAGCAGCGCCGAGGCCGCCGCGTCGGCGTTGAGTGCGTCCACGACCTGACGCGCCGTGCTGGAGATCGCGCCGGACGCGTTCGTGGCCAGGTTGACCACGACGTCCTTGCCGTTCACCGCGACCGACAGCGGGGCCGCGGCGGTGTCGGGCTTGACGAGCGCGATGCTGACGTCGTTGCCGCCCTCGCTCCCGTACGCCTTGGAGCTCACGTAGAACATGCCGGCCGTGGCGGTGCCGAACTGCGCCTGGGCGAGGCGGCGGTAGCCGTTCGTCTTGTACGGAAGATCGATGATCTGTGAGATCTTCGGGAACTCCCGGGACAGCGCCACGATCCGGTCGGTGACCTCGGTGGGGTCCATGTAATGGTCGACGAAGTCCTGCACGTAGTGCTTGCTCGGCGCCTTGCGCGGCGCGCCGAGCCACTTGGTCACCGGCACGGTGATCGAGCCGCCGCGGTTGCTGGTGACGGTGACCTCGGCGGGTGCGGTGTCGACGGGCAACGGGGAGTTGAACCGGTGGTACATGTACTGCCCGGCGTCGGTGAAGCGGGACATCGTGGCGGTGCCGCCGTCCCAGGTCACGGTGAGCACGGTCTGGGCGTCCGTGGCGCTGGTCTTCACCTCGACCGAGAGGAAACGCTGATCGTCGAGGCTGGTGAACCACTCGGCGCGCAGCGGGGTCAGCGTGTCGGCCTCCTGGACGGCGGCCTGCGCGGATGCGAGGGCCTGCCGCCGCTCGGCCTGGTTCTCCGCGAAGTCGCTCTGGTCGGAGATCACGTCACGTACGTCGAAGCCCTGGTCACGCAGGCTCTGGGCCTCCTGCGGGCTGAGCACGGCATGGACCTCGATGCCGCCGTCGACCGGTTTGGTGTATTCCGCGAGGTCGACATCGAGAGCGGCGAGCCGGTCCAGGCCCGTCTGGTCCGGCACGACGATCCGCATCAGCGCGACGCCGTTCTGCTCGGTGCTCGGGAGTCGGTCGGGGGCGATCTCAGTTGTCTGGGGGGATGGATCGGCGAAGGCCGGTAGCGAGGTCAGGCCGATGACGAGGGGTAGGGTGAGCGCGGTCGCGAGGCGCCGCATTCTTCTCCCGCCGGGGACACTCCTCATTGAGATTCCTCCATCGGGCGCGGCTGCCGGGGAGGGGGCCAGCCCGGCAGGATCACGCGAATGGGAGCAGTCTTGGCGAAGGTAGCAATCTTCGTCAACCCGGCATCGATTACGAATTCAGGATGATTGCCCTGAGGCGTACGAGATGTCGTATGAGGGGTTAGACACCGCGGATCCGGGGGAAGCCCCCCCGGATCCGGGTGTCATTCGAGGCCCTATCTGGGCCGATTCCTTGAGATCGTCACTCGGGACCCGTTACCTGAGACCGATTCCTTGAGATCGTCACTCGGGACCCGCTATCTGAGACCGCTTACTTGAGGCCGCTGTCCACGGCGCTCATCAGGGTGCCGGTGTCGCCGGACATCTCCCAGATCATCGCGCCGAGCAGGTTCTTCTCACGCAGCCAGGCCATCTTCTTTCCGATCGACCAGGTGTCGTCGAAGGACCACCACTGCCCGCCGTCGCCGGTGTAGCAGTAGCTCGCCACCGCCTGCTCGTCGTGCTTGACGTTGCAGCCCGGCACGCTCGCCACCAGGTTGGAGTATCCGCGGGTGCCCGCCTCCTCCTGGAACTGGCCGGGGGCCGCGCCGTTCGCCGACTGCCACTCGCCCGACTTGCCGCCGTCGGCGACGCCCTGCCAGCCGCGGCCGTAGAACGCCAGGCCGATGGTGATCTTGCGCGGGTTCACCCCCGCGTCCAGGTACTCCTGGACGGCGTTCTCCACGCTGAAGTGGAACGAGTAGGGGTCGTCCACGTCGGTGAAGAGGTTGCCCGCGTGCCCGGTCCGGTTCGGCTCCCAGGAGTTGTCGCTGCCCGAGCCGTGGAAGTCGTAGCCCTGGACGTTGAAGATGTCCATGTACTTGTTGACTTCGGGGAGGTCCCAGCCGGCCTCGATCTTCGCCGGGTCGGCCGGGGTGAACGCGGTGAGCTGGTAGCGCTGGCCGGTCTCCTGGGTGAGCGCGTCGAGCTGCTTGCGGAACTCGGCGATCAGCTTGGTGTTGTTCTCCTTGTCGTTCGGGCCGATGTGGTTGCCGGCGTGGCCCTCGGCGCCCGGCCACTCCCAGTCGAGGTCGATGCCGTCGAAGATCCCGGCGGCGCTGCCCGGGCCACCGGCCGCGTTGTAGGTCGGCAGGTTGCCCTTGATGTACATGTCGATGCAGGAGCTGACGAACTTCTTCCTGGACGCGTCGGTGGCCGCCACGTCGGAGAAGTACTTCGAGTACGTCCAGCCGCCGATCGAGATCAGCACCTTGAGGTGGGGGTACTTCGCCTTGAGCTTGCGCAGCTGGTTGAAGTTGCCGCGCAGTTTCTCCCACCCGGTGTCGGCCACGCCGTCGACCGACTGGGCCGAGCTCATCGGCCTGCCGTAGTCGGCGTCCGCGTCGCCGGCGCCGTCACCCTGGTTGGGGTCCTGCGGATCGGACGACGTGCCCTTGGTGACCCCGTTGAGGCAGGTCAGGTTGACCGGGTCGATGTTGGCGAAGGCGTAGTTGAGGTGGGTCAGCTTCGCCGCGGCGCCCGTGGTGTCCAGGTTCTTGACGAAGTACTGCCTGCCGTAGATGCCCCACTGCACGAAGTAGCCCACCCGGGCGTAGCCGTCTTCCACGATGTCGCCGGTCTTCGCCTTCACCGGGTCACTGGCCGCGGACACGTTGTCGTACTGGTCCCTGGCGCGGACGGTGAAGGTGTACTCCGTGGACGGCGACAGGCCGGTGACCTTGGCCGAGGTGCCGGTCACCGAGGTGGCGAGCTGCGAGCCCACGAAGACCTCGTATCCCGCGACGCCCTTGTTGTCGGTCGAGGCGTTCCAGGAGAGCGAGACGCTGGAGGCGTCGGCACCGGTGCTGCGCAGGCCGGTCGGCACGGTCGGCGGCTGGGTGTCTTCGGCCGGGTCGTTGGTCGTCACCTTCAGCGCGGCACTGGCCGGGGAGAGGTTGCCCTTGCGGTCCTTGGCCTTGACCGTGAAGGTGTACTCGGTCTTGGGCGTCAGGCCGGTCACGGTCGCGTTGGTCTCGGTGACCGTCGTGGCGAGCGTGCCGTCCTTGTAGACCTCGTAACCGGCGAGCGGGAGCGTGCCGGGGGTGGCCGCGTCCCACTTGAGCGAGACCGACTTGGTGGTCTTGACCGGCGAGCTGAGGTTGCCCGGCGCGGACGGCGGGGTGTCCGGCGCGCCGTCGCACTGGAGGTCGTTGACCCGGCAGTTGCTCGGCTCGACCCCGGTCCTGCTGAGCGTGAAGGTCGGGCTGTACGGCTCGGTCGACCTGTTCGCCGCGATGGTGGTGTTGTAGTAGGCCGGGCTGAGCGTGACCTTGGTGCCGGTCTGGCTCAGTGATCCGTTCTGGGCGTTGCTCGCGGTGACGCCGGCCGGCAGTTCGAACGTGATCGTCCAGCCGTTGAGCGCGGTGCTGCTGTTGTTGCTCACCACGAACTTGCCCTGCGTCCCGTTGCCGGTGAACTCGGCGGTCAGCGGGGCGGGCGGTGGCGGCGGGTCACCGCTGCCGTCGCAGTTGGCACGGTTGATGGTGCAGCTCGTCGGCTGCACCGGGGAGCTGAGGGTGAAGGTCGGGCTGAACGGCTCGGTGTTGCCGCCCGCCCGCACGGTGTCGATGTAGAAGGCGGGGGTGAGCTTCACCTTGGTGCCGCTCTGCGAAATCGTCGCGTTCTGCGGGTTGCTCGCCGTCACCCCCGCCGGCAGTTCGAACTGGATCGACCAGCCGGTGATCGCACTGCTGCTGGAGTTGCTCACCACGAACTTGCCCTGGTTCCCGTTCAGGCTGAACACCGCCGTGAGGCCGGTGGCGGCGTGAGCTGGAACGGCCATCGTGATGAGGAGCAACAATGCGGTGAGTAAAGTCGCTGCTCGGCGCATCCGGCATCCTCTTTTCGTTAGGAAAGTTTCCTAAGAATTAATCCGGAGCGTAGACCCGGGCCGGATCTGCGGCAAGACCCAAAACCGTCGCCGCGCGCCTTCTTCGGTGTTCCGGCGCCCGGAAGTCCGATGGACACGTATCGTGTTGGTAAAACAACGGAATGTAATCGACTGCATTCCTTGCCCGGACACCTGGGGATGGTCATGCTGGTTTGTGCGTTCGCCGTCATCGCGGCGGTCGGTCTGGTGGCTCTGGCCGCCTTCTTGTCCCGTAGGTTCGGCCACGGCACGGACGACCGCGATCCGGGCGGCGCCTCGGCCGGCCACGCCGGGGCGATGCTGTCCTCGCTGTTCCTGCTGGTCTTCGCCATCGCCATCGTCGTGCCGTGGACCGTCTCCGACTCCGCTCGGCAGAACACCTACGCCGAGGCACAGACGGCCGCCGAGGCGTACTGGTCCGCCGCCGGACTTCCCGCGCCCGCCGACCTCCAGGTCCAGCAGGTGGTACGCGACTACGTGGGCTTCGTCGTCGACAAGGAGTGGCCGCTGATGGCGGAGGGGCGGCTCAGCCCGAAGGGCGACGTACGGCTGGAGGCGCTGCGGACGCAGGTGGCCGCCCTGCAGGTCACCGACGACGAGGCGCGGGAGGCCAAGAGCGCGGTGCTGGAACGGCTGGGGGATCTGTCCGGAGCCCGGCGCCAGCGTGCGGCGGACGCCACGGCCGCGCTGCCCCCGGCGGTGCTCGCCCTGACGATCGTGACCGGCGTGGTGATCATCCTCTTCCCGTTCCTCGCCGGCGCCCGTCCCAGCGGAGCGGCACTCCTGCCGCTGATCACGATGACGGTGCTGCTGGCCGTCGGCGTCTATCTGGCCTGGAGCATCTCGCACGCCTTCACGGGCGGCCTGGCGGTCGAGCCGGAGGCGTTCACCGGCGTGTTGCAGGAGATCCAGCGCCTGGCAGCGGGCCGATGACGATAGGACCGACAGGAGCACCCGACTGGACGGCGGCGCGGACGGCGGCGCGGACGGCGGTGTTGAGGGCGGTGATGGGAACGGCCGTGGCCGCGCCGGTCGTCCTCACGTTGGGCGCGACCACACCGGCGGCCGCCGTCGCACCGCCGGCGGACCGCGGCGAGGTGGCCGTCACGGCACAGGCCGCGCCGGACGACGGGAAGGGGCAGGACGCACCCGTCCTCGGATCCGTCCTCGGGCTCGATGTCGTCATCTGCGTCGACCTTCCGCCCGTGGTCAGCCTGCGGCTCCGGCTCGGCCGGCACGGGCGGGCGTGCGAGCCGCCGCGACCTTCACCGACGCCTTCACCGCGTCCCTCGCCGAAGCCTTCACCGGTGCCCAAGCCCAGCCCCTCGGCCCGGCCCCGTCTTCCTGCTCCCGCTCAGCCCGAGCGACCACGCCCGGTGCAGACGCCTGCCGCGAGTCCGTCTCCGAGTCCGTCTCCGAAGCCGTCTCCAGAGCAGTCGCCGCGGGTGTCGGCCTATCGGGCGCCCGTCCGGGCCGCCGCGCGACCCGAACGGCGACGCAACCCCCTCGGGACCGTGCTGGTCATGGTGGTGCTCTCCACCATGATCGCCGTTGCCGCCGCCGCGGCCTTCGGCACGTTGCGGTAGCGGCACGGTAGAGGCACGGTGGCGGCGTGGCGGTACGGCCTCGGCCTCAGGTCCTGTTCGCCCGTGTGATGACCTCCTCGGTGGTCAGCGGGCTGCTCGGATGGTGGCTGAGGCACAGGGGCGTACGGACCTTCCGGAAGGTCGCCCCCTCCACCGCGACGTAGAACTCACCCGACCGCAACCTCGACACATCGGGGACGTCGCCGCCCTTGGCCCGGGCCAACTCCCGGGCCGCCGTGATCTGGGAGGGGGCGTTGAGCAGGCCGAAGAACTGCGTGGTCGCGTTTCCCGGGATCTGGTTGTGCAGCCCCTTCGGTGCCTGCGTGGCGAACACCAGGCCCAGGCCGTACTTGCGGGCCTGCGCCGCGAGGGCGAGCGTGCTGCGCGTGCACAGGGTCGTGGCCCCGGACGGGGCGAAGGTCTGCGCCTCGTCCATCACGAACAGCCCGCCCAGGTCGGCGGAGGGGTGCCGTTTGATCCAGGAGAACAGCGCCATCTGGAGTTGGTTCACGAAGCCCTGCCGTTGGACGTCCGAAGGCAGCCCGACGAAGCTGATCACCGACACGCGGGCCCGTTTGCCGTCGGCCGGGGTGAGCAGCAGACCGGGATCCACCGGGGTGCCGGTGCCGCCGAACAGCGGATCGTTCACCATCGCGGCGGTGAGGTCCTGGGCGAGCTCGGCCGCGATCTTGTCCGAGCCCTCGATGCTGCTCACGTCTTCGGGCAACTCGGACAGGAGGTCGATCAGGCCCTTGAGCCCCGCCCTGCCCCGGCGGCCGTAGAAGTTCACGGCCTCGCGCAGCACGGCACGTCCGTGGAGGGCCTTGCGGGAGTGGCCGTCCAGCTTGGCCCGGGGGATGAGCGACGCGACGGCGGTCTCCACGGCCTCGTTGAACTCGTCGGTGTCGTCGAGCACGCTCGCGAAGTCGGGCAGCGGCTGGAAGCTCAGCGGTCGCCCGCCGACCCGTCCCGGGGTCCAGATCACCACCTCGGTGTTCGCCAGATATTCACCGGCCTTGGCCGCGTCGCCCTCGCTCCACGCCAAGGGCGGCTCCGGCCATCGATCACCCAGCCGGGCCAGGTCGTTGTTGGGGTCGAGCACGATCGCGGAGACTCCACGCAGGGCGCACTCCTCCACCAGGCGGCGGATCAGCACGGTCTTTCCCGATCCCGCTCCTGCGAAGATCGCCGTATGTCTGCGCAGTGTCGCCAACTCGACGGTCACCGGCTCGCCGTCGGCGAATCTCGCCCCGACGGTGACACGCGGCCTGGCCCGTACGAGATCGCCTGCGGGCTCCGCCAGGAGGTCTCCGCTGATGGAAGGCGCCGCCGGAGGCGTGACGACATCGGGGGTGCCGACCGGGGCGGGCCGTGTCTCGACCCGGTGGCCGGTGCCGGTGTCGGTGCCGATGCCGTTCGGCGAAGGGAGGTCCTGCTCCGGCATGTGCCGTACACCTGCGGTCGAGGACCGTACGCCGTCGAGGGCGGGGTGGGCACCGGGAACGGCCGACGCGTCGCTGAGGGCCTCGCGGAACAGTTTCGCCTCGCTCGTCGGTCTTCTGGCGGTCAGCCATGCCTGCAGGTTCGGCGGGTTCTCCGCCTGCAGGTCGCGCAGCGCCGCGAAGATCTTCAGATCCTCCTCGTCGATCGGGAGGACCCGGCCGCCCGCCTGCTCGAAGGCGGCGAGGGTCTCCTGGGTGACCGGGCCCTTCGCCCAGCTCTGGTTTCTGAGCACGAACAGCCTGCGCTTGGGCACCGCGGCGTCCAGTCCGGCCGCCACCGAGGCGTTGCGCAGCCGGGTCAGCGCGGCGAGGTGATGCGTCGCTGAGATCGCCCGGAAACACCAGTGCGCCTCGTCCTCCCTCGCCTCATCCAGACTGCGGCGCAGGCGGGCGTGCAGGGGAGGCTTGGCGCTCGGCGGGGGGTCCAGGCTGAACACCCGCCCGTCCTCGTCCTGCTCGGCGATCCAGGCGGCGAGGCCGGCGGACAGCAGTTCGGGCATCACCGCGTCCTCCGTCGTAGGGTTCAGCGCCGCCGTGACGTCCGCCCGCTTGCGCGCCTCCGCGAACCGCCGGTCCAACTCGTCGAACCGGTCGACGGGCGGTAGGTCGATCACGGGTGTGACGACGACCGGCTCGGTGTCGTTGAGACGCGCCAACTCGGTTACCCGACCATTCGCCAGGCACGACCGGACGTGCTCGTCGATCCGAATGAGCAACTGACGCGGGGTGTACTCGTACGCGTTGGTGAACGCCTCCGGCTTCACCGGCCACGTCGGGTACGGCGGCTCGAACCCGACCTTTCCGTACTGGGCGGCGAACCGCTTCTCGATCAGTGCCTGACCGGTCTCCGCATCCGGAATCGTCCCGAGCGGCATCGTCTCCTTGAACCGGTCCCGAACGGTGTCGGTGGCGTACTCGGTTATGAGGGTCCACGTCACCGGGATGGAACAGACCACGGTCAGAGTTCGGCGGGTGGTTTCCCTGAGTGCCATGAGTCCGTGGGCGACCTGCTCTATGACCAGCTTCTGCTGCCAGTTGGAGTCGCTGCGGGCGGTAGTGGACAGGGTGGACTGGGCGATCAGCGTGTCGATCTGGTCCATCGCAATGATGGATGGGCCGGTCAACGCCAGCAGCCGTGACAGGTCTTGGACGATTTGCTGTGGGACTTTCTCGATGGTTCGAAATCCCCATGCCGTGCGCTCGCCAGGATCTCCCTGAGGTGCGCAGGTGAGATAGGCGTCACCGATGTCCTGCACCGCGAGATCGGCGGACGCACGCAGGGTGAGTGCTCTGGCGGTGTCCTGGGCTTCGCGTCCCACGTGGTGGTCATATTGGCGCAGGGCGGTGATGAAGGCGTCAAGGTCGCCTTGGGACAGGGATGCATCCCCGATCACTGAACGACGCACCGGTTCGGACACCCCAGTCAGCACACACAGGCGCCACAGGAGTTCCTTGAGCTGATTCTTCGACCCTGGCAGCGGCCGTGCCAGACTGTCGAGCATGCAGAGCAGCACGCTCTCCCAGAAATCCTTCGCGTCTAGCAAACTCACGAGGAAGAAGTAGCCGTCCTCCTCGTGCACCTTCTGTCGGACCCAGCCGAGCAGATGGGTCTTGCCCGCGCCTCGCTGCCCCTGTACGACGATGCCAATAGGGCTGGTGTCGGTGCTCTCCTCCGCCTCGATCAGGCCGTTGACGATGAGCTGAGTGGTGGGCCGGTGCAGGGTGTCGACATGGAACGGCGATGGACGCCAGACGTCGGCAGGCATCTGGGCGTAGTTGAATCTGAGTGCTGAGAGAGCATTCAGTTCGTTGTTCGCCATCATGCTCCGATCAGGATGAGGTGCTTGGCCTGATCGCCGATGGTCACCGCCGCATGCCGGTCTTTGTCGGTGAGCATCTTCTGATTCGATTCTGGGATGATGTCGACGTCGGGCATGCCGATCATCCGGCGGAGGGTCGCGTCGACTTCGTGCCTGGGAACGTCACCCAGAAGCGGACGCAGCAGGGTCAAACTGACCCATGAGTTCGGCCTCTCAGCGAGCTGCGCGTACGCCTTCCGGATCCTGGTCTCGATGTCGTCAGTGGAAATGGCGGGAGAGTCGGCGGCTGGTGACGCGGCAGCGTCGCTCGGTACGGGAGCCGTACTCACGATGGTGGGAGTCTCCGAGACAGACGCCTCAGAGGCAGCGGTCTCGACGGCCGCCGGGAGAAGGTCCTCCTCGCGGGCGAAGAGGTCGGCGAGGCTGCTTTCAGCCCGGTCCATATGGCGCGGCAGGTTCGCCACGATCGCGCGGAGTGCCGCCTCAAGAACCCGCCCGGCCGGACGCCCGGAGGCTTCCATGCCCTCGCGGAACAGTGCGGCCGCGTACGCCCAGCCGCTGTCGGTCAGCACATGGGCGAACGCGCGGCCCTGCTTCCAGCTCTCGACCAGTTTGAGATCGTTCAACGTGGTGAGATCGGGATTGACGAGCGTGACTCCGTAGAGATTCTTGAGTTCGGGATTGGAGATCTCCCTGGCCTCGGCCATGAGGACCAGCAAAATGGCGGTCTGGGACGACGTCAGTTTCTTTTCAAGCATGGTGCGATCCTTTGAACGTTCCAGAGCGGCGGGATTCGAGAAACCGCTCGAGCTGTTTCAGAACGAGGTCCATCTCGTTCATGATCTGTTTGTTGGTGAAGCGGAGGACGGCGTAGCCGTCCAGTTGGAGCCGTACGTCACGGCGGCGGTCCGCCTCGTAGGCGTCCTCACCGCGGTGTTCCGGGCCGTCGATCTCGACCGCGCAGCGCTCGTCGTGCCAGAGCAGGTCTATCCGTACGGATGGGGTGAGTGGGGACGAATAATGGTGAGTCTGGTTCCAGGCTCGTCCGGCCGCCCAGGGGCGTGACTTGAGCGCTGCCTCCAGGGACTTCTCGGCCCGGCTCGCCGGATGCGGCATCCCGGCGACGGCCGGAAAACGCAGGATCGCGAGCGGATCCTTCGGATAGGCCAGGGCGCCCGTGCCGGGCGGGTTCTGCGAAGCGGGCAGATCGAGGACGACCGTTTCGATTCGGTCGACGGAGACGAACGGCGCGCCGGTGAGCCAGACGCCGAAGCCGCCGCGATCGGCCAGCCATTCGGATGCGGCGACCAGCACATCCTCACCGATGGGGGAGAGCCCCCGGGGAATGCGGATGAGGATCGCCGCTCGATCGCGACGGAAGCCGGCGGCGAGGACACGGGCGAGTCCCGCGGCACGCACTTCAGGGGGAAACTTCCGGTGGTCGCTTCTCCCGCGAGTTCCCCCGTGAAGGGAGAGCTCGGCGAGGTCCGCCAGGAAGGGGCCGAAATGCCGACTGGCGGATGCCGTACGCAGCGCGAGCGCGCGGACTGCGGGAATGCTCGCACCGCCGGAGCCGGTGATGCCTTCCGCGTCCGGAAGCCAGGATGGGAACAGCTCGATGGCCGCCCTTTCGAGCTCGGCGAGCAGGGCGGTGACCAGTTCGCTCACCGAGGAGGCCGAGGGCGGACTGTAGGTGACGATCGCGGGGGCGTCGTCGGGCAGCGGTTCAAGGGCGAGCATGACGTCCTTGGAACTCGCGCCGCCCAGCCGTACGACACGACCCATCGGTAGCTGCGCCCACATCCTCGCCACGCCGCTTCCTCGTTTGAGATCTGGGAAACCTCGACGCGGCAGAGGTTATACGCGACCGGCAAGATCCGCAGCGACTTCCGTTGAATCGTGAAATATCCGCTACCGCCCGGATCGTCCGACCCACCCCCATTCGACCCGCTATCCCGGCTTCTGGCGACCTCGCGGAACTCGCTGTCTGCCGTCCCCACGTGTGGCTTCGCCGTACATGATCTTACACTGCAAGATCACGATGGGTGTTTCTCCTGGACAGAGGGTCAGTATGCGAGTTTCTGCAAGATCACGACATGGGAGTTGGGGTAGTGGCGGGTTCGGGTGTGCCCTGGGGTTATGGGCGTACCGGGGAATTCAGGTACACGTCGCCTGGGGGTTTGGGTGCGGCCGGGGGCATGGGGACGATTATGTCGTTGGTTTTATGTCGGTTTGATGGTGATGGAACTCCGGAGGGGTGCAATATCCATTATTGAGGCATATCTGCCAAGTAGGAATGACGTGAGGGAGGTCTGGCACGCGGGTAGGGCCACCGGCGTGGCCGACAGACCCGCAGACAGACCCGACAAACCCAGGAACGGGGCGGACGACCGGCTCGGGGTCTACCGGGCCAGGCGCGATCCCGGGCGGACGAGCGAGCCCATTCCAGCGGAGGGCCCGCTGCCGCGGGGCGACGACGACACCTTTGTGATCCAGGAGCATCACGCGCGATCCCTCCACTGGGACCTGAGGCTCGAACGCGGCGGTGTCCTGGTGTCGTGGGTGATCCCCCGGGGGCTACCACCCGACCCCGGCACCGACCATCTGGCCGTGCACACCGAGGATCACCCCATCGAGTACGCCCGGTTCGAAGGCGAGATCCCCAGGGGTGAGTACGGCGCAGGCACCATGACGATCTGGGATCGCGGCAGTTACGAGACCGAGAAGTGGACCGACCGTGAGGTCAAGGTCGTGCTGCGGGGATCGCGCGCGGTCGGCCGGTATGTGCTGTTCCGGACCCGCGGCGACAACTGGATGATCCACCGGATGGACCCGCCGGGTGCCGGCTGGGAGCCCCAGCCCGCGTCGATCGCCGCCATGACCCCGGTGACCCGTACGAAGGCGCCCCGTGACCCCGAGCGGTACGCCTGGGAGTTCTCGTGGGGCGGGCTGCGCGCGCTGGCGTACGTCAGCGGCGGCCGGCTGGTCCTGCGCTCCGGCGCGGGGGCCGACATCACCGGAGATCACCCTTGGCTGCGCCGGCTCGCCGAGTCGTTCGGCAGCCGCGCGGTCGTACTCGACGGTGAGGTCGTCTCGCCCGCGCGGAACGAGGCGCTCGCGGAGACGGAGGTCTACGTCTGCTTCGACCTGCTCTACGACGACGGCGTCTCGCTGGCGGCCGAGCCGTACGAGCGACGCCGCGAACGGCTGGAACTGCTCGCGCCGGCCGGGCCGCGGTGGCAGGTCACGCCGAGCTGGCCCGGCGACGACGTGGGCGCCGTACGGCAGGCCGCCCGGGAACAGGGCCTGCCCGGTGTGGTGGGCAAGCGCCTCGACTCGCCGTACGAACCGGGGGAGGAGTCGCCGGCCTGGGTCTTCCTGCCGTCGCATGCAGGCGGAGGCGGAGGGTAGGGCACCCCGCGGAGTCAACGGAGGGAGCCCGCGATGTCAGAGCAGAGCCGGCCGGTCGGCGGCGAGCACAAGTATGAGCAGGAGATCTCCTCGGTGGACGAGCACGAGGAGCGCCCGGGACGCAGTCTGATCACCACCGACCATGAGGTGATCAAGCGCTGGGCGGAGGAGCGCGGCGGCCGGCCCGCGACGGTGCCGGGCACCGAGCACGAGGGCCGCCCCGGTGTTCTCCGGTTCGACTTCCCCGGGTACGGCGGCGGCGACCTGAAGGAGATCACCTGGGACGAGTGGTTCGAGACGTTCGAGGCACGGAATCTGAACTTCCTCTACCAGGAGCACAAGAAGGACGGCGGCCAGAGCAATTTCTTCCGGCTGGAGAACCCCGACCGCGAAGACGCCTAAACTCCCGCCGCCGTGCGGTCCGGCATGGTACGGCTACCCGCCGGGCGGGCCGTTGGCCTGGATCATGCCGAGCTCGACGGCGTAGTCTTCGAGCTTGTGCCGGAGCTGCCGCCGGCCCCGGTGCAGACGGGACATGACGGTCCCGATCGGGACACCCGTGATCTCGGCGATCTCCTTGTAGCTGAAGCCTTCGACGTCGGCCAGGTAGACGGCGAGCCGGAAGTCCTCCGGCACCTCGTGGAGCGCCTGCTTCACCCGGGAATCGGGCAGGCCGTCCAGCGCCTCGGCCTCGGCCGACTTGAGCCCGCCGGATGTGTGGGAGGCGGCCTCGGCGAGCTGCCAGTCCTCGATGTCCTCCCCTGCCGTGCGCTGGGGCTGCCGCTGCTGCTTGCGGTAGGTGTTGATGTAGGTGTTCGTCAGGATCCGGTACAGCCAGGCCCTGAGGTTGGTGCCCTCCCGGAACTGGTGGAAGTTGGAGAAGGCCCTGGCGAAGACCTCCTGGACGAGGTCTTCCGCGTCGGCGGGGTTTCGGGTCAGCCTCAGTGCGCCGGCGTAGATCTGGTCGAGGTACGGCAGGGCGTCACGCTCGAATCGGTGCCGCTGCTTCTCGATCGACACGTCGTCCGCGGTCGTCACCTCGTCACCCCCCTGGGCCCCTCGCGTAACGTCCCGCAGCGGGGACACGAAACGCCTACCCCCAGTTCCTCCATCAACACAGGACGAACTACCGCAAATCACGTATATGCCCCATAGGGGGAAAATGTGTTTTCTGCATGGTGATGGACTGCGGGGGTATGCGCGCGAAGAACGGCCATCGCGAAGAGCGACACAGTGAGCGACACCGTCAAGAGCGACACCGTCAAGAGCGGCATCGGGACGAACGGCATCGCGACGAACGGTGTCGCGAAGAACCGGCCGCGGAAGAACAGCACACCACCGGGTGGCGCAGACGTCGCCCGGCCGTACCCGAATCCCGACCGAACAGCGTTGCCGGGCAGAGGCCGGGCAGAGACGGAAAGAGCCGGACAGAGACCGGCAGACAGAGGAGGGCATGATGTCGCACGACCCCGAGCCCGCGCGATGTGCGGGCGGCGAAGAGATCCCGGCAGAGTGGCAGAACCCGCTGGCGCAGTCCCCTGACGCGGAATGGTCCCCCGACGAGGCCGACCTGACCGGCTGGCACGTCCCGGGCGCGGACTCGCCCGACGACGTCGAGGAACTCGCGGCCGACGACCCTCGCCGCATGTCCTGAACGGGCCCGGCCCCGGGGGTATGCGGGGGAGGATCAGGCCGCGTCTCGGTGACCCGTGTGGTCGGGGTAGCGCGGGGCGAGGTCGGCTCCGCGCGGCGCGGGGTACGGCTGGGCGGCGCGCAGGTCGACGGTCTGGATCGTCCGGCTGATGTCGCTTGGCGTGATGAGGCCGATCAGCCGGCCGTCCGGGTCGAGCACCACGGCCCTCCCGTCGGCGCAGCCGCCCATCCGCGGAAGCAGATCGGTAAGAGCCTCGTCGGCCCGTGCCCGGGGCACGTCGCCCGGCGAGCAGGCGATGTCGCGCAGGCGGGTCGTGTCGCGGGCCTGCGGCGGCACCGCGCGGATCCGGTTGAGCGTCACCAGCCCGAGGAAGCCGCCGCGCTCGTCCACCAGCGGATAGGTGGACAGCCGGTGCCGCATCACGACCCGCTCGACGAGGTCCGACACGGTCTCTCCGGGATCGGCGGTGACGGGCCGCTCCGACATCACGTCGCCGACCCGGATGCCGTGCAGCGCGGCGCCGAGCTGTGTCTGCTGCTCCTCCGCGCTGGCGACGTTGACGAGGAACATGCCGATCAGGGCGAGCCACAGGCCTTGGAAACCCAGCCCGGAGACGACCTGGAGCAGGCCGAGCGCGATGAGGAAGTAACCGAAGGCCCGGCCGGCCCGCGCGGCGGCCACCGCGGCCCTGACGCGGTCGCCCCACCACGCCCACAGCGCGGCGCGCAGCACCCGGCCGCCGTCCAGCGGCGCCGCCGGGATCAGGTTGAAGACGGCCAGGAGCACGTTGACCACGGCGAGGTAGCCGAACATCCCGGCGAGCAGCGGCGCGCCGCCGATCGCCGAGACCAGCCAGGTCAGCAGCCCGAAGACCACCCCGGCTGCCAGGCTGGTCGCGGGACCGACGGCGGCGATCTGCACGTCGGCGCCGGGCGATCGCGGCTCTCCGCGCAGCTCGGCCACGCCACCGAGCAGCCAGAGCGTGATGCCCGCCACCTCGATGCCGTGCCGCTTCGCCATCACCGCGTGCGCGAGTTCGTGCGCCAGCAACGACGCCAGGAACAGCACGGCGGCCACCACACCGGCCAGCAGGTAGACCGCGGGGGACGAGCCGGGGAAGGCGATCGGGAAGCGCCCGAACGCCAGCCCGAACACCAGGATCGCGACGATGACCAGCACGCTGATGTTGAGCCCGACCGAGACTCCGGCGATGCGGCCGAGACGGATCGACGAACGCATGTTCCCTCCTGGGTCCGCTGCGGGCCCCCTACCCACATCTCCGGAGGGGATGCGCAGGTCACAGCGGGGGTGTCAGGTGGACCGGCCGCGCCGTACGTTGTCGTCCAGCTTCGCGAGCACGCGCTCGATGGCGGCGATCTCCTCCGCGTTCAGCCCGGCGCGCAGGCGTCGGTCGAAGGCGCCGGCGGCCTTCCTGAGCCGGGTGAACGTGGCCTCGCCCTTCTCGGTGAGCTCCACGAGGTGCACCCGGCGGTTCGCCGGATCGCGGCGGCGGGTCAGCAGGCCCTCGTGCTCCATCGTGTTGAGGTGATGGGTCAGTGTCGCACCCTGGACTCCCACCGCCTCGGCCAGCTCGCGCTGGTTGCTCAGGCGTCTGGTCTTGAGCGAGATCAGGATCAGCCAGATCGGCAGTGAGCTCCCCTCCGCAGCCAGGGCGCTGTCCAGCGCCCGGCTGACGGCCTTGGTGGTGCTCATGAGTTGCAGGCCGATCGACGGCCTGAAAGACGGTGGCATGGCGGTCAAGATATACCGACTTTTTACCACTCCTGGCTGCCCGGGGGCCGATCACCGGCCGGGTTCGCCGGGCTGTTCGCCGTCTTCATGGTTTGCCCAGGTGGGCGAGGGGGAGGGGGCCTGGGAAGCGCGTCGGAAGGAAGATCATGAGTCAGCCGCAGCAGCCCGAGATCCGGCGGTCCGGCCGGGGAGGCGGCACCGACGAGGACATCGACGTGATCCCCGAGTCGCAGAGCGGGGGTGACGTCTCCGGCCGTCCGCACGGGACCGACAAGGGCGGCAAGGGCGGCGGAGAGGGCGGCGGTGTGCCGCCCGACCAGCGGCCTCCGCACCCGTCCTGACCCGCTCACCCGGAGAGAGGAAGAGAGGAAAGAGACGGAGATCGAGATGTACGGCGAGTCCGCGATAACGGGAGGAGAGCCCTGCCCGCCCTCCCACGGCTTGCCCACGGTGGAGAGCCTTGCCGGGCTCGCCCGTCTCGTGGCCGATCGATCGGGACTCTATCTGCGCTATTCGAAGGGGCCGGACGAGGACGAGGGACGGCCGAGCGTCGACTACGAGAGCGGCCTGCGGCTTCCGGGGCTGTCGGTGACGGTGCTCGACGCCGAGTCGTGGTGGACCCGGCCGCTGCTCGACTGGCTGGCCCGCCAGGTCTGCAAATACACCCATCTCGCCGAGAAGGAGAGCGACCGCCGCGCCTGGATCCTGACCGGCCGGGTCGTCGGCCGTGGCCCGGACCACGAACCGCTCATCGGGGACGTCCGGCCGGTCGCCTGGCTCGACGAGGCGGTGATCGAGCAGTCCCGCCGGCACTACGAGTCGACGTTCGACGCTGGGCGCGACTCGACCGGCTGAAACGGTTGTGCTCGTTCCCCCGCGGCCGCCGCCGTTCGTACGGAACATCCCATGCGGCTCCCACCTGGCATCTCATCTCGGCGAAGGCGAGCCGACGGCGAGGTGGAGGCGGTCGTCTCGGTCTCGCCGTTGACATCGTTGTCATCCGGGTCGTACGGTCGGCGCACTTACTCGGTTAAGTCCCTCAGGAGGGCACGTGCGCACCCCCCGCTCGCCGTACGCAGACCGGATCGTGCTCGCCGTGGACATCGGCGGCACCAAGTTCGCCGCGGCGGCCGTCGAGGCCGACGGCACGATGGCGGCCCGCGCCGAGGTGCCCCTCGACGGAGGGCGCAGCGCCGAAGCGGTGCTCGCCGAGGTGGTGGACCGGGTCATCCGGCGGGTGCCGCGAGACCGTCTCGGCGGGATCGGCGTGGGCTCGGCGGGCCCGCTCGACCCGGACAAGGGGACGGTCAGTCCGGTCAACATCCCGAGCTGGCGGAACTTCCCCCTGGTGGACGAGCTCGGCCGGATGCTGCCGGGACGGCCGGTGCGGCTCGCCGGGGACGCCCAGTGCATGGCGCTCGGGGAGTGGTGGCGTGGCCGGCCGGAGGGCGGCGGCGCCCGAGCCATGCTGGGCGTGGTCGTCTCCACCGGCGTGGGCGGTGGTTTCGTCTTCGACGGCGTGCCGTACCTGGGCCCGACCGGGAACGCGGGACACATCGGCCACATCGTGGCCGATCCGGGGGGTGAGCCGTGCCCCTGCGGCGCCTCCGGATGCGTCGAGACGTTGGCCAGCGGTCCGAGCATGGTCCGCTGGGCGCGATCGCTCGGCTGGAACGGCGCCGACGCCAGGGAGCTGGCGGTGGCGGCGGCAGCGGGGGAGGAGGTCGCCCGGCGCGCGTTCCAGCGTGCGGCGGACGCGCTGGCGACCGCGTTCCTCACCGCAGCGGCCCTCTTCGACCTCGATCACGTCGTCGTGGGAGGTGGCGTGGCCGCGGCGGGAGCGGTGCTGTTCGACCCGCTCAGGCAGGCGGTCGCGCGGAACGCCGGGCTCGGTTTCCTCGGCCGCCTGCGCGTGGACCCCACCTCCCTGGGGCGCGACGCCGGCCTGCTCGGCGCCGCCGCACTGGCCCTGCTGGAGCCGCCCGGGGGCCGTACGGAGGCCTGACCGTCACCCGTCGTCAGCCGGGTGGGAACAGGTGGGCGTTGACGTCCCGGACGAGCCGCGCCATGTCGGCGATTTCGACGACCTCGACACCGCCCTGACCGAGCAGTTCGGCGCCGTGACAGTCGGCCAGCAGCGGCGGCTCGTGCAGCGCGAACACCACCCGGCCGATGCCCGCGGCGAGGATCAGCTGCGTGCAGGTGCGCGGCCGGGACCTGCGGCTGCTGCACGGTTCGAGCGAGCTGTAGATCGTCGCGTCCGCCAGGCCGGAGCTCCCCCGGCCGGACCCGGCCAGGGCGGCGAGGGCCGACTCCTCGGCGTGGACCCGGGGATCGACGTCGCGCGAGTAGCCGTCGGCCAGCCGGGTGCCGTCGCCCGCGACGATGATCGCTCCGACGGAGTACGCCGTATCGGACGGCGGGCAGCGGCGCGACAGCTCGATCGCCTCGCGCAGCCAGCGCCGGTCCGCCTCGGCATGGGCTCTCATGATGGAGTTCATCCCGGGCACCTCTCGGACAGCGCGTAACGCAGCAGCACGACGTCGTCCATTCTGATGACGTCGGCGAGCCGGGCCCGATGCGCGATGTCCGTCGCCGGGCCCCACGGGAAGACGCCGTCGCCCACGAACCTGGGCGCGCGGTGGTCTCCGACGAAGAACGGCGCGATGACCAAATGCAGCTCGTCGGCGAGCCCGGCGGTGAGAAACCGGGTGTGCGTGGCGCCGCCGCCCTCGACCATGAGCCTGCCGACGCCCCGGCCGGCCAGATCGCCGAGTAGCCGGGAGAGCTCGACGGGATCGCCGGCGTCGACCACGTCCGCGACGGCGCCGACCAGCTCACGCGTCTTGTCCAGGGCCGCCGTAGCGGCGTAGACGATCTTTTCTGCTTCGTCGGCCGCGAAGAACCGGGCCGCCGGATCGAGGTCTCCCCGCCCCGTGACGGTGACCTTGACCGGGGTGGGGGACAGGCCGCGTGCCACCCTGGCGGCGCGGCGGGCGGATGAGCGCACGAGGAGCCGCGGATCGTCCCTGCGTATCGTGTTCGCGCCGACCAGGATCGCGTCGCAGCCGGCCCGCACCTCGTCGACCCGGTCGAAGTCGGCCTCGTTGGACAGCAGGAGCCGGCTCGCGCTCGCGTCGTCGATGTAACCGTCGATGGACGCCGCGCAGCTCAGCAGCACGTACGGCCGCTCGCTCACCATTGTCCGATCACCGTCTGATCGCCGTCGCCGTTCACCGGGACGAGTCTATGAGGAGCCGCGGACGACCAGGGTCGTCGGGAGGGTGCGCGGCGGCGGGGTGGCGCCACCGTTGATCATGGCGAACACGGCGGCGGCCGCGGCCGTGCCGAACCCGGGTTTGTCCTGGGCGATCGTGGTGAGGCCGGGCTGCACCAGGGCGGCCAGCTCGAGATCGTCGAAACCGACCAGCGCGATGTCGCGGGGCACGTTCAGACCGGCCTCGCCGATCGCGCGCAGCGCGCCGACCGCCATCGCGTCCCCGGCCACGAAAACGGCGTCCGGCCGCTCGTCCAGCTCCAGCAGCCGCCGCATCGCGGTATAACCGCCGCTCAGGTAGAAGTCGCCCTCGACGATGAGCTCCGGCCGGTGCGGCAGGCCGAGTCGGCCCAGCTCGCCGACGTACCCCCGCAGCCGCTCGGCGCCGGGCCCGGTCCTGGTCGGGCCGGTGATCGTGGCGATGGTCCGGCGCCCCCGCGTGTGCAGGTGCCGTACGGCGATGCGGGCCCCGCCCGCGTTGTCGGAGGTGACGTAGGTCGTGCGGGGGCCCGTCACCGGACGGTCGAGAGAGACACAGGGGACCCCGGAATCGGCCAGGCGCTGCAGCGAGGAATCCCAATTATCGCTATCGATCAACACCACGCCGTCGATGTTGTGCCTGCGGACGGCGTGCAGATAGGCGTCGGGCGTTTTATCGCTGCTCGTGGCGAGCAGCAGCAGGTGATATCCGCGCCCGCTGAGCGCGGTTTTCAGGCCGATCAGGATTTCCTGGAAGAACGGATGGCGCCAGCCGGGGCGGCGATGGTCGGTGTCCCAGACCAGGCCGACCATGAACGATTTCTTCGTGGCCAGCGTGCGGGCCGACTCGTTGGGCAGGTAGCCGATGCGCTGGGCCGTGCTCATGACCTGTTCCCTGGTCTTGGCGTTCACCACGTCCGGGTTGTTGAACACCCGGGAGACGGTCGCGGGAGACACGCCGCACAGGTGGGCCAGTTCTCTGATCGTCGCCACGGATCATCACTCGCCTCATCTGAAACCGGTTTCATGTAACCGGTTTCAGTCAAAATACGTCAGCGCGGGAAAGCTGTCAATCCTTCTCCCGGATTCGTGGTGCTTGATGTTTCCGTGACTTGACACCCGGGCCATGTACGGGTGGGATGCAAGTCGATTTGAAAGATCATGTCTGGAGCGTTCGAAATATGACGGCGATCGAGGAAGAGACGGCCGTACCGGAGGCGTTCCCGGCGGGATTCGTGTGGGGGACGGCCACCGCGGCCTACCAGATCGAGGGGGCGGTCGACGCCGACGGCCGCGGTCCCTCGATCTGGGACACCTTCTGCCGGATGCCGGGGGCGGTGGAGCGGGGCGAGAGCGGCGAGTTCGCCTGTGATCACTACCACCGATGGCGGGAGGACGTCGACCTCATGGCCGATCTCGGGATCGGCGCCTACCGCTTCTCCGTGGCCTGGCCCCGGGTGCTGCCCGAGGGCGGCGGCGCGGTCAACCAGCGGGGGCTGGACTTCTACCGGCGGCTCGTGGACGAGCTGTGCGAACGCGGCATCGAACCGTTCGTCACCCTCTACCACTGGGATCTGCCCCAGGCACTGGAGGATCGCGGCGGCTGGCGGGTGCGGGACACCGCCGAGCGCTTCGCCGACTACGCCGAGACGGTGCACGACGCGATCGGCGACCGGGTCTCGCACTGGATCACGCTCAACGAGCCCTACTGCTCGGCCATCGTCGGGTACGGCGAGGGCCGCCACGCGCCGGGAGCCCGGGAGGGCGACGGCGCGCTGGCCGCCGTCCACCATCTGCTGCTCGGGCACGGCCTGGCGGTGGCGCGGCTGCGCGCGCTCGCCCCGTCCGATCAGCGGATCGGGATCACGCTCAACATGTCGCCCACGGTGCCGGCGAGCTCCTCCCCGGCCGACGCCGACGCGGCGCGACGGATGGACCTGCTGGTCAACCGGCAGTTCACCGAGCCGCTGCTCGGCGGGCGCTATCCGGCCGACCTCGCCGACGTCTTCGGCCGGATCAGCGAGTTCGCCTTTCAACGCGACGGCGACCTGGCGGTGATCGGCGCCCCGCTGGACTTCCTCGGCGTCAACTACTACTACCGGCTGCACGTGGCGGCCGCGCCGTACGACCAACCGGACCCCGCGCTGCGCTCCGCCTTCGACCTGGGCACCCGCACGGTGACGCCGCCGGGCGCGCGCACCAGCGGACTGGGCTGGGTCGTCGAGCCCGAGGGACTCCATCAGACCCTCACCGGCCTGGTCCGGCGCTATCCGGAGCTGCCGCCCGTCTACATCACCGAGAACGGCTACGGCGACGACGGGGCACTGGAGGACACCGGCCGGATCGACTACCTGCGCGACCATCTGGCCGCGATCCGGCAGGCCATGGCCGAGGGCGTGGACATCAGGGGATACTTCTGCTGGTCGCTGATCGACAACTTCGAGTGGGCGCGGGGGTACGCCGCCAGGTTCGGCCTGGTGCACGTGGACTACGACACCCAGGCCCGCACGCCCAAGGCCAGCTTCCGCTGGCTGCGCGAATTCGTGCGGAGCCAGGGATGAACCCGTGCCACCGGGGAAGCAGGGCGGCGTGAAGGTCCTCGCGCTCGATCTCGGCACGTCGTCGGCGCGGGCCGTCGTCTGGGAGGGCGCCCACGCGGGCGGTCGCGTCGTCGCGCTCGCCCGCAGGCAGGTGCGGCTCGGCGTGGACGACGCCGGCCGGGCCGAGCTCGATCCGGACGAGTACCTCGACGGCCTGACGGCCTGCCTGGACGAGGTGCACGACCACCTCGACGGCGTCCGGGCGGTGGCCACCTCGTGCCAGTGGCACTCGCTGCTCGCGCTCGACGCCGCAGGCCGGCCGGTCACCCCACTGCTGACCTGGGCGGACACCCGCGCCCAGGAGGCGTACACGGAAAGTCCGACCACGGGAGAGCTGCACCGGCGCACGGGCGCCTGGCGGCACCCGCTCTACTGGACGGTGCGCATCCCCTGGCTGGAGGAGCGGCTCGGCGGCGGGGATCGGGCCCGGTCGTTCGCCGGGCTCGCGGAGTACGTCTTCCGCCGCCTGCTGGGGGAGCCCGCCGCCTCGGTCTCGATGGCCTCGGGCACCGGTCTGCTCGATTTGGCGGCGGGGCGCTGGGACGGCGAGGCCATGGCGCTCGCGGGCGTGACCGAGGACCGGCTGCCCCCGCTCGCGCCGAGGGGCTGGACCGGCACGCTGGAGTCGCGGTGGGCGCGCCGCTGGCCCGCGCTGCGCGGCGTGCCGTGGCTGCCCGCCGTCGGCGACGGCGCGGCCGCCACCATCGGCGGAGGCTGCGCGGGACCCGATCGGATCTCGGTCACCGTCGGGACCTCCGCCGCGGTCCGGGTCGCGCATCCCCTCGCCGGCGCCTTCACGCTGCCCGGCGGCTGCTGGCGCTACCTGGTCGACCACGACCTCGCGGTGACCGGCATCGCCTACTCCGCCGGGGGCAACGTCTTCGCCTGGGCGAGGCGGACCCTGCTGCTGCCCGACGACGTGGAGGCCGCGCTCGTCGCACTGGGAGATCGCTTGGGCGAGGGTCCTCCGCACGGCCTGACGGCCGTACCGGATCTGGCGGGCGCCCGGCCGCCGCGGCCCGCCTCCACCGGGTCGATCTCCGGGCTGACCCTCGGCACCGGACCGGTCGAGATCCTCGCCGCGCTGCTCGACGGTGTGAGCGGGCAGATCGCCGCCGGGGTGCGGACGCTGGCGGAGGCGCTGCCAGAGCGGCCCGCCGCCGTCGTGCTCGGCGGGGGAGCGATGGCCGCCTCCGGCTGGTGGCGGCGCAACCTCACGCTGCGGCTCGCCGTACCCGTCGAGCCGGAAGCGGAGGCGGAGGCCTCGGCCATGGGCGTCATCAGGCTCGCCGAGACCGTCACGGCGAGCCTGATGACG
>BCRI01000076.1 GCA_001552515.1 Sphaerimonospora mesophila NBRC 14179 = JCM 3151
GATGTCGTCCCCGCAACCGGCCACGGCCCCGTCGATGAGTAGCCCGGAGGTCTTGGCCCGTTCGATCTCGCGCCGCGCCTCGGCCATCATGTCCGGGTGGACCGCCGAATGTCCCACGAATCCCCCGGTGTCGGCCTTGATGATGCTCAACGTGATCATGGAGATCGCCCCCGTTATCCGTCTGCCGGACGCGACGGACCCGCTCCTCCGGGATAGGACGGCAGAGCCCGGGGGCTCATTGCCTCAAGACAGCCGCCGGGACGTCACCCGCCGCTCCGCGTGGGAATTCTGTCCGGTCTGTCTCCGTCGAAACTCCCCGGCGGGGGGATGAACCGCCGCGCCGGACATGCGGCGGTGGGCGGAGGGGACTCCCACAGCTGCATGCCTCCGGCCGAATCGCGGATCTCCGCTCGGTCAGGCCGTTTCCGCCCCGATTCTGGTGATCCATTTCTCGCAGTTCTTACAGGCTCCCCGCGACTCCCAGTGCGGCGTCTTCACGGTCGGTTTGCCGGTCTTCTTGTTGATGACGGTGCCACCGGAGTTGAACGTCTCCGAATGGAAGACCAGAGAGTTCGCGGGGATCTGGGACGCCGATGTGAAGTTGGACTTGTGCAGGTATTCGTTCATCACGTTGACCTCGCCGCACACGTCCGTCGGCCACTGGGCGACGGGACCGCTCCCGCCGAGCAGCTCGTACATGACGGGGTGGAGTGTGGGAGTGATGCGATTGCCCGTGCCGCTCTGACCGACGTAGACGTTTCCCGTCTCCAGGTCGACGAGCCCGGTGACCACCGTCCCCGAAGTGCGGGCATGCTGGTTGCGGTATTTGACCGCCGCCTGCGCGGCTTTCTGCTTGAGCTGCCGCCGGCGCGCCTCCCGCTCCTTCGCTTCACGGGCCCGATCCAGCTTGGCCTGTTCCTGCAGGTAGTAGCACCAGGCGCCGTGGAGGGTCTCCTCCAGCTCTCCGATGAGGATGGTCCTGACCCTGGCCGGGTCGTCCGCCCACTCCAGGGCGTTCAGCCTCTTCGAGAGGAGTTCGACGTCGTCCTTGGACGGCAGGGAATTCCTGAGGGTCATCACGCCGTGGATGCCGTCGACCTCCAGCTTCCGCTCGCGGGCCCATGCCCTGAGCTTCTGAGGGTCGCTCGCCGAAGGCACCCATGTCGCCGCGTCCGGGGGTTTCGGTTCGGCCATTTTCCGCCTTTCTCTCCACGGTCCGGCCGAAACATAATCGACGGGGATCTTTCGCAGCCGGACAGACGAACTGTACGTCCGATCAGAAGGAAAGAAAACAGCGAAATCTGGTGCTCCAACACCGGTCCCCTATTGATCTTGCGTTCGCGACGCATGCCGGGATTCGATCGCCCCTGATCCGACAGACCCCCTCCGTTATCCGATATCGGATTTCTCACGCTCTTTCCGCCTGAACCTCGCGCACTTTTTGCCGCTCCAGATAATTGGAGGTGATGCACCTTAAGACGGTCCGGGTACGCACGGATCGCATCGAGAATGATCAGCGGGTGATTCATACCGCCGATCCAGCAATTGATGCGAATATGTCCGACCACACACCCGTGCATCCTCTTCGGGAGAATTCGTGCGCAATTTCTTGCGGCGTGGTCCACTGGTGGCGGCGCTCGCCCTGACCGCCGCGACCTTCGCCGTAGCACCGGCCCTGGCCTCCGACGACACCGACACGAGCTCCGGTGGGCTCGTCCAAGACGTGACGTCGTCGTCCAAGCCGGCCGATGGCCTCAGGTCCAGGGCGGCCGACGGCCGGAAAGCCGATGCGGTGGTCTGCGATCCGCCGTACGTGCTGGGAAATCCGGCCCTGGGGCCGGAACTCCTCCCGACGGAGGGCAATTTGGGCGAGATCGTACGCGGCTACACCCTGTACGGCGGCCTGCCTCCAACGGAGTTCCTCGCCCGATATTTCGACGAGAAGGGCAATTCCTACAACTACCCGCCTGATTTCGGCTTCGCCCACCCCGAGAAGTTCGGCAACGCCAAGCCGATCATCTATCCGAAGCTCCTTCCCATGGGATACCGGGTCGACCGGTTCGGCGGCGAGTCGGGGGCGTTCCTCTCTCCGCTCGGCACGCCGTACTCGCAGCGGGCACTGCCGCCGAACAACCTCAACACCTTCTCCGGCGATCGCGCGCACCGGTGCAACTACCACGCCTACGAGGTGACCCGGCCGTTCGAGGTCGACGCGGGCCCCATCGCCGCGGCCTTCCAGCAGCCCGGCGAGGGGCTCCAGCTCCACACGCTCGCGAAGTACATCCCCGGAGCGCCCGCGAACGACAAGGGCGAGGTGTCGATCGGCTGGCTGGCCGACAACGGCTACCTCAAGCGCCTGACCTGAACCGCGCCCGGCCGGCCGTCCCCCGGTCTCCGAGGTGGCCGCACCTCTGTCGCAGCCGCCACGGCGGGTATGAGCCGTAGAGTGCGGCGGCACGGCCAGGTGATCCGTACGCCGTTGAGGGAGCGATGGTGTATGACACGGAGGTTGTCATCGTGGGCGCGGGGGCGGCCGGGCTCTCGCTCGCGTACCGGCTGGCCGCACCGCCGCCGGGGCGCCGTCCCCTCGATGTGACGCTCGTCGACGCACCACCCGGGCCGCTGCGGCCCCCGGAACGCACCTGGTGCTTCTGGGAGGAGCCGGGCGGTGAGTACGACGACGTGCTCACCGCCTCCTGGGAGCGGCTGCGGGTGCGCGGCCCCGACGGGGAACGCCTGGAGGGCGGCATCGATCCGCTGCGGTACAAGATGCTGCGCTCCGGGCCGTTCGAACGGCTGGTGCGCGAGCATACCTCGGGGGTGCGGCGGCTGGAGGCGGTCGTCGAAGCGATCACCGACCTGCCCCGGGGCGTCGAGGTGCACGGCACCACCGCCGAGGGCGCGCGTCTCCGGCTGCGGGGCAGGTGGGCGTTCGACTCGCGTCCGCCGCGCGCACTGCCGCCGGCTCGCACCACTCTGCTCCAGCATTTCCGGGGGTGGTTCGTCCGGACCACCCGGCCGGTGTTCGACCCGGCGGTGGCGGAGCTGATGGACTTCCGCACGCCGCGGCCCGCGACGGGGTTGTCGTTCGGTTACGTGCTGCCGCTGAGTGAGTGCGAGGCGCTCGTCGAGTACACCGAGTTCTCACCCACGGTGCTCGATGACGCGGGGTACGAGCGGGCGCTGCGGCACTACACGGGCGAGGTGCTCGGGCTGCCGGGCTTCGCGGTCACCGCCGCCGAGGGCGGCGTGATCCCGATGAGCGACGGGCGCTTTCCGCGTCGCGCCGGGGCCTCGGTGTTCCGCATAGGCGCCGCCGGAGGCGCGACGCGCCCGTCGACCGGCTACACCTTCGCCGCCGTGCAGCGGCAGACCCGGGCCGTCGCCCTCGCTCTCGGCGAGGGCCGCTGTCCGGCTCCGCCGCCCGCGCACTCCGCACGCGCCCGCGCGATGGACGCCGTGCTGCTGCGTGCCCTGGCCAGCGGTCGTGTGGACGGCGCGGGCCTCTTCACGCGGCTGTTCCGCGAGGTGCCGATGGAACGGCTGCTGCGTTTCCTCGACGGAGGCACGAGAATCCGTGAGGATGTGGCGATCGGGCTGCACACGCCGGTGCTGCCCATGCTGCGCACCGTCGCGGAACTCCCCTGGCTGCCCAGACGTACGACGGGGGCGGCGTCATGAGCCGGGCGAGGCCCGCCGTGCCCGGCCGTGACCGGCGGGCCCGCGTCCTCGAGGCGGCCCCCGGCCGTCCGCGTTGCGGCGACCCCGCTCCCCGGGTGGCGGTGATCGGCGGCGGGATCGCGGGGCTCGCGGCGGCCACCGGGCTCGCCGAGCGCGGCGCGGCCGTGACGCTGTACGAACGCGAGCAGAGCCTCGGCGGGCGCCTCGCGGGATGGCCGGTCACCCTGGCCGACGGCTCGGCGGCCACCATGACCCGCGGCTTCCACGCCTTCTTCCGCCAGTACTACAACCTCCGTGAACTGCTGCGCCGGGCCGATCCGGCGCTGGGCATGCTCACCGGCCTGCCGGACTATCCGCTGCGCGGCGCCGACGGCAGGTGCGACGGCTTCGCCCGCGTACCACGCACTCCGCCCTGGAACGCGCTGGGCTTCCTCGCCCTCAGCCCGTCCTTCGGACTGCGTGATCTGGCCGGGCTGAACGCGCGCGCCGCGCTGCCGCTGCTCGATGTTCGCGTGCCACAGGTGTACGAGAGACTCGACGGCGTCAGTGCGCACGACCTGCTGGATCGGATCCGCTTCCCGGAGGCGGCGCGGCACCTGGCGTTCGAGGTGTTCTCGCGCAGTTTCTTCGCCGACCCCCGGGAACTGTCGGCGGCCGAACTGGCCCTGATGTTCCACGTCTACTTTCTCGGCTCGGCCGAAGGGCTGCTCTTCGACGTTCCCGGCGAGCCGTTCCCGCGTGCGCTGTGGGAACCCCTCGCCGCGTATCTCACCCGGCACGGCGTCGCTCTGCGCACCTCGACGGCGGTGCGATCGCTGGAGCCGCTGCCACGGGGCGGGTTCGCCGTGCACACCGCCCATGCGGCCGAGCACCACGACGCCGTGATCCTGGCGCTCGACACGGAGGGCCTGCGCGGGGTGGTCGCGGCCTCGCCGAGGCTCGGCGACAGCGGATGGCGCGAGCGCGTCCGACGGCTGCGCACCGCGCCCGCGTTCCTGGTCTCACGGCTCTGGCTCGACCACCCGGTCGCGGCCGGCCGCCCCGGATTCCTGGGAACCAGCGGGTACGGCCCCCTCGACAACGTCAGCGTGCTGGAGCGCTGGGAGGGCGAGGCCGCACGCTGGGCCGCGGGAACCGGCGGATCGGTGGTGGAACTGCACGCCTACTCGATCGACGCCGAAGCCGACAGGCGGGCCGTACAGCACCGGCTGCTGGAAGGTCTGCACGCGGTGTACCCGGAGACGCGCGCGGCCGGGATCCTCGACGAGCGGCACGAGTGGCGCGCGGACTGCCCGCTGTTCCCGGTGGGCGGCTACCACGACCGGCCCACCGTACGGACCCCCGACCCGGCCGTGCTGGTCGCGGGCGACCTGGTGCGCACCGGCCTGCCCGTCGCCCTGATGGAGCGCGCCGCCACGACGGGCTTTCTCGCCGCGAACGCCCTGCTCCGGCGGTGGGGCGTCCGGGGTCACACGCTGTGGACGGTGCCGAGGCGGGGACGGTCCGCCCTCCTGCGCGCCCTGGCCCGGCTGAGCCGTACGTGCTGAGGCGGCCGCGCTGAGCCGTACACGGCGTCAGCCCGGGAAGCGGCCCGTGCTGCGCAACGCCCAGCGGCGCTCGGCGTAGGCCAGGTCGTCGCGCCACAAGCGGCCGGCCGCCGCCCGCAGCAGCGGGCGCAGCAGCGGCGCCATCGCACGGGCCACGGTGAAGCCCGGGCGGTCGGAGACGGCGATCACCGCCTCGACGACCGCGGTGCGCGGGGTGGCCGCGCCGGGCGGGCTCAGCGGCGTGGCGTGCGTCTCCACCACCGACCCGCGGCCCTCCCCCTCGGTGATGCGCATCAGGACCGAGCGCGGACCTGGGGCGGTGAAGACGGCCCTGACCGGGACCACCACGCGGCCCGCGACCTTGAAGGACACCTCCACGGCGATGCCGTCGTCGCCGTCGGCGGCCCCGCCCCCGTCCGCCGCGGCGTCCAGCACGGTGAGGTCGACGAAGGAGTACGGGTGCAGCCACCCGCCGTGCCACGGGTCGAGACGGTTGGCGACGACGTCCTCCGGTTCGCACCGGCCGACGCCGGTGTAAACGGCGTTCACCGCGCCGAGGAGGCTCGGCCGGGTGGGCACCGGGGGCCGCTCCGTCGGTTCCTCGCCGCCGACGTGGTCCAGGCGCACCCACATCAGCACCCCGTCGTCGTAGGCGGGGATCGGCTCCCATCCGGGCATCGGGTCACCGGTCAGGGCCAGCCCGTGCCAGTGGCAGATCAGCGTCCCGCACCGTACGCGGCCGTCCTTGAGCGGTGCGCCCAGATGCGGGCACGCGCCGGGGCCGGCACGCAGCGCTTCTTCGGCGTCGCGCCAGAGCACGAGTTCGGTCCCCGCCACCGTGCGACCCAGCGGCCGGTCCCGGCGCAGGTCGCGGGTGGCTCCCACGGCGTACCAGTTGCCGGATGGGCGCATCTGCGCGCGCTTGACCGCCCCGTCGATGCGACCCGGTCTCGCCTGACGCCAGGTGGGCGCCTGCTCCTCCCAGGGCACGGGCACGCGACGCAGACGCAGCGGCAGCCGGCTCCGGCCGCCGGCCCCTGCGCGAGCCGCCGTGACCTGGGCCAGACCGTTGAGCGCCACAGCCGCCCGGCGGGTGCGCGGCACGACGGCCCTGGTGTGCACCACCGCGTATCCGCCGGCCTCGACGGCCCGGAGAATGTCGCGGTAGAGGATGAAGGCGGTGCGGATGCAGGGACGCGAGAGCGGGTCGAGCATGGCGATGCCGGGGGCCGCCTGCCGGTACACGCCGCGGGTCAGGTCGGCGGCCGCCCGGAGGGCCCGGGTGATCCGGGCGTCGTGGCCGCCGGTCCGCCTGCTCCACACCAGCAGCTCCCGGTCGACGCCGTGCGCGGTGAGCAGATCGGCCGGAAGGTAGACGCGGCCCCGGTCGAGATCCTCACCGACGTCTCGCAGGAAGTTGGTCAGCTGGAAGGCCATGCCCAGCGCGGCCGCGTGCGGGGCCGCCTCCTCGGGTGGGGTCACGGTGCCGAGGACGGGCAGCATCTGCAGCCCGATGACGGCCGCGGAACCATGCATATAACGGCACAGATCAGCGTAGGTAGGGTAATCCGTGACCTCCAGGTCGGCGAGCATCGAGTCCAGGAAGTCGTCGAAGTGCGTGGCGTCGATGGCGTACCGGTGGGCGGTGTCGGCGAGCGCCGCCACGACCGGCTTCCCGTGATGACCGTCACCGCGCAGCGCGGCGTGCAGGTCTTCCCGTAGTGCCCGCAGCGCCGCCGCGCGCTCTTCGACGCCGGCCTCGCTGCCGAGATCGTCGACGATGTCGTCCGCCCAGCGGGCGAATCCGTACAACGCGTGCACGGCCGGCCTGCGTTCGATGGGCAGCAGCCGGGTGGCCAGGAAGTAGGTCTTGCCGTGCCGGGCGTTGATCCGGCGGCAGCGCTCGTAGGCCGCGCGCAGATCGGGATCGGCGATGCCCGCCGCGTCGAGTTCACGGGCGCTCACGGCGCGGATCCCCCTGGTCGGACGGGAGAGGTGGCGGACAGGCGGCGCCGCCCGCCGTTCAACCCGGTGATGCGCGCGGCGGCGAGCCTCCCGGAGATCAGGACGGTGGGCACGCCGACGCCCGGCGTGGTGCCGCACCCGGCGAGGACCGCGTTGTCCGTGCCGCGCACCAGGTTGCGGGGGCGGAACGGCCCGGTCTGCGCGAACGTGTGGGCGGCGGAGAAGGGAGTGCCGGCGGCGTGCCCCGCCGCGGCCCAGTCGGCCGGCGTCACCAGGCACTCCCGCTCGATGGCGTCGCCGATCCCGGCGAGGCCGCGCCGGTCGAGTTCGGCCAGCAGCCGGTCGCGGTAGCGTGGCCCGAGGTCGGACCATTCCCGCGCGCCCGGGCCGATGTCGGTGTTGGGACACGGGGCCAGGATGTGGTGGACATGACGGCCGGGCGGCGCGAGCGAGGGATCGGTGGCCGTCGGCCGGGTGATGAGCAGCGAAGGATCCGTCATCAGGCCTCCGGTTCGGGTGAGTTCACGGAACGTGCCCTCCCATGCCGCGCCGAACGAGATGGTGTGATGCGCCAGTTCAGGCCAGGTGCGGTCGGTACCCGTATGCAGAATCATCGCCGACGGCGAGTAACGCAGCGGTAGCGGACGCCGGGGTCGGCGGCCAAGGAGGCGATAAGAGATGGGCAGGTCGGCGGTGAGCACCACGGCATCGCAGGGAATCCGGTCCTGCTCGGTGATCACCGCGGTGATCCGCCGGCCCGCCCGCTCCAGCCGGGTCACGCCGTGCCCGTACCGGATCTCGGCTCCGGCGTCCCGCGCCGCGTCGGCCATCGCCCTCGGCAGGGCGTGCATGCCGCCGCGGGGGAAGTAGACCCCGGCGACCGTGTCCATGTAGGCGATGACCGCGTACACGGCCAGCGCCCGGGCCGGCGCCAGGCCCGCGTACAGCGACTGGAAGGAGAACACCCGGCGCAACCGCTCGTCGGAGAGAAACCTGCCGATGCGCGCGTCCAGCCTGCCGAAGGCGCCGAGCGCCGCGAGGCGGGCCAGGTCGGGATGGAGAAGCTGCAGCGGCGAGTCGAAGTTCGCGTCGATGAAGCGGTGCATCTGGGCCCGGTACAGCCGCTCCAGCCAGGCGCGCAGGCACCGGTATCCGGCGGCTTCCCCCGGTCCGGCGAACCGCTCGACCTCTGCTTCCATCGCCGCCGCCTCCGTGTGCACGTCCAGGCTCGTGCCGTCCGCGAAACGCGCCCGGTAGGCGGGGTGAAGGCCGATGACCTCGAGGCGGTCGCGCAGCGACTGGCCGACCGCGGCGAACGCCTCCTCGGCCAGATGCGGCATGGTCAGCACGGTGGGACCGGTGTCGATGTGGTAGCCGCCCAGCTCGATGCGGCCGGCCCGGCCGCCGGGCAGGCGGTCGCGTTCGACGATCGTCACGCGCCGGCCCGCGCCGAGCAGGTGGAGCGCGGCCGACAGCCCGGACAGCCCGGCCCCGACCACCACCACGTGGTCCGTACGGCCCGGCACGGTCCTCATCGCATCCCCTTCGTCACAGGCGGTTACTTCCCGTGACCGGGGCGGCGGAATCGAGGAGCCGGACGTCGCGGCGGTACTACTCCACCGATCCCGCTATGTGGCGCATTGTCCGGATTGTGCCATTTGTTCGGGGGTAGCCCCAAGGAGACACATTCACATCAGGAGGATCGGATGATCAAAACGCTTCACCGGATGGGCGTGCGCTCCAACATGATGTACGGGGCGGGCTTCGCCTCCATCGGTGCCACGGTCGCTTCCTGGTTCCTCTCGATGCAGTTCGAGCGGGGGGGCACGGCTCGGGCCGACCGCTGGGGGCTGTTCATCGGCGAGTGGGCCCCGACGTTCTTCGCGCTCGGCGTCGCTCTGCGCCTGGAGGAGATGACGGAGGAGAAGGGCCGCGAGGCTCCTGAGTTCGAGGAGCAGCGCGCGGACATCCGCCAGCCCGCACGGGCGGGGATGTAGCGCCGCTGCTGGGCGGGTCGGGGCCGGGGCTATGTCCGGCTCGACCTGCCTGCCGAGCCGAACGAAGGGCCGTGGTGGAAACTCGTCGCGTCCTCCGGGCCGAATATGGGTCCGGGCTGCCTGCGCAGCCACGGCAGCAGGTTCCGCAGATCGTCGACGAGCCGGTCGGCCAGGTCCAGCGAGAACCCGTTGCGGCACACCACCCGCAGCACCTGGAGATCCTGCCGGTTCGGCGGGAACGTGTAGGCCGGCACCAGCCAGCCCGACTCCCGAAGCCGCCGTGAGACATCGAAGACGTTGAACCGCGTGACGTCATCGGTGGTCGTGAACGCGAACACCGGCAACTGGTCGCCGCGGGTGAGCAGCCGGAAACAGCCGAGTGCCTCGATCCGCTCCGCCAGGTGCACCGCCACCTCCCTGATCGCCCCCTGGACCTTGCGGAAGCCCTCGTGGCCGAGCCGGAGGAAGTTGTAGTACTGCCCGATGACATGTGCCCCGGGGCGGGAGAAGTTGAGCGTGAACGTGGGCACGTCACCGCCGAGGTAGTTCACGTGCTCGACCAGGTCGTCAGGGAGCGTTTCCCGGTCCCGCCAGAGGACCCACCCGATGCCCGGATAGACCAGTCCGTACTTGTGCCCCGAGGTGTTGATCGAGGCGACACGCGGCAGGCGGAAGTCCCACTCCAGCTCCGGCTCGAGGAAGGGCGCGATCATGCCGCCGGACGCCGCGTCCACGTGCACGGGCACGTGCCATCCCGTACGCTCCTCGAGCGCGTCGAGGGCGGCGCAGATCTCGGCGACCGGCTCGTAGCTGCCGTCCATCGTGGAACCGAGTACGGCGACCACGCCGATGGTGTTCTCGTCGCACCGCTCGGCGGCCTGCTCTGCGCCCAGGTGAAACCGGTCGCCCTCCATGGGCACCAGGCGCGCCTCCACCTCCCAGAAGTTGCAGAACTTCTTCCAGCACACCTGGATGTTGGTGCCCATCACCAGGTTGGGGCGTGCGCCGGCGGCATAGCGGTCGGCGTTGCGGTGCGTCCAGCGGCGCTTGAGCGCCATCCCGGCGAGCATGCAGGCCTCGCTGGACCCGATGGTGGAGGTGCCGAGCCGGGCGCCGGGTCGCGGGGCGTGCCACAGGTGGCGGAGCATCTGGACACAGCGCTGCTCGAGCTCGGCCGTCGCGGGATATTCGTCCCGGTCGACGAGGTTCCTGTCCGCGGTGTCGCCCATGAGCGCGTGCGCCTCCGGCTCCATCCACGTGGTCACGAAGGTGGCCAGGTTCAGCCGCGGGTTCCCGTCGAGCATGAGCTCGTCGCGAATGAGCAGAGACACGGTGGCGGGTGGCATGGGCCCCTCCGGCAACCGCGTCCGGGGAAGGACCGCGCTGATTCCGGAGACGGGGTCGGCCTCTCCGAAGAGCGGGTTCACCGATACCGGCCGGTGCCCGCCCTCCCCGCCTTGCTGCGACACCATTTTCGATCGCCTCCGATCGCTCCCCGAGCGGCAAGTCTTACAGACGGCCGTAAAAGCCGAAGTATGGCGTCGCTCGTCCGCAGGCGGCTCGCTCCGAAAATCTCTGCATGTCGGTTTCTCCACTAATCAGGCGGCGCGGGGCGAAACGCCTGCATCTCGAACCTGCCCCGCTCGCTCGTGGTGTACGTGGACTCCGGGACCTCTATCCACAGGCCGGGCAGATCGCGCAGCGGCTCTGACACGACGACCTGGGTGTCTTCGGACAGTTCCATGGGGGTGAACACTTCGGGATGCAGCCGCCGGACGTGCCGCGGGTCGGTGCTGTGGAAGAGCGACGGCGAGCGATGTTCGGTGGAGTAGCGGAAGGTCCACAACCGCTCACCGTCCGATGTCGCCACCGTCATCTGGATCGGCCGCTCCACCCCGTGCGCTCGTCCGGTCTCCTCGACGAGACCGACCATGCGCCCCACCGCCGCCGGCGGGTGTTCCGACAGCCCGAACGTGAGGGCCAGGAAGAACATGACCTCGGAATCCGTGGACCCCTCGATCGAGGGATACAGCTCCGGTTCGACCGCCATGACGAGGTCCCGCTTGAGCCGGCTGAAACTGGAGATCACACCGTTGTGCATCCACAGCCACCGGCCGTACCGGAACGGGTGGCAGTTCGTCTGCTGTACCGCCGTCCCGGAGGACGCGCGGACATGCGCCATGAAGAGCGGCGACCGGACGTGACGGGCGAGCTCGCGTAGATTCTGGTCGCCCCAGGCGGGCTTGGTGTCCTTGAACACCGCGGGCGGCAGCTCGCGCTCACCGTAGTAGCCGACGCCGAAGCCGTCGCCGTTGACCGTCTCCACGCCGTACCTGGCGTGCAGGCTCTGGTCGATCAGCGAGTGCTCCGGCTCGTAGATCAGCTTCTCCGGAGCGATCGGCGAGCCGGAGTAGGCCAGCCAGCGACACATACCTGCCGCCTACCCCGGTTGTCGCGCCCGGAACGGAATCCCCGGGAACCGCGAGTGCCCATGGGCAGAGTGAGCCGTTCACCGTGCCCGGGCGCGCGTACGGCCCGGGCCGCCCACGCCGGCCCTGAATCTGCCTAGGCTCGGGGAGTGCCGCACGCACTCATCCTCGGCGGAACCGGCTTGATCGGCCGCCGACCGGCTCGGTTACCGGCCGGCCGGTGATTACGCCGCGACCGTCGCGGCCCAGATCGACCGGCTCGTCCACGCCGCACGGACCGGCGACCCCGAGGGGATCCTTCCTCCGGCGAGCGACCCGTTTTTCCGCCGGTTCTTCGACTATCAGGCCGAAGACGAGTTCCTTGCACACCTTTCTCGATGAGGACCCCGGCGACGGCCAGGGCCCGCGACGGCTTCACTTCGTCTTGCCGTCTCGTCGCGCCAGCCCGACCAGGTCGTCGGGGACGGCGTCGGGCACCTGGTCGTCGAACCGGGCCAGCCGGGGCGCGCGGAGCGCGCCGAGCGCCACGAGCGTGATGAAACCGCCGAACACCAGGTACATCGAGCCGATGTCGCCGAGGAGCCGGGTGCCGAGCGGCGCGATCACCCCGACGCCGAGCGGGATCGTGGACCAGGCCACCATCTGGTTGAGCGCGAACACCCGGCCGTGGAACCGCTGCGGCACCTTCACCTGGATGATCGTCGCGTACACGCCGTTGACCAGGGCCAGGCCGTACGAGACCCCGAAGGCGCCGACGCCGATCAGCACGAGCGAGGTGTCCACGCCGACCAGCAGGCAGGATCCGGCGATGAGCAGGGTGGTGAGCAGCATGCCGCGCATCCGTCTGTGGGCCGGTCCGCCCCACACGGCCATGGTGAGGCCGCCGCAGATCGCGCCCGTTCCGGCGACCAGCGCGATCACGCCCGCGTCGGCCAGCGTGCCGAACGACAGGACGAGCGGCGAGTACATCATGAAGACCGGGGACAGGCCGAGCGACAGCAGTGCGAAGAAGATGACCATCGCCCGGAAGCTCCGGTTTCCGACGGACAGCCGGAATCCTTCCTTGATCTCGCGTCCCACCGTCTCCCTGCGGCGAAGCGCCATGGTCGCGGGGAACGCCACCGCCGCGAGCACGATCAGGGTGAACACGTGCCCGGCGATGTCCAGGATGAGGATGCCCTCCAATCCGGCGACCGACAGCATGCCGACGGCGGCCAGCGGAGCGATGAACTGCGCGACGCCCATGGTCATCTGGGCCACCCCGTTCGCGTGGCCGAGGTAGCGCTTGGGCACCAGTTGCGGTACGGCCGAGGTGAAGGCGAGCCGCTGGAAGGTGAGCGCGACCGACAACGCGGTGAGCAGCGCGTACAGCGCCCAGGTGTCAAGGTGGCCGGTCCACAGCAGCAGCGCGGTGACCGACTGGACGGCGAGCGCCGCCGCGTTACCGGCGATCATCACGGTACGGCGGCTCGACCGGTCGACGATCGCCCCGGCCAGCGGCGCGGCCAGGATGCCGGGGATGACCGCGAGGATCTGCAGGACCGCGTACTGGGTCATCGAGCCGGTTCGCAGGTACATCCAGACCGGCAGGGCGAACTCGGTCAGCGTCGAGCCGACCAGGCAGGCGAGCTGGCCGAGTGCGACGGCCAGGAAGCGGCGGACCGTCGGCTCCGGGCCGCCGGCGGCGCGACCGGCCGGTGCGGTCCGCTCCGGGGCCTCGGAGGCCGCGGGGGCGGTCAGGTTCCGATGGGTGGTGGTGACCGCCGCCGCCAGCTCTTCCGCCCGATATTTCAGGAAATAGTGGCCGCCCTCGTCGAGGACGACCAGCGCGGTCGTCGAGGTGAGGAACTCCCACTCGCGGAAACGTTCCTCGTAGTAGTCCGTGGCCGGGTCGTACTCCCCCACCACCGAGATGATCGGCGCGGACAGCCGTTCCACCCCGCTGTCGATCAGCCTGGTGAAGTAGTCCTCCGCCTCCCGGGCGTCGTGCCGCATGTTGCGGATCACGAACGCCTTCTGCTCGTCGTCCAGATCGGACAGGTCGGCGCCGAGCGCGGTCAGCCAGTTGATCTCCGCCCGGTCGCTGCGCAGCCGCTCGATCCGGGTGAGCCTGGCCCAGCGGCCCATCAACCCCTTCACCGGCCGGGCGAAGGGGAACACCCCGCCCATGTAGATCGCCTCGACCGCCCGGCCCCGGGCCTCGAGCCGCTGCGCGATCTCGGCGGTCAGCGCCCCGCCGACCCCGCAGTGGCCGTACAGCACGATCGGGCCGGTCACCTTCGCCACGATCTCCTCGGCGCACTGCTCGGCCACCTCGCCGAGGGGGCGCGGCTCCTCGGCCAGGCCGAGGTCGTGACCCGGCACGGCGACCGAGTGGAGCGCCCAGTCGTCCGGCAGCGCGTCGGCCAGCGGCTGGTAGACCACCGCGCTGCCCCCGCCGTACGGCACGCAGACCAGCGTGGCGGCGACCCGGGACCGGCGCGGGGTCAGCTCGTACAGCAGGCCGCGCCGGTCGTCGCCGCTCCTGACCTGCTCGGCCAGCTCCCTGATCGTGGTGTGCTGGAACATGTCCATCAGCGCGATCGGCCGGCCGCCCGGCGGCAGCTCGCGGCGCAGCCTGGCCACCACCCGGGTGGCCAGCAGCGAGTGCCCGCCCAGGTCGAAGAAGTCGTCGAGCACGCCCACCTGCTTGAGGCCGAGCACCTCGCACCACGCCGCCGCGATGATCTCCTCGATCTCGTCGGCCGGCGGCTCGAACGGCACGTCCTGGTCCGGCCGGGCGTCCTCCGGCTCCGGCAGCGCGGCCCGGTCCACCTTGCCGTGCCCCTTGAGCGGCAGCTCGTCCAGCCAGACGTACCGGGTCGGCACCATGTACTCGGGCAGCCTGGTGCCCAGGTTCCGGCGCAGCTCGGGCACGCCCGGCCGGTCCTCGGGGGCGAGGCCGTCCGCCGCGACCAGATAGGCGACCAGCTCGCCGCGCCGGGCGTCGGTCACCGCGTGGCCGACGCCGGGGCAGAGCCGCAGCGCCTCGTCCACCTCGCCCAGCTCGACGCGGTAGCCGCGGATCTTGACCTGGAGGTCGCGGCGGCCGAGGAACTCCAGCGTGCCGTCCGGCAGCCAGCGGGCCAGGTCGCCGGTCCGGTAGATCCGGCCGTGCTCGGCCGTCTCGACGAACGCGGCCGAGGTCAGGTCGGGTCGGCCGAGATAGCCCCGGGCCAGCCGGTCGCCCCCGATGCACAGCTCTCCCGGCACGCCGACCGGGACCGGCCGCAGCAGGTCGTCCAGCACGTACGTCTTCGCGTGGCCCAGGGGCCGCCCGATCGGGGTGATCGGTCCGTACGGCTCCGCCGCCGGGTCGACCAGGTGGGTGGTGACGCCGATCGTCGCCTCGGTCGGGCCGTAGTGGTTGATCACCCGGCACTCGCCGAGCGCGGCCAGCTCGCGGGCCCACTCCCAGCTCGACCCCTCGCCGCCCAGGACGAGGAGCCGCCTGGGCAGCAGCCGCCGCACCTCGACGTCGGCCGCGAGCGCGCCGAGGTGCGAGGGCGTCATCTTGAGGTAGTCGATCTCCGGCAGGCACGCGGCCAGCTCGGGCGCGGAGATCCGGGACGGCATCATGTGCAGCGTGCCCCCGGTCATCAGCGACAGGTAGAACACGGTCATGCCGAAGTCGAACGTGAGCGACTGGAGCAGCGCGAAGCTGCCGCCGTCGGCCACGCCGAACCGGTCGCGCACGTCGGCCAGGTAGTTCATCACCTGCCGGTGCTGCACCGCCACTCCCTTGGGGCGTCCGGTGGAGCCCGAGGTGTAGATGACGTACGCGAGGTCGTCGGGGCCGGGCGGCGTCACAGCGGACTCCGCCGCCGGCTCGGCGGCCGACTCGTCCGGGGCCACGACGGCGCCGGAGAAGTCCAGCCCGGCCGGCGCCGGCCGGGCGACCAGCACGCTGACCCCGTGGAGCATGTGCCGCAGCCGGTCGGCCGGCTGCTCCGGGTCGAGCGGGACGTACGCGCCGCCCGCCTTGAGCACGGCCAGGATGGCCACGGCCTGGTCCAGCGACTGTTCCAGGCAGATGCCGACCGGCGTGTCGCGGCCGACGCCGAGCCCGGCCAGCCGGGCCGCCAGCCGTCCGGCCCGTTCGTCCAGCTCTGCGTAGGTCAGTGCGGCGTCGCCGAATCGTACGGCGACGGCGCGAGGGCGGCGCCGCGCGGTGGCCTCGACCATCGCGGGCAGGGTCGGGGCCGGCGGCTCCGGGACCTCGGGGCAGCCGCTCCAGCGGGCGAGCAGCTCGCGCTCGGCCGATGACAGCAGGTCGAGCCGGGAGATCGGCGTCTCTGGCGCTTCGACGATCGACCACAGCAGGGCCTCGAAGTTCGCGGCGAACCGCTCCACCGTCTCGGCGTGGAACAGGTCGGCGCTGTAGACGAAGAACGCGTCGAGCACGTCGTCGTGCGGCTGCACCTCCAGGGACAGGTCGAACTTCGCCTGACGGAAGCCCGGATCGTAGCGTTCCGCGGTGATCCCGGGCAGGTCGAGGCCGTCGCCCGGCTCGCTGCGCAGGCTGAACTGGGTCTGGAAGACCGGCGTGCGGCTCAGGTCGCGTTCCACGCCGAGCCCGGCGACCAGCAGGTCGAACGGAGTGTCCTGGTGGACCAGCGCCTCCACCACGGTCTTACGGGTGCGGCGGAGCAGATCGCGGAACGCCGGATCACCGGTCAGGTCGGCCCGGATCGCCAGGGTGTTGACGAACAGGCCGATGAGGTGCTCGGTCTCCTCGTCCTCCCGGGCCGACACCGGGGAGCCCACGCAGAAGTCGGTCTGGCCGGTGTGGCGGTGCAGCTGGGTCTGGAATGCGGCGAGCAGCAGCATGAAAAGGGTGACCCGCTCCGCCCTGGCCAGCGCGGCCAGCCGACCGGTCAGCTCGGCGGGCAGCCGGCGGGTGACGCAGCCGCCGCGTGGGCTTCTGATCCGTGGCCTCGGCCGGTCGGCCGGCAGCGTGAGCGGCGGCACCCCGGCCAGCTTCTCCTTCCAGTGGCCGAGCGAGCGGTCGTGCCCGTCGTCGGCACGCTGGCGAACCGCGTGGTCGGCGTACCTGATCGGCAGGTCGGGCAGCTCCGGCTCACGGCCGTCCAGGCAGGCGGCGTAGTTGGCGGCCAGCTCGCGGAACAGCACGCCGAGCGACCAGCCGTCGCCCGCGATGTGGTGGAGCACCACGACGAGGATGTGCTCCGTCGCGGACAACTCGATCAGCCGAGCGCGGATCACCGGGCCGGTGGCGAGGTCGAAGGGCCGGTTGGTCAGCTCGGCGACCAGCTCGGCCGCCCGCGCCTCGTCCGGCGCGCCGACCCGCTCCAGCGGGACCGTGACGTCGTCGACCACCTGGACCGGCCGGCCGTCCAGCGACGGATAGCGGGTGCGCAGCACGTCGTGCCGCCGGATCACTGCGCCGAGGGCGCGTTCCAGCGCGGCGGCGTCCAGCGGCCCGAGCAGCCGTTCTGTGACGCAGATGTTGTACGAGGCGTCATCGGGGTTCAGTTCGTGCAGGAACCACAGACGCTCTTGACCGAGGGACAGCGGGATTTCAGAGCCGACAAACATCCGGGACGCACGCCTACTGTTAAGTTTCTTAACTATTTGGACGCACAAAGTCTGGCATGCCCCCGGAGATCTTCACAAGCCCCGGCGGGGAAATCCCACCGCTCCGCTCAGAGCGGCGAGGTCACTGCGGCGCGGTCACTGCGGCGGGGCGGACAGCCGGTCGAAGAGCTCCAGCGCGGCCCGGCGGACGTCCTCGGGAGTGAGGCCGTCCAGGGTGGTCCGCGCGTGGTCGGCGTCACGTGTGGTGGCGCAGGTGATCGCTACGGATCTGGCGGCGGCGTGATGGAGGGACCCCTCGGGCATGCGCTCGGCGACCTCCTGGGCGCTCGCGGCCAGATCGAGATTGTCCCTGCTGAATGAACCGGTCAAGGCGATCTCCCTCGGATCGTGGCGGCTGTGCCCATTATTCCGCGACGCCTCCGTCACCATGCGTGTATCCGCCACTCCGAGGCCGGTGCGTGCAGGTCATCTGAACAGGCGAGATTGCAGACGCCCGGAGTCCTGCCCGCCCTGCGCGCTTTCGACCTGCCGTCCGCCTTCACGATCATGAGGGGCGCGGCGTCGGCGTTGCTCCTGCCCAGGTACGCGACGGTCGCGGAGTCGGGAGACCAGACCGGCGTGCCGCAGGGGAAGCCGGCCGCCGCGCCCCCGGCCACGCCCCTGGTCGTACGGCCCGGCCCTGGGACGCCTGCTTGCACGTCCCCTGATCGGGCAGACAGGGCGTGCTGCAAGCGGCCCGCAAGGGCGGCGCCCTCACCCTGTCACAGGCGGGCCGCACGCGTTCCTCATCGAGTGAGCCCGGATTTCCGCCACATCGGACGGTGCGCTTCTGGGATGATCCGATTGGAAATCTCATCGGACGTCGAGAGACCGTGACTGACTGATGCCCCCCATTGATCAACTGACCGTCTTCGGATCCGACCATCCGGTCGAAACGGTCATCATCTCTATCTTCGCCCTGATCCTGCTGACCCTGGCCTTCTTCGCGCTGCGCGCAGTGATCCGGATCCTGCGCCGATGGGCCGCCGGCCGTCCCGCCGAGGACATCCTGACGATCGTCGCCGCCAGCATCGCCACCGGCGTCTCCGCCCAGGGCATGTGGCGCTTCTCCGGGGACGTGCTCGGCTTCGACGGCCCGCTGCGGCTGCTGCTCTTCGCGTTCATCGAAGTCGCGGTGATCACCAGCGCCGTACGGGCCCGGCGCAACATGCGCGAGAACTACTCGGCCGGCATCGACGGCATCGCCGTATGGGCGCTCACCGGCCTGTCCGCCGTGCTGTCGAGCATGGACGCCCGCAGCGTGGCCGAGGCCATCTTCCGCCTCGCCGCACCGCTCGTGGCCGCCTGGCTGTGGGAGCGGGGCATGGCGATCGAACGGCACCGCATCACCGGCCGCTCCCGCATCAACTGGCGGATCACCCCCGAGCGGATGCTGGTCCGCATCGGGCTGGCCGAGGCCGGCGACCGGACCACGAGCGAGGTGGACGCCCACCGCAGGCTCACCCGGGTGGCGCTGGCCGCGAAGAAGGCCCGTGCGCTGCGCGAGGCAGGCGCATCCGATCGCAAGATGCGCGCCGCGCTGGCCAGGCTCGACAAGGCCATGGACCGCGCGGTCGAGTACACCGGCCTCGCCGTGGACGACAAGCGGCAGGAGGCTCTGCTCTCCCAGATCGGTGCGCTCTACAACACCTCGGCCCTGCTCGATCTCAGCCCGCCGGTCCCCTGGGCGCCCGAGCAGCCGGGCGACGTCGCCGCTCCCCCGGCGGCCCTGCCCAGGTCCCAGGTCGCCTACCTGGTCGACGACGAGGACGACGAGCACGGCCCCGCCGAGCCCGCCCCGCCCACCGTCGACACGGCCGAGCGCGCGGCGCGGATCCGCGCCGCGCGGCAGTACTGGGAGCAGCAGATCGATCGCAAGTACGTCCCCCGGGCCGCGGACATCGCCCAGGAGGTCGGCATCCCGCTCGCCACGGCGAAGAAGTACCGCGCGCTGTGGAAGCTGGAGCCCCGGGCGCACGCGCTGCTGGAGGCGGCGTACCGGGAGCACGGCATCATCGACACCGGCACGTTCCCTGCCATCGAGGTGCCCGAGCCCGTGCTCAGCGTGAACGGTTCAGCCTCGCACGGGCACTGAGGTCGCCCGCGCAGATCGGCGGCCGGTTCGGCCGCTGTGGCCAGGTCGGTGGCGAGGACCCGGCGGTCGGCCGTCGGCTCCCGCCCCGACCTCGGCGTGCCGGGAGAGCCCGTTCTCCAGCACGCGGATCCCCACCGCGGCCAAGATCGAGGCGGCCCGTTCCGGCATCTGAACACGCCTCAGTGGTTCGGCCCTCGGCGGTATATGACTAGAGGCATGAACAAGGCAGATATCGGAGTGACCGGGCTGGCGACCATGGGGCGCAACCTGGCGAGGAATTTCGCCCATCACGGCCATGTGGTCGCGGTGCACAACCGCACGCACAGCCGCACCACCGCCTTCATGGACCAGCACCGCGACGAGGGCGCCTTCCTGGCGGCCGAATCCGTCAAGGAGTTCGTCGACGCCCTGCAGCGGCCCCGCAAGGCGATCATCATGGTCAAGGCCGGGGCGCCCACCGACACGGTGATCGAGGAGCTCGCCGCCCACATGGAGCCGGGCGACATGATCATCGATGGGGGCAACGCCCATTACGCGGACACCCGCCGCCGGGAGGCCGCGCTGCGGGAGCGGGGCATCCACTTCGTCGGCGCCGGGATCTCCGGCGGCGAGGAGGGGGCGCTCAACGGCCCGAGCATCATGCCCGGCGGCGATCCGGAGGCGTACAAGACGCTCGGCCCGCTGCTGGAGGACGTCGCCGCGAAGGTCGACGGGACGCCGTGCTGCGTGCACGTCGGTCCCGACGGCGCGGGACATTTCGTCAAAATGGTGCACAACGGCATCGAATATTCGGACATGCAGCTCATCGCGGAGTCCTACGACCTGCTCAGGCAGGCGCTCGGGCTCAGCCCGCAGGAGCTGGCCGACGTCTTCCGCGAGTGGAACCGGGGCGACCTCGAGTCGTACCTCATCGAGATCACCGCCGAGGTGCTGGGCCACACCGACGCCGAGACGGGCCGGCCGTTCGTCGACGTCGTGGTGGACCAGGCCGAGCAGAAGGGCACCGGCCGCTGGACCGTGCAGAGCGCGCTCGACCTCGGCGTGCCGGTGACGGGCATCGCCGAGGCCGTGTTCGCCCGCGCCCTCTCCGGCCACCCCGACCAGCGAACGGCCGCCCGCTCGCTCGCCGGGCCGCAGGGACAGGGCGTGGCCTCCGGCGACGATCTGGTCGAGGACGTGCGGCGGGCGCTGTACGCATCCAAGATCGTCGCGTACGCCCAGGGATTCGACCAGATCGCCGCGGCGAGCGTGGAGTACGGCTGGGAGATCGACCCCGGCGCCATGGCGACCATCTGGCGGGGCGGCTGCATCATCAGGGCGCGGTTCCTCGACCGGATCCGGGAGGCGTACGAGGCCCGGCCGACCCTGCCGACCCTGCTGGTCGACCCGACCTTCGCGGCCGCGCTCGCCGACGCCCAGGACTCCTGGCGGCGTGTGGTCGCGACGGCGGCGACGATCGGCGTTCCGACGCCCGGGTTCTCCTCGGCGCTCGCGTACTACGACGCGCTGCGGCGCGACCGGCTGCCCGCGGCGCTCCTGCAGGGGCTGCGCGACTTCTTCGGCGCGCACACCTACCGCCGGGTCGACCGTGAGGGTGTCTTCCACACCGACTGGTCCGGTGACCGGGTCGAGCGGCCCGCCTGACCCCTGCCGCCGGAACCGCTCGTACGGCTCACGCCCGGCGTGGGCGTGAGCCGTACGTGACGTGACGACCGGCCGTCACTCGACGGCGGCCATCGCGGCGGGCTCGGCCGATTCGCGGCCCGACTCCCCGTTCTGGCCGGGGGTGCCGCTGCGCAGCGGCACGTGCTTGATGAACGCGGCGATCACCGGCACCAGCGCGGCGAACAGCAGCGACCACACGAAGACCGAGCCGATCGCCCCGGCCAGCGCCTCCAGGAACCCGGTCTTGATCGGCGGCGGAAGCCGCTCGAGGAAGCTCTTCTCGATCTGGCCGCCGCCACCGGCGCCGGCCACGGCGGCCGCCTCCGGCCCGAGCTTCTCGGTGATCTCGGCGGCGAGCCGGTTGTTGAAGACCGCGCCGAACAGCGAGATGCCGAACGACCCGCCGATGGAGCGGAAGAACGTGGCGGCGCTGCTGGCCACGCCCATGTCCTTCTGCTCCACGCTGTTCTGCGCGATCAGCATGGTCGTCTGCATGAGGAAGCCCATGCCGAGGCCGAGGACGGCGATGAACACGCCGGTCTGCCACATCGGGGTGTAGGCGTCCTGGAAGGCCAGCAGGACCATGCCGACCGCCATGATCGTCCCGCCCAGCACCGGGTACATCTTGTACCTGCCGGTCTGGGTGATCGCCTTGCCGACGAACAGCGACACGACCATGGACGAGGCCATCATCGGCAGCAGGAGCATCCCGGAGTTGGTGGCCGAGGCGCCCTGCACGATCTGCTGGAACATCGGCAGGAAGGTGATCGCGCCGAACATCGCGAAGCCGAGCAGGAAGCCCAGCACGTTGATCAGCGTGAAGTTGCGGTCGCGGAACACGTGCAGCGGCATGATCGGCTCGGCCGCCCGCCGCTCGATCGGGATGAACAGGGCCAGCGCCACGACCGCCAGGCCGGCGAGCCCGAGGATCTGCCAGGAGCCCCAGGGATAGCCGTGCTTCTGGCCGCCCCAGGACGTGACCAGCACGATCGCGGTGATGCCGACCGTGAGCACGGCCGCGCCGTACCAGTCGATGCGGTGCTCGGTGCGGTGCTTGGGCAGGTGCAGCTTGAGGATCAGCCAGATCAGCGCCACGCCACCGAGCGGGAGGTTCACGTAGAAGGCCCAGCGCCAGTCCAGGTGGTCGGTGATGAAGCCGCCGACGAGCGGACCCGCGATCATCGCGAGAGACATGATCGCGGCCATGATGCCCTGGTACTGACCACGCTCACGCGGCGACACCAAATCACCGATGATCGCCATCACGCCGACGATGAGCCCGCCGGCGCCGAGGCCCTGCACCGCCCGGAACGCGATCAGCTCGATCATCCCGCCGTCGGTGCCGCCGAACAGCACGGAGCCCGCCATGCCGCACAGCGCGGAGCCGACCAGGAAGATGACGATCGAGCTCAGGAAGATGTTCTTGCGTCCGTAGAGGTCGCCGAGCTTGCCCCAGATCGGCGTCGAGACCGTGGTGCCCAGTACGTACGCCGTGGTGACCCAGGTGAAGTAGTCCAGGCCCTGGAGTTCCCCGACGATCCTCGGCATCGCGGTGCCGACGATCATGTTGTCCAGCATCGCCAGCATCATCGCCAGCAGCAGGCCGGGTAAAACGATCATCACTTCCCTGGACCGGCCGGCGGGCGCGGCCGAGGTCTCCGTCATGGTGGGTGCCCCCTCGTAGGAAATTTGCTTACTTGCCGACCGGCTAGTGACCAGCGTTACGGTAAAGTGCTGACTTGCCGGCCGTCAAGTTAAATAAGGACCAAAGCAGGCATGGGTGCACAGAGAGATACGAGAACCCGTATCCAGGACGTCGCCATCCGGCTCTTCACCGAGCAGGGGTACGAGGCCACTTCGCTACGGGAAATCGCCGAAGCCCTCGGCGTGACCAAGGCGGCACTTTACTATCACTTCAAGTCCAAAGAGGACATCATAGCCAGCCTCATCGAAGACCATGCCCGGGCACTCGACGAGCTGATCGCCTGGGCGCGCCGGCAGCCCGCGACCCCGCAGACCCGCAGGGAGGTCGTCCGGCGCTACGCCGCGAAGATGACGGACGGGCGCCACCACGAGGTGATGCAGCTCATGCAGCGCAACCAGGCGGCGCTGCACGGCATGCGCAAACCCGAGCTGATGCGCAAGCGGATGCAGGAGCTGATCGACGTGCTCACCCAGCCCGACGACCCCCTGCCGATCCGGCTCAGGCGCTCGATGGCGCTCTTCACGCTGCACGCCGTCTGGTTCGCGCTGCCGGACGACGACCTGACCCCCCGGCAACGCACGGAGGCGGCTCTCGAGGTCGCCATGGAACTGGCCGACGCCGCCGATCGGACGCGGCGTGACGATGGGTAGGTGAACATCATGCTGTTCGGACAGGAACATGTGAAGCGCTATCTGGAGACACACGGCGCTGAGGGCCACGACTGGCAGGGCACGACGGTCGCGATCCTCACGACGACCGGCCGCAGATCGGGCCGGAAACGCAGCACGCCGCTGATCTACCAGCCGTACGGCGACGCCTATCTGGTCGTCGCCTCCAAGGGCGGAGCCGACGAGCACCCGCTGTGGTACCGCAACCTGCAGGCCGACCCCGAGGTCGAGTTCCAGATCAGGGGTGAACGGTTCCGCGCGCGGGCCCGTACGGCGACGCCGGAGGAGCGGCCGGACATGTGGCGGACGATGACCGCCACCTGGCCGGCCTACGACGAGTACGCCGCGAAGACCGACCGGGAGATCCCGATCGTCGTCATCGAGCGCCGGTAACAGTCGCGTGGCCCGCCGTACGCGTACCGGTCGAAACAGTCCGAGTGCTTCGGCAGGATAGGAGACGTGAGCGAAAGCATGAGCCTGATCCGGCGCCTCCCCCCTGACCCCGAACCCGACTCGCTGTTCGATACGTTCGTGGACTGGAACGCCGAACGCGGGCTCACGCTCTATCCGGCCCAGGAGGAGGCGCTGATCGAGGTCGTCTCCGGCAACAACCTGATCCTCGCCACCCCGACGGGGTCGGGCAAGAGCCTGGTGGCGGCGGGGGCCCACTTCGCCGCGCTGGCCAGGGACGAGGTGAGCTTCTACAGCGCACCCATCAAGGCCCTGGTGTCGGAGAAGTTCTTCGACCTGTGCGCCGTGTTCGGCACCGAGAACGTCGGCATGATGACCGGCGACGCCTCGGTGAACGCCGACGCCCCCATCATCTGCTGCACGGCCGAGATCCTCGCGCAGATCGCGCTGCGCGACGGCGCCGAGGCCGACGTCGGTACGGTGATCATGGATGAGTTCCACTTCTACGCCGAGCCGGACCGCGGCTGGGCCTGGCAGGTGCCGCTGCTGGAGCTGCCGCAGGCCCAGTTCGTGCTGATGTCGGCGACGCTCGGCGACGTCGAGCGCTTCGAGAAGGACCTCACCCGCCGCACCGGCCGCGCCACCTCGGTGGTCAAGCACGCCGAGCGCCCGGTCCCGCTGCTGTACTCCTATCGCGTGACGCCGCTGCACGAGACGCTGGAGGAGCTGCTGGCCACCCAGCAGGCCCCGGTCTACGTCGTCCACTTCACCCAGGCGGCCGCGATGGAGCGGGCCCAGGCGCTGATGAGCATCAACATGTGCTCGAAGGCGGAGAAGCAGGCGATCGCCGAGCTGATCGGCAACTTCCGGTTCACCACCCGCTTCGGCCGGGCGCTGTCCCGGCTCGTACGGCACGGCATCGGCGTCCACCACGCCGGGATGCTGCCGAAGTATCGCCGCCTGGTGGAGCGGCTGGCCCAGGCGGGGCTGCTGAAGGTGATCTGCGGCACCGACACGCTGGGCGTCGGGGTCAACGTCCCGATCAGGACGGTCCTGTTCACCGCGCTGTCGAAGTTCGACGGCAACCGGGTGCGGCGGCTGCGGGCGCGGGAGTTCCACCAGATCGCCGGGCGGGCCGGCCGGGCCGGGTTCGACACCGTCGGCTACGTCGTCTGCCAGGCCCCCGATCACGTCGTCGAGAACGAGCGGGCCCTCGCCAAGATCGGCGATGATCCTAAGCGGCGGCGCGGCTACGCGCGCAAGAAGCCGCCGGAGGGCTTCGTCGGCTGGAGCCAGGAGACGTTCGAGAAGCTGCAGACGGCCGAGCCGGAGCCGCTGACCTCCCGGTTCAAGGTGAGCAACGCCATGCTGCTGGCCGTGATCAACCGGCCGGGCGACTGCTTCCAGGCGATGAAACGGCTGCTCACCGACAACCACGAGGACCGCAAGGCCCAGCGGCGGCACATCAGCCACGCGATCGCCATCTATCGCTCGCTGCTCGCGGGCGGCATCGTGGAGGCGCTCCAAGAGCCCGACGAGCACGGCCGCCGGGCCCGGCTCACCGTCGATCTGCAGGAGGACTTCGCGCTCAACCAGGCGCTGTCGACGTTCGCGCTCGCCTCGTTCGAACTGCTCGACGCCGAGTCTCCGACGTACGCGCTGGACCTGGTCTCGATCGTGGAGTCGACGCTCGACGACCCGCGGCAGATCCTGCACGCCCAGCTCAACAAGGCGCGCGCCGAGGCCGTCGCGCAGATGAAGGCCGACGGGATCGAGTACGAGGAGCGGATGGAGCGCCTCGCCGAGATCACCTATCCGATGCCGCTGGCCGACCTGCTCTTCGGCGCGTACGAAACCTACCGGCGCGGGCACCCGTGGGTCGGCGACCACACGGTCAGCCCCAAGACGATCGTCCGCGACATGTACGAGCGCGCCATGACGTTCACCGAGTACATCCAGTTCTACGAACTGGCCCGCTCGGAGGGGACGGTGCTGCGCTACCTCGCCGACGCCTACCGGACGCTGTCGAAGACGGTCCCCGAGCACCTCAAGACCGGCGACCTGCTCGACCTGATCGAATGGCTCGGCGAGCTGGTGCGCCAGGTCGACTCCAGTCTGATCGACGAGTGGGAGAAGCTGGCCAACCCGTCGGCCGCGCTCGAGGCCGCCGACGAGCTGGAGACGCGGACCAGGCCGGTCACCGCCAACACCCGCGCCTTCCGGGTGCTGGTGCGCAACGCGATGTTCCGCCTCGTCGAGCTCGCCGCCCTCGACCGCGAGGAGGAGCTCGTCGAGCTCTATCCCGACTTCGACTGGGGGGCCGCGCTCGACGCCTACTACGACGAGCACGACGAGATCGGCACCGGGCCCGCCGCCCGGGGGCCGGCCCTCCTCCTCATCGAGGAGGAGAAGGAGCTGTGGCGGGTGCGCCAGATCGTCGACGACCCGGCGGGCCACCACGACTGGGGCATCAGCGCCGAGGTCGACCTCGCCGCCTCCGACGAGGAGGGCCACGCCGTGCTCCACGTCACCGGCTTCGACCGTCTTTGACCCGCTCCCCGGCCTGAAGTCCGGAAGCACTGCGGACGAATCCGGTAGCCCCCCGCATCGTCCTCAGCGGGCGGCGCGACCCGCGACGAGCACGTACGCACCGAGAACCCCGGCCCCCGCGACGGCCTGGGCCACCACGTACGGCACGACGTCGGTCGGCCGCGTGACCAGCACGGCGAGCGCGGGCAGCGACCCGAGCAGCGCGAGGTCCACGCCGGTCAGCGCCCAGAACAGCGGGCCGGTCGGCACCGCGCCGCCAGGGGTGTCGATGACCGGCATCGCGTGGTCGACCGGCGGCCGCCGTGCCATCCGCAACGCCCCGGCTGCCAACGCGGGCGCGGGCGCCGGTCCGAGCAGCCACCAGCCGTCGGCCGGCAGCGCGCCGACGGCGCCGATCCCCACCAGAGCGAGCACCGACCAGGAGGCGGCCAGCAGCGCGGGCAGCACCGCCCGGGCGGCCATCACGGCCCTGCCGTCCACGGCCAGCATCCGGGCCAGGGCCGGGTCGCCGCCGTCTCGCCGTACCCCTCCGGTGCACATGGCGGCGGCGGTCAGCGCCCCGCACAGCAGCATCCCGAAGGGCAGCCCGGTCTCCCCTCCGGTGGCGTTCGCGCAGACGGCGGGCAGGGCCGCCCCGCCGAGCAGCGCCATCAGGCGGCCCGGTCGTCTGCCCACGCGCAGCCACTCCTGCCAGGCCAGCGCGGGCGCCCGGCCGAGCCGTGCCACGAGGCGGGGCCAGGGGCGAGACCGCAGCGCCCGGCCGCGCCAGTGGGCGTCCTCCATGATCCACGTCAGCATGCTCGGATCCAGCGCGCCCGCCGCCGAGGTCACCCGGGCCGCCCGCGTCGAGGAGGCCAGGATCCGATGGGCGGGGATGCGATCGAGCGCCGCCCATGCCCACCGCAGGAGGAAGGCGGCCACGACGGAGGCGACCCCGGCGACCGCCGCGCCCAGGGACGCGGGCGCCTCGGAGACGGCGGCGAGAATCCGGCGGCCGGGACCCGCACCGAGCACGGCCGCGAGCACCGCTGCCGAAAGGACTCCGGCGATCACCACCTGCAACCCGGTGTCCCATGCCGGGGATCGCTGGGCGAGCACCGCCGTGGCCATGCCGCCCACTCCCGCCGCGACGCCGAGCACCAGCGCGGCCGCGAGGCGTACGCCGAGCCGGTCGGGGGCTCCGAACACCGACAGCGCCGCCAGTCCGAGCACCGCCCCGGCGAGAATCGCCGCCGACAGCAGAAGCGACGCCGTACGGCCGAGCACGGCCCTGCGGGGCAGCGGCGACGTGACCAGCCACGAGGCGTCGGCGGCGGGCAGCACGACGGGCCCGAACGTCCGCGCCAGGATGAGGAGGCCGGCGTAGGCCGCCGTGACCAGAGCGAGCCCGGCGCCGAGCCGCGTGGGATCGGCGTGGCGGGCCAGCCCGGCGATCGCCTCGACGACCGGGCGGCCGAGCACCGCGGCGGCGACGACCAGGCCGAACATCGTGGTGTAGCGGTCCGACCACGTCGCCGGCCGCCCACGGTGGGCACGGAGGTAGGCGAGAGCGGGGTGGGCCCGCGCGGCCGCGGGGATCACGATGCCACCCGCAGCGTGATGACGCGGGCTCCCATGATCTCGGCGAGCCGCGCATCGTGGGTGGCCATGACGACCGTGCCTCCCTCTGCGGCGTAGCCGCGCAGAATCACGGCGAGGCGCTTCCTGAACCCGGCGTCCAGGCCGCGCTCCGGCTCGTCCAGCAGGAGCAGGCGGCTCGGCCGGAGCAGGGCCATCGCGAGCGACAGCCGCTGCCGCTGGCCGGTGGACAGCGACAGCGGGGAGAGGCCGGCGCGGGCGCCCAGCTCGAAGGTGTCCAGCGTCTCCTCGACCGTCAGGCGAGCGTCCTTCTGCACGGCCCTCATCAGCTCCAGATGTTCGCGAACGCTCAGCCCCGGATACCAGGCGGGCTCGTCGCCGACCCGCACAACCCGCTGCCAGAAGTCGAGACGGTCGGCCGGCGGCCCGCCGAAAACGTCGATCTCGCCGCGTGGCAAGGGGTGCATGCCTGCCAGACAGCGCAGCAGCGTGGACTTGCCGACGCCGTTCTCCCCCATGACTGCGACGATCTCACCGGAGTCGACGGCCAGATCGACGCCGCGCAGCACGGGCACGCCGCCCAGGTCCAGTCCGACTCCGCGGGCCGTGATGATCGCGTTTGCCATGCTCCGAAGCCTATGCGCGCGCCCACGACCCCGAGCGGAGGATTCCCATGTGCTCGCGGCCGGCCGCCTGAGCGTCGTCAGCCGCCGGAGGTCGCGTCCTCGGCCTCGGCGCCCGGGACCGTCATGTCCTCGGGATCGTCCAGCCACCCGTGCGGCAGCGCCACCTTGGTTCGTTCCCCGCTCTTGCCGCGCGGGCCGTCGGCGATCCCGCCCGGCCAGGGCTGACCGCGGTCCAGCTCGCCGAGGCGGTCGCGCAGCTCGGCGAGGGCGGTGACGGCGGTGAGCGCGCGGCGGGTGTCCGCCCCGATCGCGAAGCCCTTCAGGTACCACCCCACGTGCTTGCGGAAGTCGGCCAGGCCGTGCGGCTCGCTCCCGATCACCTCGCACAGCAGCTCGGCGTGCCGGAACATCATGTCGGCGACCTCCCCGAGGTCGGGCCGCGTCCGCTCGGCCGAGCAGTCGAAGGCCAGCGCCAGGTCGCGGAACAGCCACGGCCGCCCAAGGCAGCCGCGCCCGACGACGACACCGTCGCAGCCGGTCCGCTCGACCATGCGCAGCGCGTCGTCGGCGCTCCAGATGTCGCCGTTGCCCAGCACCGGAATCTCCGGCACCGCCTCCTTGAGCCGGGCGATCGCGTCCCAGTCGGCGGCTCCGCCATAGTGCTGCCGAGCCGTACGCGCATGCAGGGCGATGGCGGCGACGCCCTCCTCCGCGGCGATCCGGCCCGCGTCGAGATAGGTCAGATGGTCCTCGTCGATGCCCATGCGCATCTTCATCGTCACCGGCACCGGCCCGGCGTTCGCCACCGCCTCCCTGAGGATGGCGCGCAGCAGGTTCCGCTTGTACGGCAGGGCCGATCCGCCGCCCCGCCTGGTGACCTTGGGCACGGGGCAGCCGAAGTTCAGATCGATGTGGTCGGCCAGATCCTCCTCGTAGATCATCCTGGCGGCCCTGCCGATGATCACGGGGTCCACGCCGTAGAGCTGAACGCTGCGCGGGGTCTCGTGCTCCCCGAAACGAATCATGTGGAACGTCAGCGGCACCCGTTCCACCAGGGCCCGGGAGGTGATCATCTCGGAGACGAACAGCCCGCCGCCCTGCTCTCGGCACAGCGTGCGGAAGCCGATGTTGGTGATGCCCGCCATCGGGGCGAGCACCACGGGAGGCCAGACGTCGAACGTGCCGATTTTCACGTCTACATTGTCGCGGCCTGGCGGCCTTGAGTACGCATCGGGAGCGAAAACCCGATACAGTTATCACGTCGCCGCGAGGCGAACGCGGAAGTGGCTCAGTTGGTAGAGCATCACCTTGCCAAGGTGAGGGTCGCGGGTTCGAATCCCGTCTTCCGCTCTGGGAGGTCTTTGCCGGGTTGTTTTCCCCTGGGGCCTCGCTCGGTGGAGTGGCCGAGAGGCGAGGCAGCGGCCTGCAAAGCCGCGTACACGGGTTCAAATCCCGTCTCCACCTCTATGAACTGCGGTGTGGCGGGCGCACACTGGTGATATGTCTCCGGTACCTGCAGTCATGCCGATGCTGTCTCGCGGTAAGCACCGCAGTCCCAGTAAGGGCGCATGCTTTATGGAGCTCGCGTCCTACCTCGCCGGTGAACGGTGGAGCGACCATCCCGCCTGCACCCACCCGTTGCTCGCCGCGGTGGCACGCCTCGTCAACGATCACACCTCCGACGCGGCCCGGCACCGCCTGGCCGAGCTGATCCCGTCCGTGATCGGGGTGACGGGCGACGATCCCCGCCTCGACGTGCGGATCGCGCTGCGGTGCGCCACCACGGCGCTGCCGGTGGTCGCGCACGAGCGGCAGCTCGCGATGGCGGTGTCGATCCTGTCGGCCGAGCATGTCCTCGCCGGACTCGACGGGAACGCCGGCATGGCGGAACGCAGCCGGGAGGCCCTCGCACAGGTGCCCGAAGCGGCGCGGTGGGCGGCCGAGTTCGGCCGCGGCGTCCGGGTCTCCCTGAAGGGTTTCCGCAGGTACGCCGCGCCCAACACGGTGCAGCTCGCGGTGCGCGGGATCGCCCGGGCATGCGTGCCCGACCCGGACGCGCTGCTGTGCGACCTGCTCGCCGGGGCGATCGCCGACTGCCGCGCGCTGGTCCGGCCGGCCCCGGCCGAGGTCGTCGATCCGGCGCGGTGGGCGGACGCCTGCCGCCTCACCACGCGCTGATCCGCGGCGGTCAGCGACACCGGGCGATCCGGCAGATCTTGGCGAGCATCCTCCCGGTGTCCTTGAGCTGCCGGCTGAAGTCGCTCCTGGCGGGCCCGCCCCACTCTCCCGCGATGTTGTAGACGACGACGGCGTTGGCCCGCCGGGCGACCACGGCGCGTTGTCCGCCCACCGCGAACTTCCTGCCGTGGTAGACCTGACCGGTGATCTTGATCGCCTCGTCGCCGAGAGCGGCCCTGGCGGAGGTGAACCGGTAGGTCACCTGCCCGGTGCCGGTCTTCCGGCACCTGGCCACGTCGGCGCGCAGGTCGCGCAGGGCCTTCTTGGCGGCCCCGGATGAGGAGTACAGGATCACCTGCTCGGCCCGCATGTAGTCGGGGACCGCGATGTACGTGGCGGTGCCGGTCGCCACCCGGCCGGATCTGCCCAGGCCGGCCTTCTCGCAGGGGTTGACGACGAGCCGGGCGCCCGTCTTCCGGCTGACTTCCCACCTCGCCTCGGGGTCGTTGCGGTGCTTGGCCGCCTCCTTCTCGTACAGAAGGAAGCCCTTCGGGATGTGCGCCGCGGCCGTGGCGGGCGGTGCCGCCGCGATGGTCACGCCGAAGGCGAGAGCCACGGCCGCGGTCCCCAGGATCTTCTTCATCACGTCTCCGTCCGGTCGTGCTTCACCCATGGATCAGATGCGCCGGGCACCGGAAAGGTTCGCGACCTATGCACGTGTCCAGATGTAACCGGCGAACCTGCCGGTTTCCCGCTCGCGGCGGTAAGAGTAGAGATCGGGCGTCTCGATCGTGCAGCGGTCGTCGTGTCTGACGTCGGCGACGCCCGCCCGGTGAAGCTGGGCGGCGATCCCGGCGCGGAGGTCGAGGGCGGGGGTGCCCCACCGGGTGTCGGACCAGGTCTCGGGGACCCGGGCGGCGACCCGCTCGCGCAGCTCGGCGGGGACCTCGTAGCACCGCCCGCACGCGGCCGGGCCGATCGCCGCCACCATGCGCGCGGGCTCGGCGCCCCGGGCCTTCATCGCCGCCACCAGCGCGGGGACCACCCCGGCCTCGGTGCCCGGCCGCCCGGAGTGCGCGCCGCCGACCAGCCCGGCCACCGGGTCGGCGAGCAGCACCGGGGCGCAGTCGGCGACCAGGACCGCCAGGGCGAGGCCCGGCCGGTCGGTGAACACGCCGTCGAGCGCCGGTGGCTCTGCCCCGAACGGCTCGGTCACGTAGGCCACGTCGGCGCCGTGTACCTGCCGCATGAACACGACCCGGTCGAGGCCGAGCTCGGCGGCCGTCTTGGCCCGGTTCTCGGCCACGGCGGCCGGATCGTCGCCGACCGCGCCGCCGAGGTTGCGCGAGCCGTACGGCCCGGCGCTCACGCCGCCGTGCCGGTCGGTGAAGGCCATGCCGACCCGGCCGATCGTGATCGTCGTCATCCGCTGATCTCCGCGTAGAGGTCGTGCGTGCGCTGGGCGATGCGCCGCCAGGAGAACAGGTCGACCGCTCGGCGGCGGCCCGCCCTGCCCATCTCGGCCGCGCGGTGCGGGTCTGCCAGCAGCGTGCCGACACGCTCGGCGATGGCGGCGGCGAACGCCTCCGGGTCGTACGGCTCGCCGTCCGCACCCTGCCGTATGGGCACGAGCAGACCGGTCGTGCCGTCGTCGACGACCTCGGGGATGCCGCCGGTCGCGGTCGCCACGACGGCGGTCTCGCAGGCCATCGCCTCGAGGTTCACGATGCCCATCGGTTCGTAGACCGACGGGCAGACGAAGACGGTCGCGTGCGTGAGGATCTGGATCACCTCGGGCCTCGGCAGCATCTCCGAGATCCAGACGACCCCGGTGCGTGCCGCCGAGAGCTCGCCGACCAGGCCGGCGACCTCGGCGGCGATCTCGGGGGTGTCCGGCGCGCCGGCGCAGAGCACGATCTGCGCGCCGGGGTCGAACGACCTGGCCGCGCGCAGCAGGTGCACCAGCCCCTTCTGCCGGGTGACGCGTCCCACGAACACGACGTACGGCCGGGCGGGGTCGATGCCGTGCTCGACCAGGGCGTCGACGCCGTGCGCCGGGGCGTACTCGTCGGTGTCGATCCCGTTATGGATCACCCGCACCCGATCGGGCGATATTTCGGGATATGCGGTGAGCACGTCGCGGCGCATGCCCTCCGACACGGCGATGACGGCGTCGGCCTCACGCAGCGCGGTCCGCTCGGCCCACGACGACAGCGTGTATCCCCCGCCGAGCTGCTCGGCCTTCCACGGGCGCAGGGGCTCCAGGCTGTGGGTGGTCACGACGTGCGGCGTGCCGTACAGCATCTTGGCGACGTGCCCGGCGAAGTTGGCGTACCACGTGTGGCTGTGCACCACGTCGGCGCCGGCGCAGCCGGCCGCCATCTCCAGGTCGACGCCGAGCACCTGGAGCGCCGCATTGGCCTCGCCCAGTCCCTCCGGGACACGGTAGGCGTGCACACCGGGCTCCGTACGGGCCGCCCCGAAGCAGCGCACCCGGACGTCGGCCAGTTCCCGCAGCTCACGGGCGAGATATTCGACATGGACCCCGGCCCCGCCGTACACCTCGGGCGGATATTCACGACTGAGCAGATCGACCCGCATATTGAGGAGCTTAGGTGCTTGGGTGTTTGTTCGGGGTTCGGCGGGTTAAGGTCCTGCCTATGAAGGTCCTGGCGATCGTGCTCGCCGGTGGTGAGGGAAAGCGGCTGATGCCGCTGACAGCGGACCGGGCCAAGCCCGCCGTCCCCTTCGGGGGGATCTACCGGCTCGTCGACTTCGTGCTGTCTAATCTGGCAAATGCCGAATATTTCCGGATAGTCGTGCTGACTCAGTACAAGAATCACAGCCTGGACCGGCATATCTCCCGGACCTGGCGGCTGTCGTCGATGCTGGGCAACTACGTCACCCCGGTTCCCGCGCAGCAGCGGCTCGGGCCGCGCTGGTTCGCCGGCTCGGCCGACGCGATCTTCCAGAACCTCAACCTGATCCATGACGAGCAGCCCGAGCACGTCATCGTCTTCGGCGCCGACCACATCTACCGGATGGATCCGCGGCAGATGGTGGCCCAGCACATCGACTCCGGCGCCGACGTCACGGTCGCGGCCATCCGGCAGCCGCTGAAGCTGGCCGACCAGTTCGGCGTCATCGAGACCGACCCCTCCGGCCGCAGGATCGCCGCTTTCCGGGAGAAGCCGACGGACGCGGTGGGCCTGCCCGACGCGCCGGACCAGATCTACGCCTCGATGGGCAACTACGTGTTCCGGACCCAGTCGCTGATCGCGGCGCTGCGCGAGGACGCGCTCGACCCCGCGAGCAAGCACGACCTCGGCGGCAACATCATCCCGATGTTCGTCAAGACCGGCGGCGCCGAGGTGTACGACTTCGCGGACAACGTGGTGCCGGGCTCCACCGACCGGGACCGCGGCTACTGGCGTGACGTGGGCACGCTCGACGCCTTCTACGAGGCCAACATGGACCTCATCGCGGTGCATCCGGTGTTCAACCTCTACAACAGCAGCTGGCCGATCTACACCGGCCACGACCCGCTGCCGCCGGCCAAGTTCGTGCACAACACCGGCGACCGGGTCGGGCGGGCGCTGGAGTCCCTGGTGTCGCCGGGGGTCATCGTCTCCGGCGGTACGGCGCTGCGCTCCATCCTGTCCCCCGGTGTCGTGCTCCACTCGCACTCGCACGTCGAGGACTCGGTGCTGATGGGAAACGTCCAGGTCGGCAGGCAAGCCCGGATCCGCAGAGCGATCATCGACAAGAACGTGATCGTCCCCGACGGCGCCAGGATCGGCTTCGACCTCGACCACGACCGCGAGCGCTTCACGGTCACCGGAGAGGGCATCGTGGTGATCGGCAAGAACGAGGTCGTCGACCTTTGAGTCGAGCTCCTCAGCCCCGACTCGGCCGACTCGGCCGCTGAGTCTGCCCCCCGACTCGGCCTCTGATCGGGCCCCGGTCGTCGTCGCGGCTCAGCGGCCGTTGATGCGCCAGGTCGGCTCGACGACCGTCCACTGGGCCTCCCAGGCCCGCTTGGCGCGCCGCTGGACGATGCCCCGGGTCGCGGCGACGACCAGTGCGAGCCCGGTGGCCGCGGCCAGCGGAATGCCGACGCCGACGGTCAGCGCGGACACCACGGTGGTCTCCCGCTCCTGCGGGCGCGGGACCGGCGAGCCGTGCTCGTCGGTCCAGATCCGGACCGTGTCGCCCTGGTGCCTGCTCGTCGAGGCGTCGATCGTGCCCTCCCACTGACGCCCGTCGGGCGCCTGCCACTGGGCCTTCACGTGGCCGACCGCGGCTCCGGCCGGTGACAGCCGGGGCGAGTCCGGCTCGTTCATCAGCGTGGCGATCACCTGATGGCGGGTGTGCCGCTGCTGGGCCTCCGTTTTCAGGCCGTCGCCGTACGTCCTGACGGC